>JAZLML010000050.1:0-46858 GCA_045598625.1 Saccharofermentans sp.
CTTTCAAACGTCCGCCTGTAACTCTCAAGTTGTAATAAATCCAAGCTTATCTTCTCGGAAGGAGACTGTCGTAACCGTCATCCAAGTTGTCGGAACCGCCGAGCGGAACCTTGTTGCTGTTTGTGAATCCGGAATTGAAGTCCAACGTCGGTCCGAGACCGGAGTCGTCACCGGCTGAAGCCGAACCGTCCGAGTAAAGGTTGGAATTAAGATATGCATCGGAATCAAGACCCTCACCGTAGTTTGGATTGGAAGTGAAAGAAGATGAAACGAAAGACTCACCGTCGTATCCGGACATAGGAACAGAACCTACTGCGTATCCTGAACCGGTGCCCTTAACGGAATCAAAATCAAAACCGTCTTCTTCGTAGTCGGATTTTCTGCTGTAGTTTGACTTCTCGAAATCTTCTTCCTCTGCTGCGGCCAAAGCAGCTGCGGCTGCTTCCTTGGAAGCCTTTTTCTCCTCGTCGGAAAGACGTCCGTAAGAACCGTAAGAGGTCTTAAGTGTATTGCTTCCGGAATATGGAGAAGCAGCAGATGCAAAAGAAGCTGTGCCCAAAGCGGAACCCAAAATTGAACCCGGTTTCAGATAGGATGCTGCTACGGAAGAACCGTTTTTCTTGTCGGCGTCACCTTCCGAGGCAGATTGATCGGCCATTGACTTGCCCTCGCGAAGGAAAAGTACTTCCTTGAGGTCGTACTCGTCAATAACCATATTCTTGTGGTATGTCTTGGCATCGTTCTCACTGATTTTTCGAGATTCGGTGCAAGGATTACCGGATGCGATAACGTTCGCAGGAATGTTTTGTGTTACGACGCTGCCCGGAGCGATAACGGAATTCTCACCGATTGTTACGCCGGGCATGATGATTACGTTGGCACCGATCATGCAGTTGTCATTAATGATGATCGGGAAAGCGTAGCTGTATTCGCGAAGGTTCGGGTGAACCGGATGCTCGCTTGTGATAAGCGTTACCGAAGGTCCGATGATAACGTTGCGACCGATAACAATGCGACCGTCGTCCTTAAAAACGCAGTTAACGTCAATTGTTGTGCCCTCGTCGATAGAGATGTTCTTTCCGTATGTACAGTAGAAAGGAACAGAAATATCGGCCTTTACATCGCTTCCGAAAAGATCCTTCAAAAGCACTTCCTTATTGCCGATATCGTCAGGTAAACTGCGGTTAAGTGCGGAAATAATTCTGCTGCACTTAAGTCTTTCCTCAGGCAAGCCTTCGCAATCCGTAGTGTATAATTTACCCTCTTTTATTCTGTCTCTCATGCTCATAAAAGCTTCCTCCGTACTTATTCATAGAACACATATCTGATTTTATTATTAAACAATACTTATATCAACCTACCGAAGGGCTAAAAGTGAAATTCGGTTATGCTGCAGTTCGGGACTCCGTATTTCGCGAACTCATCGTTGCTCATCTCATCGAAAAACGACTTCACCACGCGTGCGATGCCGTTATGGGCCACCAAAATGTACGTTTTGTCATCGTTTTCGAGCTCGTCGAGCAGGTTATAAACTCTCTGCGCCAGTCGAAGCATGGACTCGCCGCCCTCATTCCTCATCACAAACTGCTTCTTGGCCTCTTCGAAAACGGCAGCATTTCGAGGCGACGTTCCTTCCCATTTGCCGAAATTCTGCTCGGTAATTCGCTCGTCGGCCTTTACCGGAATCCCCGTAATCGAGGATATTATCTCTGCCGTCTCATAGGCACGCGAAAGCGGCGACGCAATGATTAAGTCCGCGCGGATTCCTTTCTGCTTAAAAAGTTCCCCCGTTATTCGCGCCTGCTCTCGGCCGTTATCCGTCAGCGGAATGTCCGTCGAGCCGCAAATTTTGTCTGCCACATTCCATTCGCTTTCGCCGTGGCGCACAAAATATATCTTCTTACCCATAACTTATCTTCCGACTCCCAACTTGCTTTGCACCAATTTCAGGCTGGCCAGATATTCCTCATCCGAGGCCAGGTGCTCAATTATCATCGGCATATCGTTATCCTCGCGAGTTGCAAGCTCGGCATAAAGCAAAATATCGAGGCTGCCGTTAAAGCAAGCGGTCTCCTCAAGCTGGAAGGTATATTCCTCCTTAAGCCTGATATCCTTCAGATGACAACTCAAAACTTTGCCCTTAAGCTTCTCAAAGCACTCTTTCAAAAACTCGTCGTTAAAGAAATATCGCTGCGGATTATTTATCATATTGACCACGTCCAGATGAACACCGAAAGCGTCACGATCGACATCCTCTATAAGCCTTAAATACTCGTCCGGTCCCGTAGGTATCATCCACGGCATGCTCTCGATGCTGAACTTCGTGCGCGAAGGCTGCGCTCTGTCGATGACTTCTCTTATCATCTTAACGCCCTCGTCCCAAACTTCTTTGCTGAAGTTTCCTCTGTAGCCGCCGTCCCAGCGCGGGCCGCACGGTGTTCCCAAAACGTTTACGCAACAACGGGCACCGATTTTGTCCGCGAGCATCAATTCGCCCGCTGCATAATCTATCCACTTCTCGCGCTCTTTTAAATCTTTCGCCAATGTATTTCTCCAAACGCCTACCTCTGCTATCAGAAGATCGTGTTTTGAAGCTTCGGCAACATATTCGTCGATAAGGCTCGAATCTGCCTCGTGATTTATCGGAAACACCACCGAACGAAGGCCCAGCGAAGCGTGCTTCTCGGCCCACTCATGCGGATTTTTATGCTCTAATGAAGATGAAAGTCCGAGTCTCATATAAATCTCCTCTCGTGAATGACGCTCTTATCGAAATGCGCCAAATCGCTTACGCCTGTGCGGTTCATCACCGCCTTAAGTTCGTTATTCATCTCCGTGATGCGGTCGCCCACGGCCTTGCCGCCGTCCTTAAGATAAGGCATCAGAGATCTTCCGACCGATACCGCGGTTGCGCCGAGTGCCAATGCTTTGTAGCAGTCCATTCCGGTCTCAAAACCGCAATCAACGAACACAGGAATCTTGCCCTCTGTAACTTCCAAAATCTCCGGCAAAACCATAAGCGGCGGTACGGCGTAATCAATCATACCGTGATGATGCGATACCACGATAGCGGAAGCGCCCGCCTCGATACTCTTGGCCGCGTCGTGCGCACTTAAAACGCCCTTAACCACGAACGGCATTTTGCGGCCCGCGATAAGATCTCCGTACTTAATAAAATCAGCGATTTCCGCGGTGCTTTTTGCCTTCATCGGAAGTCCCATAACATTATCGTATCCGCCGTTTCCCGAGAATGCGTGGTCGATATCCATTCCGACTGCGATGCATCCCGCCTTGACCGCGTGCTCGATTTTACGATACACCTCGTCGTTATCCTCGTGAGGCTTGATTATCTTAACGGTCTTGGCGCCTGTCTTTAAGATTGCCTCAAGCTCCTCGTCGCTGCCCATGCCCACAAAATGAAGCGCCCCTGCACGAAAAGCTCCTTCCGCATACTTCACCATGCCGTTTTCGCTCGTGTTATGAAGGTGCGAAAGCGCCGCCGTCGTTATCGGCGTCTCAAAAACTTCACCCCACAAATCAAGCTTCGTGTCGGCTAACTTTGCGTCCATATATCTGGTTTCCACCAAAAGCGAATCAAAAAAATCCGCCGTTATTTTATCCGAGTTATTTCTTGCATTTCGCATAGTTTTTGCCCCCGTTTCCCTTATTTTTTCCGCTGCCTGAATTATACCAATCGTAATGATATAATGTCATCATAACTTTTAAGTGTCCGCACGCGTTCAAGGCCGTTACTGAAAACCCGAATCGCCGTCGGAAAAGAGGATTTGCATATGAAACACGCTGATTTCAATCCGAACGATTTTGTCCCGAAGCCGTCCTTCTTCAAAGATTTGTGGGAAACCATTCTGCGACTTAAATGGACACTTCTCATCTATATAGTCTTATGGATCATTAATTTCATCTTCTACATCAAATCCGACAACAACAAGATGGAATTGGCGTTCATCATCGTTTTCAGCCTGATTTTTTTCGTGTTGATACTTTATATGCCGATTGTATCCACCATTCATGCGATGTCTCGCAAAAAGCATTTCGAAGAACTCGGCACCGACAAACTTTTAACCGAGCTCAAAAATCCCGAGACGGACTTTTTCGCGCTTGACCCGGCCCAGAAAAACTCCTACGTGGCAATCACCGAGAATTACCTTTTTCTGAGCTTCGACCACGTTTACCCGCTCGCCGATTTGACGCAGGTTTACGTCAATATGGCCGACTACAGCTACCAGGTCAAAAGCTACTCGCCGTCATTCGGCATGAAGACCCCTGAGCGCGACAAGCCTTTCAATCCGAAATCCAAGAACCCTAAAGAAGTTCTCCGCTTCGTTAAACCTCTCAACATAAGTTTCAAGGACGGCCGCACAGAAAAATCTCTCGTAGCCCTCTACGAAGCCGATGCCGCCGAGTTCCAGGAGACCATCAATTATGCTCTCTACCGCGTCAACAACCCTGACGACTTGCAAAGCTACGACCCGCGCGACCCGCACATCTGATTGTTGTACTTCCGATCAACCGGCATTCCATAAACGTAGTAGGATTTTCTGATTCTTCGCAACAATTCACATAAACAAAAACAGGCTGAGAACCGACTTTGCGATTTTTAGCCTGTTTGCTGTTTTGTACTGTCTTATCGCGAAAACGCTATTTCCCCAAGGCCTGCCTATATCAAATATCAAAGCCGAATTTTAACCCGGCAAAGGCAGGTAGGAGACCTACGGTTTTACTCCGTGCGAAGTGCTCCGACAGGGTCCATTTTCGCTGCCTTGGAGGATGGGATGAGACCGCCTATTAAGGTGAGAATCATACTCAAGACTATAAGGATGATAGCAGCGTTCAAAGGAAGTACCGCGTTAACCTCGTTGGTATCGGCAACTGCGTGGATAATCTGGTTGCCCGGAATCAAGAGCAGGAGCGTTATGAGAACACCCATGGCACCCGATATGAGACCGATAATGAAGGTCTCGGCGTTAAATACCAGGGAGATATTCTTCTTGGATGCACCGATGGCACGCAAGATACCGATTTCCTTCGTTCTTTCGAGAACGGAGATGTATGTGATGATACCGATCATGATGGAAGAAACTACCAATGATACGGCAACGAAAGCGATAAGCACGTAGGAAATTACGTTGATGATTGTCGTTACGGAAGAAAGGAGCAATCCGACGTAATCGGTATAAATAATCTTGTCGTCTTCCTCAACGGAATCGTTATATGCCTCGATGCACTCCGTGATGGCATCCTTGTTCTCGAAACTGTCAGTATAAATGCTGATGGACGTAGGTGATTCAGGATCGATATATCCGAAAGCAGCCAGGTTGCTGTCGTAGCTGCCCGGAGCGATGTAGTCGTCATAGACACCAAGCAATGTTTCATCGTCGAGAGAAGTCGACATATACTGGTCGAACATGGCAGCCAAAGATGCTTCGTCCATGCTGTAGAGCTGGCCTGCTTCCTCGGATGTCTCACCGTACATGGCAGTCATCATCTCGAGAACAATCTCGGCCTTATCGCTGACGCCCAAGTTTGCGAGGTAATTTTTTGCCTCTTCAATCTTCTCGGCATCGGAAGCCGGAGAGAACTTAAGACCGTTTAAAACATTGGTCTCCTTATCGTTCATCTGAGCCGTCATTACAGGTGTATTGTTGTTGTGGTCGATGATATAGCTTGTCAAATCATATGTATATGCGATAGGTGCATAAATATCAGCATTCTCGGCATCCTCGACCGGTCTTATGATACCTGCTATCTTAAGTTCGAGACCGTTTAATGCAGCGTCTTTCACCTTAGTCTTGTTGTCACCGATATAAGAGAATAAACCGTCGTTTTCCTCATACATATCACCCGGGGTAAGAACATAGAAAGTCTTGTCCAAAATCTCGTCGAATGTCAAAGTTACGTCTTCGATATCGATTTCTTCACCTGTGGTGAATTCCTCAATCATCTTCTGGTAGTCTTCCTGTGGGAGATAACCGAGTTCGTAGAGAGCATCAAGCTTAATCTCGTTGTGGCGGTTCAAAACGATAACCACCTCGTCATAAGATTGAGGCCAATTACCTGCAACAACCTCGTAGCTGTCGGTTACTACGTCACTTATAATCTGACCTTCGGCGCCCGGAAGCATCTGCTGGAAGTTTGTGTTCATGGAAGTCGACATGGAATACGAACCGAAAGCACTGTTGATTGTCTGACCTGCGGCGAACGGATTGGTGTTCATGAAAACATCGTCAGAATCATATGTATATACATCGAAGGTTGCATCGTAAGAATAAATGATACCGTTCTCGCCGACATACTGATTAATCTCGCTGTCAGGATTATCGAGGTAAACCTTGAAATCCTTGAGATTGTTGGTTGTAATGCTGTTTGACATGGAGTTTGCCATCTCGAGTTGACGGGAGTTGGAGTAAACCATGTTAGGATCTCTCTCTTCTTCCGGAGCGTTCTCGTCGCCGGTCATGTCGTTTTCGGTGCCGGCATTAAAGAAAGAACTTAAGTCCATGGTCTGAGAATCGATTGTAATAGGATACGAGGTCATGGTCTTCTTCTGAATGTCGTTGATGTAGTTATTTACACCGTTCGAAAGCGAAAGAATAAGCGCGATACCGATGATACCGATAGAACCTGCGAAAGCAGTAAGCAATGTTCTTGCTTTCTTGGTCTTAAGGTTGTTAAAACTCAAAGCCAAAGCCGTACCGAAGGACATGGAAGATTTACCCATGTTCTTGTGCTCAGGCTCAGCCAATTTCTCTTCGTTTACTTCGTACGGATGAGTATCGCCCTGGACTACACCGTCTTTAAGGTTGATGATTCTTGTTGCATACTCGTTGGCAAGCTCAGGATTATGTGTAACCATAACAACAAGCTTATCCTTGGCAACTTCCTTCAAAAGCTCCATAACCTGAACGCTGGTATTTGTATCGAGCGCACCCGTAGGCTCGTCGGCCAACAAAATATCAGGGTTGTTTACGAGAGCTCTTGCGATTGCAACACGCTGCATCTGACCGCCGGACATCTGGTTCGGCTTCTTGTGGAGCTGATCGCCCAATCCCACCTTCTCCAAAGCTTCGATGGCACGTTTCTTGCGCTCGGCCTTGGATACACCGGAAATCGTAAGTGCCAACTCTACGTTGGACAAAACCGTCTGATGAGGAATCAGATAGTAGCTCTGGAAAACGAAACCGATGGAGTGGTTACGATATGAATCCCAGTCGCGGTCCTTATATTTTTTGGTAGAAATACCGTTAATGATGAGGTCACCGCTGTCATAACGGTCGAGGCCTCCGATGATGTTGAGAAGAGTTGTTTTACCTGAGCCGGAAGGTCCCAAGATTGCAACAAACTCATTGTCTCTCAAGTTAACCGATACGTCCTTAAGAGCGTTCTGCACCAAGTCGCCGGTCTTGTACTGTTTGCTTATGTTTTTAATCTGAAGCATAAGAAATCCCCTTTTCTCCCGAATTCCAAATTTAGCAAGAATACTATATCAGAATTTTCATCGCTCGTGTGGTTTCGTCGTGTGGCAAAATGTCGATTTTTCGAGCGTTTTCGAGATGTTTATTGATATGTTTTACGTCGAGAATCGATTTTTCCAACAAACCGCGCGTATTTTTAAAAACAAATTTGTCATATTAATAGGGAGGCTGTCTCAGAATATGCATCGGGATTTTTTCTGACGGTCCACGGCAATACTTAGCTTGCAATAGCTGACACACTATAAAAATAGGCCAAAATCCGATTTTCTCACGGATTTGGCCTATTTTGTTTCTTCAAAACACTTCAAAATGACTGCCACTGCAATCAGAATAGGCCAAATTTTCATTTTTTAACGAATCTGGCCTATTTTCAACGCAAATAAGTCAATCCATATTTAGGTATATAAAAGTTCATTTATAAAAAATAGGCCAAATTTCGATTTCCTCGCGGATTTGGCCTATTTCGTTCCCGATTGAGCTTCAGATAAGACAAACACACTATAAAAAATAGGCCAAAATCCGATTTTCTCACGGATTTGGCCTATTTTACTTTTGAGACAGCCTCACCAAAGATTTAACGAGGATGTTAAATTTCAGGCTTTCTCCTCGGCAATCTTCTTGTTAAGCACCTCAGTCTGCTTCTTTATCGGGAAATAAATGGCAATCGAAATAATGATGAAACCGACGATGAAAGATGCGCTGAAAATCGCAATCGGAAGTGCACCTTTTATCCAGCCGTTAATGAGATATACGCAGAAGTAATCGAGGAACAAAACGCTTCCGTGAATCAACGCTTTCGTTCCGTACGGCAATCTCTCGCTCATGTAAATCACCGTTACGGCGCCCGCAATAAATGCCATCAGGAATGACGAGATAACCGCCAAAAACATTGTGCTCACCGATACCTCGTTTACGACACCGCACTGGTCCAAAATTGCGTACACAATCGCCATAATGAGAGGTCCGCCGCCTGCTGCCATAAATCCTCTTTTTAAAAACTCAGCTATATAACTTTTCATCTTATTTATACCTCCTCTTAATTTCCGCGAAACATCTTCGCGACACATAATCTTTGTACCCGGACTTGAAAACAGCATCCACCGCGCCGTCAAAGCCTGTCTTGAACATCTTTATCCTCTTGCGGTTGGCAATCGCCGATTTATTAATCCTGAAAAAGTACTCCGGCAATATCTCTTCCGCCTCATAAAGCTTTTGCCTGATTCGAAGCTTTTTGCCTTCCTTATCCACCGCGAACGTCTTGCCGTCATTTACCGTTATGCACTCTATCTCTTCGAAACTTAAGGTCCTCATATTGTCCCCCTCGTACGCCACGATAAAGTTTCTGTCACAGGTCGAATCGCCCTCGGGTAAATCGCCTTCTACCAACTCTCTAATCTTGTCCGTAAGCTCGGATTCTCCGTGAACCACAGCGGTTACGCTCTCCTCGCTTTCTTTATCAATAATCAGCCTGAACTTCATTTGCTCGCCTCCTTATGTGTCATTTATATCACGAGGCCTTTTCCCCTGTCACGGGCTTTGCCCTCATCGGCACTTTTTCCCCTGTGAACGGTCGAAAACGCGCACCGAACGGTATGGAAAACTAAAGCGCATAAAAACAACCGCCCGACAAGGAGGAGTCGAACGGTTGCAATTTTTACACTTAATTTCCGAGCTTAGTGGGGATGCCGAAAATTAATTTTTATATCAGTTAGCTTTTGTCTCGCGCTGATCGAGTACGTAGCGGCGGATGTTTGAAAGGTTAGCGATTGTCTGATACTCGCTGCCGTCGAAAACTACGAGCGTCGGAGCCTGCATAATGTCAAACTTCTTGCTCAAGTCTGCCTGCTCTTCGGCATCGATAATCATGTAGTCAAAACCTTCCTGATTGAGCATCTCTTTGGCTGCCTTGCAGTTAGGACATGTCTTTGTCGTAAAGAGCATTGCCTTACCGCCTACTTCCGCTGCCTCAACTGCGAGGTTGTTGGCGGAAGCTTCCTTATCAAGGATAGGTCCCTTATGCTTCAATACGGAAGTCGGGATGTCGTAAAGCTTACGATCCTTGAACTCCTGTGACTTACCGTCATTCCAGTTCTGAACCGGTCTATAGTAACCTGTGATACGGCTGTATGTCTCAGTCTTTCTGCCGCATACAGGGCACTCCGTAACTTCGCCTGCGAGATAACCGTGAGCCTGGCAGATGGAATACGTAGGTGAAAGTGTGTAGTAAGGGAGAGAGTAGTTCTCGGCAATCTTACGTACCAAGTTAGCTGCTGCCTTCCAATCAGGGAGTTTCTCACCTAAGAATGCGTGGAATACCGTACCGGATGTATAGAGTGTCTGGAGCTGATCCTGAATATCCAATGCATCGTAAATATCGGATGTGTAGCTTACAGGGAGATGTGAGCTGTTTGTGTAGTAGTATACGCCGCTTGCATCGTTTGCTGTAATGATATTCGGATAGTGCTTCTTATCGTGCTTTGCAAGACGATAAGATGTGGACTCTGCAGGAGTAGCCTCGAGGTTATAGAGGTCGCCGTAAAGCTCCTGATAGTCAGAGAGACGCTCACGCATGTGGTTCAATACGTCCTTAGCAAAGTTCTGTGTTACTTCGTTCGTCAAATCCTTGCGGATCCACTTAGCGTTAAGACCTGCTTCGTTCATACCTACGAGACCGATTGTAGAGAAGTGGTTCTCGAAAGTACCGAGGTAATGCTTTGTATAAGGATAAAGACCCTCGTTCAAAAGCTTGGTGATGGTGTCACGCTTAACCTTAAGGGAACGTGCGGAAATGTCCATCATCTTGTCGAGACGCTTATAGAAATCTTCCTCGTTCTCTGCAAGATATGCGATACGCGGAATGTTGATTGTAACTACGCCGATGGAACCCGTGCTCTCGCCGCTTCCGAAGAAACCGCCGGACTTCTTACGAAGTTCACGAAGATCGAGACGAAGTCTGCAGCACATGGAACGTACATCGGAAGGCTCCATATCGGAGTTGATGTAGTTGGAGAAGTAAGGTGTTCCGTATTTTGCCGTCATCTCGAAAAGGAGCTTGTTGTTCTCAGTCTCACTCCAGTCGAAATCTCTTGTGATGGAGTATGTAGGAATAGGATACTGGAAGCCTCTGCCGTTAGCATCACCTTCAATCATAATCTCGATGAAGGCCTTATTAACCATATCCATTTCCTTCTGGCAATCCTTGTACTTGAAGTCCATCTCCTTGCCGCCGACGATACAGTTGAGCTCTGCAAGGTCATTCGGAACCGTCCAGTCGAGAGTGATATTGGAGAACGGTGCCTGAGTACCCCAACGGCTTGGTGTGTTAACGCCGTAGATAAAGGACTCGATTGCTTTCTTAACCTGGTCATAGTTTAAGTTGTCAGCCTTAACGAAAGCTGCCAAATATGTATCGAAAGAGGAGAATGCCTGAGCACCTGCCCACTCATTCTGCATGATACCGAGGAAGTTAACCATCTGGTTGCAAAGTGTTGCGAGGTGGCTCGGAGGAGAAGATGTAATCTTTCCCGGGATTCCGCCCAAGCCCTGTGAAATGAGCTGCTTCAAAGACCAACCTGCGCAGTAACCTGTGAGCATTGAAAGGTCGTGAATGTGGATATCTGCGTTACGGTGAGCCTTCGCGATTTCTTCGTCGTAGATTTCACTCAACCAATAGTTAGCCGTGATGGCACCGGAGTTGCTCAAGATAAGACCGCCGACGGAATATGTAACCGTGGAGTTCTCCTTAACACGCCAGTCGTCAATCTTAACGTAGCTGTCTACCAAATCCTTATAGTTTAAAACGGCGGACTTCATTGCACGGATCTTCTCACGATTCTTTCTGTAAAGAATGTAAGCCTTTGCAACATCCTCATAACCGGTCTTCTGGAGTACGGACTCTACGCTGTCCTGAATCTCCTCAACGGTGATTTTGCCGTTCTTGATTTTCGATGAAAAATCAGCCGTAACCTTCAAAGCCAACAAATCGATAATGTCTTCGTTATAGTCGGTGTTAACGGCGTCAAATGCCTTTCTGATGGCATCCGAGATCTTCGACAGGTTAAAATCTACTACCTTGTCATCTCTTTTTACTACTTGGTACATACTAACCTCCTTATATATTCCCCAAATATTAAAACCTTACTTATAAGCTTCCGCGAATCTTCGCGGCAGGCACGTACTTCTGTACGATTTCCAAAAACTTTTGCAGTCTTTCTTCTTTTACCGGGTGCAAACCCTCGTCTATGAGTTCACCGGAATCCACAAACCTCTGCAGGTAGTACTTCGGCGCTCCCGCCAAAAACTTTCCGATGTCCTCCATAACCTCTTCGTTATGAAATTCTTCCACTATCGTGGTGCGAAACTCGTATCCTATGCCGCTGTCCTTCAAAATCGCGATACTTTCACGAATCTTCTCAATCGGAGGATTTATTGTGCCGCTTATCTCAGCGTACTCGGCCGGCGAACTTTTGATGTCCATCGCCGCATAATCGATAAGGTGCTCATCAACAAGTTCCTTGAGTTTCTCCGGAAACGAACCGTTGGTATCAAGCTTCACAAGGAAACCCATGTCCTTGATGCGCTTTATGAACTCTTTGATGTCCGGCTGCAGAAGCGGTTCTCCGCCCGTAACGCAAACACCGTCAAGTCTTCCCTTCCTCTTCTCCAAAAACTCCAAGACATCCTCTGCCGGGAGGTCTTCAGTCTCGTTTATGAGGTCAGGCATAACCAGCGAAGAATTGTGACAGAAAGGGCACCTAAGATTACAACCTTTTGTAAAGATCGTGCAGGCTACGTGTTCCGGATAGTCCAAAAGCGTAAGTTTCTGTATTCCGCCGAGTTTCACGTGTTTTTGCCCCTTTCCGATGATCCTTTTCGCGGGTCGGTGAATTAATTCTAACTATATATAGTGTTTAAGTCAACACTCGGCCACTATATATTGTGTTTTCCCATTTTCGCGAAAAATTGATGTTTTACGTCCCGTTTTTCGCCGTTTTCGAAGATAATCTATCAAAATTTTGCTGTTTTTCACGTAAAAAAACCGGCATCGGGAGGCAAATTTTTATATTACAAATATGTTACAAACTGCAGCACATGAAAAAAGCCGCATCGCGTCCGACGCAGCTCGTTTTCATATATCGGTAGGTTTTTATGAAGAAATACTGATTAATCGTCCCACTTGGACTCCAGCGCACGATACTCAACATAAGAATAATTCTTTCTGCAGTTAGTACAGCGGTAGTCCGGATTCGAATGGAGCCAATCGAGCGGCTCGAATTCGGCCCACTCTTCGCAGTTGTTGCACTTGTAAAGCCAGCGCTCATTAATCTTCTTGGTATCAAAATTCAGTTTACTCGAATCAAAAGCCTCTGCCATAAGATCACCCCCGAAGCTGCGAGTACAAATACATTAAGGAAACTTATAAATTAATTCTAACAGCCGTAAATTGCGATTCTTTTTGTTTTCTGTAAACAAAAAATTAACCAATTGCGGCATTTTCGTTTCCTTCCCCTTGTCGGGAGCCCTTTCCGCGAAGTCTTAAATTGACCTAAACAAGTGAACCAAAACTCAAGAAGCCCCCGCCTGCGCGGGTTTCCCCTTTCCCGTTATCGCAAGCGAAGACTTCTCGAGTATATAAACTGCATATGAAGAAGTTATGTCTACCTATTTAATATATGGTATCAGCGCTGAACTCTGCCGCTGCCGTCACCTCCGGCCAAAGCCTTAACCTCGTCAAGAGTTACACGGTTGAAATCACCCTCAATTGTGTGCTTAAGACAGCTTGCGGCAACCGCAAACTCCAAAGCCTCTTTATCGTCACCCAAAGCATTAAGGCCGTAGATAAGACCTCCGGCGAATGAATCGCCGCCGCCGACGCGGTCCACGATATCGTACATCTCGTACTTCTTGCTCACGATGAAATCCTTACCGTTATTAAGTGCTGCGGCCCAGAAATTAATATCCGCACTCTTGCTCTCTCTTAACGTAACGGCAACCTTCGATACATTCGGATACTCCTTCAAAAGAAGATCCGTAAGTGCCTTATAATCTGCCGTATCAAGCTTGCCTGAGGTTACGCTTCCCTCGCATTTAAGGCCCAAAGACTTTTGGCAGTCCTCCTCGTTCGCGATTACGATGTCGCAGTACTTTGTAATTTCTTTCATTACTTCCTGTGCGGAAACCCCGTACTTCCACAGATTCTTTCTGTAGTTCAAGTCCACGGATACCGTGATATTGCGCTTGGATGCTTCCTTTACGGATGCCAAAGCCGCCTCGGCCGTTTCCTTGCTTACAGCCGGCGTAATGCCCGTAATATGAAGCCATGTAACATCGTTAAACACCTTATCCCAATCGTAAGCGTCAGCTCCTGCGAACGAAAAAGCCGAAAATGCTCGATCGTAAATAACCTTGCTCGGTCTCTGGTTTGCACCGGTCTCGAGATAGTAAATTCCCATTCGGCCTTCGCGTTTGATTATTTTCGATGTGCCGACACCGAAGCGTCTCAACTCACCGATGCAAGCGTCACCGATGGCGTTATCAGGAAGTACGCTCAAAAACTCGGATTCAAGTCCGTAGTTCGCAAGGGAAACCGCAACATTGGCCTCGCCGCCTCCGAAGGTTGCCTCCAATTCCGGGGACTGCAAAAATCTCTCGCGTCCCGGACTTTTAAGTCTCAACATTATTTCTCCGAAAGTTAAAATCTTACTCATCCGCGAACCTCCTTTATTACCTTAACGGCCTCACTGCAAAGCTCAGTTATTTTCGCGAAGTTATGGGCCTTTATATCATCCTTTTTGCAAAGCCAGCTGCCGCCTACGGCCGCAATAAATCCTGCGCCCGCATACTCGGCGAGGTTATCCTTGTTTACGCCTCCCGTCGGCAAAAACTTAATTCCGCCGAAAGGTCCGGACAATGCTTTCATTGCTTTTAATCCGCCGTAAACGTCTGCCGGGAAGAACTTAACCACTTTAAGGCCTGCTGCGATTGCTTTCATTATCTCACTCGGCGTTACGCATCCAGGACAAACATATACCCCGTTTTCCACACACCACTTAACAGTATCCTCATCAAATCCGGGTGATACGATAAATTCTGCACCCGCATCAACGGCCTTTATTGCCTGCTCTTTATTTAAAATCGTTCCCGCACCCACATGCATCGAAGGCACGTTCTCTTTAATTCTTTTTATGGCATCTGCTGCGCAGGATGTTCTGAAAGTAACCTCTGCAAAATTAACGCCGCCTGCCAAAAGCGCCTCAGCCAAAGGCACCGCATCCTCAACATTCTCGATGACAACAACCGGCACAATTCCAAGTTCTTCAATCTGTTCCGAAACAGTCATGTTATTAACCTCTTCGTTCCCACGGTCTCCCGTGTTTTTCTGACTAGTATTCTAGCATATTTCTATTTGCATTTGAACAGATAATAAGATATTTTATAGAAAAGAACTACATTCCCGAGGTATCCCATGAGTACTTTCATCACTGATAATTTCCTTCTTTCCAACAACACAGCTATGCATCTTTATCACGACTATGCAGCAGATCTTCCGATTATCGACTACCACTGTCATATAGATCCGAAGGAAATCGCCGAGGATAAAAAGTTCTCAGACCTCACCGAGCTTTGGCTCTCGGGCGACCACTATAAATGGCGCCTAATGCGTGCCGAGGGCATCGATGAGAGATTTATTACAGGCGATGCTCCTGCCCGCGAGAAATTTATGAATTGGGCAACCGCAGTCGGCAAAGCCGTTGGAAATCCTTTAACACACTGGACCAATTTGGAGCTTAAGCGCTATTTCGGAATCGACGAACCTCTCTCGGAATATAACGCCGCAGAGATTTGGGAAAGTACCTGCGAGAAACTTTCATCCGGCAGCATCAGCGCCCGTTCGATTATCGAATCTTCAAACGTCGAAATCATATGTACAACCGACGACCCTTGCGATGACCTCAGTTACCACGCACAAATCCGCGAATCGAATCTTTCTGCACGCGTGCTTCCTGCAATGCGTCCGGATAACCTTGTAGATATCGAGAAAGAAACTTTCGCCGACCGCGTGAAAGATCTCGCGACCGCGGCAGGCATACCGATAGCAAATCTTACGGACTTTAAAAAAGCCCTCACCATGCGCATGGACTTCTTCGCGTCCATGGGCTGCGTGCTTGCAGACCACGGCACCGAGTATATTGTTTTCGATGACGGAAGCGAATCGGGGATTTCCGCAGAGGAGGTTTTCGAGCGCCGAATAAATAACGGCTCCGCGCGCCTTTCGTCCTCCGAAATTGCAGTCTTCAAAACAGACATCATGCTTTTCTTCGCACGCGAATACGCACGCCGCGGCTGGACAATGCAACTTCACTTCGGCTGCAAGCGTAACGTCAACTCACGACTTTTCGAGAGCCTCGGCCCGAACGTCGGCTGCGATACAATTACCGGAAGCTTTGACTTCCTTACGCCGCTCACCGCTTTCTGCGACACATTGATTGGCGAGAATCTCCTGCCGGACCTCATTCTTTACAGCTTAAATCCGACGGACAACACCTTGCTTGACACCTTCTGCGGCAGCTTCACATCAGGAACCTCCCGCGTCTCCCACGGCGCAGCCTGGTGGTTCAACGATAACCTCGCAGGAATGGAAGACCACTTAAGAAGCCTTTGCACCCAGTCCTCGCTTAACGCCTTCCCGGGCATGCTCACGGACTCCCGCTGCTTCCTGTCTTACACACGCCACGAATACTTCCGCCGCATTCTCTGTAATTTCATCGGACGCGAAATCGAGTCCGGCCGCTTCCCTAACGACGACCGCATTCTTCGCCCCCTCATCGAAAACGTTTGCTGCAACAACGCCCGCGCAATGCTGAACCGCCCTGCCGGCCGCTGAGTACAATTCGCCAATCAGTAAAGAACCACCCAAAATCAGTGTAAAACCCAAAAAGCGTATAGAAAAGCATAAAAGCTTTATATCTATACGCTTTTTCTATCATATCAGGGACGTCTCCACTGTTCTGAACGCCAAAAAGCATATAGATTCAAAAGGATTTGCAGTTTCTATACGCTTTTTGCCTTCTGAGGCCGTCTGCAAAAGTCTTTCCGGATGAAAAAAGCGTATAGATTACTTGTATAAAAGCAAATCTATACGCTTTCATTCAAAATCAATGGCGAAATCGGCGACCTCAAATGTGGTTTAGCCTCACAAATTCAGTAAAGAGGCATAAACACACAGAAGCGATTATAATTACGCTTTCTCAATCACCAATTTCTGCAAAACAATCATGCAGTCAACACAGGTAAATCTTATGCGGTGAGTGCCTGCTGCAAGGTCAAACGAAGCTCCGGTAATGCGGCAATTCTCAAGCACGGCGCGACTCCAATCGGCGTCGGTTCCGTAGCCTGCCATATAGCCTTCAGGTAATGTATCAACCTTAATCGGTGCTCCGCCGTCTACGGACAATGCATAACTTAAATTAGCATTCTTGAACATGTTGTTGGACGGTGCGGTTACGGCACTTATAAAATACTTGCCGTCGGAATTTACCGTGAATTCATACTCGAGATAAGGTGCATCGGAAAGGTCGTCAAAAGTATAATCTCGACAGAGCGGGTACGCCTTTAAAGCCTTCGGGGATTTGCCGTAGTTGTCGATGGTTAAATAGCCGAACGAAGAACTGCAGCTAAGCTCGGAACCGGATGCACATTCGCATTCGCAGGTGCAGTCGCTTTCGCTTCCGCAGGAGCCGTCCGGACAATAAACGGTACCTGCAATATAAGAATCGCATGAAAGTTCCAGACGATTTCCGGTCAAAACGTTTTTGCACGAAGCGTTGGAAAGATCTGTATAAGTAACCTTCAGAGTAACCTGACGCGAACCGAAATCAATAACGACATCGGCGCCGAAATCCGCATCTCCGGAAGGAACAGAAATCGATAACATCGTGCTGTCCGCTCCGACCTTGGTTTTCTTAACGAGAACGCGCGAATCGGAACACAAAACCGTAAATTCGCACGGTGTCCTGCTTTGATTTAAAACGTAAACCTCGGCGCATTCCGACGAATGTTCGCTATCGAAAACAGGCAGCTCACAAACGCCTTCCAAACAAGGCTCTCCGCGCTCGACGGAAATGACACCGCAAGAAGAACCGTTCATATCCGCGATATCAATCTCGCAAGGTGACGGATAAACGGAATCCTCGTCATTCCAATGCCTAAAATTAACGTGTTTGGAACTCATCATGAACTTCCACTTGCCGCCGCTCATTTCTTCGTTATAGCGGCGAACAAGCTCGATATCGTTATCAACGCAGGATTTAATCTCGCTAACCAAATCATTTGCCAATGTAACTTTATAAGGAGCAACGGATTCGTAAATACCTTCAAGAATCATCATACGGCGAAGATTCGCAGATGCCGCTGCCGGGAAATATGCAAGTCCGTAAAACTTGTCGCGGGATGATGCAGGTATCTCTTCGTAAAGAGTATCTGCAAAGCTCTTAAGTTTATCTGCACGACGAAGTTCCGATACGGCCTCATTCCCGCGAACGAGATCAAAGGTCGACGGATGAGTAGCCTCCGGACGACGGTCGCCGTTAAAACGTGTGTAATCGTTAATCAACAAAGCGGTGCGTGAAATTAAGTCGGAAGATAATTCAGGGAACTGCTTCTTCACCCAGGAATTCAGGTACTCGGTCGTTTTATTGGGCTCAGACCACTTCTCGAAATCGTAAGCCAAATCCATAAAGTAATTAAGCGGAAGTTCCACCGGGCGAATATCGCCGACGTTACAAATCCACACCTTGCGAATGCCGTACTCATAAGCCGACGTAAGCTGCTCCCAAGCCTTGGTAATCGGCGTAGAATTGACCCACTCATAAGAGATTGGATCCCCGTGATAATCAAAATGGAAGTAGATACCCCAGCCTGCCTCACGGTCCTTAAGTTCCGGCGAAGGAACGGTACGAAGGTTGGCAAAATTGTCGTCCGACAGCAAAAGCGTGCAATCCGAAATGCCGTCCCAAGCCTTAAGTCCTTCAGCCGTCTTGTCACCGTAATAGTAGTCCTCAACTTCCTTATAGAGCGCCAGAACCTTAGGTGCGTCGCCAAGGCCGTTCTCGGCAAGAATCTTCTTCTGATCTGTAATAGTCTTTTTGAGAAGATCGATGTTGTCTTTCATCGTCGCGTCTTCACCCAAAATCTTACTGTCACGCTCGCCTCGCATACCGACCGTAATCAGGTTCTTATATTGTCCGCGGGCACGAATCGAATCGCTCCAAAAATCGTACAGACCGCGCGGATTCTTGTAGTAACTCCAATCGGCGCCGTAGCCAACGTCGTTACTGTCCGTCATCATATGTGAGAATTCCTCGCCCGCACGAATAAGCGGCTCGTGGTGAGAAGTTCCCATAGTAATTCCCAGTTTGTCTGCCAATACTGCGGACGCTTCCGGTGTCTCGCGGCCGTCGTAGTTAAATACCGCCGACCACATCGCAGGCCACAAAAAATTACCCTTCATACGAAGCAGCAAATCGAAAACCTTATCGTAAAACAATTCGTTAAAGCCGCCGAATGTGTTAAACACCCAGCCGCCCAAAGAAGGCCATTCGTCGTTCATGAAAAATCCGCGAAGCTCCACCGAAGGCGCTTTAGAGACAAACGGTATCTCCCCGTTCTCGAAAACAATATCCTCACATACCGAAGGCTCTGCATCGGCAAAATAATGCCACGGGGACACGCCCATCTTCTCGGACAAATACAAAAGTCCGTACTCGGCACCCAACAAATCGCTTCCGCAAACCACAAAGAGTCGTCGCGCACCCTGGGTTTCGGCTGAACCATCAAGACCTTCAAATCCTTCGATTCCGGCAAAATCCGAAATCTCGTCCACGGCGTAAACTTCCCTCTTACCGGAAATCTCCGAAGCCTTAAACGAAGCCTTTGAAATAAGCTCCTCCAAAACCTTATCGCCGCTTCCGATAACACCTGCGTAAACTACCGTCTCGGCATTACTTACCGCGCCGCTTTTTAGGCTTGGTACCGAAGCATATCGCACGAGTTTTTTCTCCGTTCCGGTAACTCTTGCAATATCGAAAGCGAGCTTGTTGCCCACGATTTTGATACCCTCGAGACTGCCGTTCGAACAAACGACCGCACGATTGCCCTTTTTGAAAAATATGTGTTTTTCCATATATAAATCTCCGTTATTAAGTGCAAATTAATTATACCCGACATACGAAAAGGCTGTCTCAAGAAATTTGAGACAGCCCACATTTTCGTTTATTTGATATCGCGTGAAATCTAAACGTTATTATCCGTTATAAACTTCTGCGTACAAATCTACCAAGCCCTGGCTGTTCAAAGCCTCGCAGGATGCAACATACTCTTCCCACTGTGTGTCGAGATCTGCCTGACCTGTGATGAACTTCAATGTCCAAGTGTTAACGTTGTCGATAAGAGGAGTAGCGATAAGGTTGAGCTGCTCGTTCTGATCTTCTGTAGGAGCGATACCAGGAGCGAGAGGCGGAACGTCTCTGTACTCGGAATCACGATTTACATAGTCTGCAACTGCAGGTACGAGGTTATCTGTCATTTCAGCCATTGTGTGACCATAGTAGAAGTTACCGCAAGCATAACCCCACTGGAGTCTGATATCTACGTCTGTATCAGCTGTAGCACCGAGGCCCAAACCGCCGCAGCAGTAACCCGGGAGAAGAACCTTATTGCCGTCTGCATCGAACTCGAATGTTTCGCCTTCAACACCCCACTTATAGAGCTGGTATGCTTCAGGAGAATAGAAGAGCCAGTCAACGAATCTGCAAAGCTCGATGAAGCCTTCCTCACCCAAATCGTCAAGAGCGTTCTGAGAAAGCATTACGCCGTTCTCAAGTCTTGCAGCACCTGCTGCTGTGTAGTTTGTAGAACCTACAGGTGTTGTCATGATGTAGTTCTCGTAGTTGCCTGCACCAAGCTGCTCTGTCATGTTTGTCTCGTATGTAGCATACTGGGATCTGTTGATAGACATAATAACTGTCTGTCCGTTGTAGTACTTAGAAGTAGCTGTGGAGTCGTCCTGTGTGAATGTCTCAGGATCGAGGATACCTGCATTGATGAAGCTCTCAGCTGTAGCAAGGAACTCTTTGTAAGCTTCGGATGTTGGTGAGAACTCGAAAGAATCTGTAGCAGGGTTATATCTCATACCGTCGCCGATAGCCCAACCAGCGTTAACATCATATGTAGCACCCATAACCTTAAGGAGGTTACCACCGTTGCCCTGACCGGATTCATTACCGCACCAGAGGTCGGACCAGATGTAATCGCTCTCGCTGCACATACCGTTCTCTACCATGTATGCCTTAACCTGAATCAAAGCATCGAGAAGGTCCTGCCAGTTCCAAGTAGCCTGCATGGACTGTACGTCAACACCTGCTGCCTCGAAGATGTCCTGTCTGATAACGAAAGCATAGTCGATCATAGGAGCTTCGAGCATACCAGGCAAACGATAGTACTTACCGTTAGACTTTGTGATTGTCTGAAGGTCAGCTGCCATGTTGTATGTGTTATAGAAATCTGTGTAGTAAGGCATGTACTGAACATAGTCAGAAACTGCAACTACTGCACCACCGTCTACGAATGCAGACTCATCATAGATCTTAGGGATAATGTAAGCTGCATCACCGGCATTGATGTCGAGAGTAACGTTGTTCATGTAGTCGTTACTATCGTAGGAGATAATGTCGAGGTGAACGTTTGTGAGTTCCTCAATCTTCTTGAAGACACCCTCTGTCTCCCATGTTTCAACCATTGGATACCAGCTTGCATCACTGAAGAACATTGTGTATGTTGTTAGCTCATCAGCGTGGAAAGTCTCGCCCAAACCGAATGTGTAAGGAAGTGCTTCCTCAGTAGCTTCAGTTGTTGTCTCGATAACACTTGGAATCGTGGTTGTTGTTGCTTCGGTTTCAGGAGCCTGCTCAGTTTTGTTACAAGCTGCCAAACCTGAAAGCATTGTCAGAGCCATAAATCCGCTTACAGCTCTTTTAAGATTTGCACTTTTCATAAGTTTCTCCTCTCATGTTTTCATATATGCTGCGGTCTTTCCGCTTAAGCATCGTAATTAAGTTTTGCGGCACGTTTCCCTCGGCCGCGAAGGTTAAAAAATTATTCTTTTACGCCGCCGAGCATCATGCCCTGAACGTAATATTTCTGAATGAACGGATATACACAGATAATCGGCAAAACAGTCAAAACCATTGAGCAGGATTTGATGTTGGCGGAAACCTGCTGTGCGTCCGGATCGTTTGCACCTGCACCTCTGATGATTGTCTGGAGGTAATAAGCTACAGGCCACTTCTCCTTACGGAGGTAGAGGAATGCGTTATACCAGTTGTTCCAATACATGCACGCATAGAAGAGTGTCATGGTAGCCATGATAGGCTTGGACAACGGAATAGCGATTCTCCAGAAAACTCCGAACTTGTTGAGACCGTCGATCTCGCCTGCTTCCTCCAAATCCTTCGGGATGCTCTGGAAGAACGATTTCATGAGGAGCACGTAGTATGTGCTGATCATCATAGGAAGAATGAAAGCTCCCATTGTGTTCTTCAATCCCAAGCGGATTACGAGAACGTAGTTTGCGATAAGTCCGCCGCCGAAATACATCGTAAAGATGATGAACGGTGTGAGTACCTTGTTTATCTTCAATTCGTTTTTCGACATCGGGTAAGCGAGCATCGAAGAGAAAAGAAGTGATGCGATTGTTCCGACTACCGTGTAAATCAGGGTGTTCTTGTAGTAGCCGAGGAAGTCCTGCTTCGTAAGAACGTAGATGTACGTATCGAAGCTGAAATCCTTAGGAATAATTCCCGTGTGGCCGGCGATGATTGCCTGCTCGGATGTGAAGGACTGTGATACCAGGTAAAGGAAAGGATAAAGTGTAGCAATTGACACCAAAATCATGATGAGTGTATTGAACACCGTGAAAACCTTATATCCTGTGGACTCCTGTATGCCCTTATGTTTACTGACTTTAATTACGTTATTTGCCATTGTCTTACACCCCCGGGATTACCACAGACCGCTGTCCGTGAGTTTTTTCGAGACTTTGTTGGCAATCGTCAAAAGCACTAAGTTTATGATGCCTTCGAAAAGTCCTACCGCAGTCGCGTAACTGTAGTTACCGGAATCGATACCCATTCGGAATACGTACGTCGATACGATATCGGCTGTCTCATATGTCATAGGGTTATAAAGGAGGTAAACCTTCTCGAAAGATCCACCGGAACCAACAAGTCCACCGATATCAAGAATGAGAAGTGTTGTGATTGTAGGAAGGATAGACGGAATTGTTACGTGCCATACCTGCTGGAAGTGTGATGCACCGTCAACGGTAGCAGCTTCATAAAGTGAAGGGTTGATACCGGACATAGCAGCGAGGTAAAGAATCGTACCCCAACCTAAGCTCTGCCATACACCCGACACGATGAATATCGTTCTGAACCACTGAGCCAAAGAGATGAAGTTGATTTTCTCTCCGCCGAGGCTGACGATAGCAGCGTTGATAGGACCGGATGTTGAAAGAAGTTCCTTGAGCATACCGCAAACGATAACGAGTGAGATAAAGTGCGGAAGGTAGGATACTGTCTGTACGAACTTTTTCCAGTGAATATTTCGAATCTCGTTAATAAGCAAAGCGAAAATAAGCGTTAACGGGAATCTTACTGCCAAGTAAGCAATGTTCAAGATAAGAGTATTCGAGAAAGCACTCCAGAAAGTTCTGTCCTTAATGAACTGCTTAAAATACTTTAAGCCGACCCACTTCTCACCGAAAAGCGAACCGCCTGCTCTGTACTGTCTGAAAGCGATAATGTTACCGAACATCGGAATATATCTGAAAACAATGTAATAAATAACCGGAATTACAAGCATCAGATAAATCTGCCAATACTGGCCAAGGTTACGAAAGAGTCTTTGGGAGAAAGATCTTTGCGACGGTTGCCATGTGCCCACTGAACTGATTTGTGTTTTACTCATAAGTTTCTCTCCTTAGGCAAAACCTTAATAGATAGTTTTTTTGCTTCAACCCCGAGATACAAAAAGGAAATTTGCCATCAGCACCTGCCGCGTCCGGCAACCCCTTCTGAAACTCGTTGTCCTGAACCTTGCGGTTCCTTTATTACCAATATTCGAGGGCCTTCGCGGTAGACTTTCTGCCGCGTTTTTGCGGTCCGTCTCGTATGGTAATATGTTTGTGTGCTTGTTGCCTTGTATACTTGCATACTAGTTGAAACACCTAAAGATTATCACCTCGCTTGTGATATGTCAATATAATTGTTTGCATTTCAAAACCGTTTTTTGCCAAACTGCACAAAACGATTTGAGCATTTGCCCCACTCGAATTGACTTATCGATTTTGCCGTTTTGAAACCTTACGGCCTCGGATTTCTTCGGCTTTTCGCTTCATATTTCGAAAAACCATAATTTTCGCGGATTTTCATCGTTTTTATGGACTTTTTCATCAAAAATCACCTTCCTCCGGTCGTTTTTTGCCGATTTCCCGGTATTTTCCCGTTCAAAAGCCAATGTCTCGACTCGTAGTGATAGAATTTGTAATTTTGTGCGCAAGAAAACAACATTTTCGAGCCCGTTAACCATAAAATCTTCGAAAAATCTGTATTTTTATGGTTTTTGGCAAACGGTTTGGCAAACGGACAGATGCCAAATACAAAAAATCCGCATGTCTGCAGGAAGGTTTGCAAAACGATGCGGATAATTGATTTATTCTATTATTAGATTGTTAAAATTTCGGTTCCAAATCGAAGCATGGGATGTTACGGTCCTCGCAGGTTTGATGAACGCTCACGTAAAAAACCTCGAGATTCGTCTCGTTAAATTTCGGGTAGCCCTTAAGCTTTCTTATGAACTCCGGGTCGTCGTCCGGGTATTTCGGGCGAGGCTTATAAGCATCCGGGGAAAGATCCAAAGCATACTTAAAGGTCCCGTAATCAGTGGTAATCTCGATAAGTGCAAAAAAACTTTCCGGATCATACTCCCCGACATAGGGCTTTGTCATATAGACTTTACGAATATCGGTAAATTTATAACCTTCGCCGCCTATAAAAAACGAGTCGTCATTGATGACAAAATCGCGGACATAAGACGGTATTAGTTTAATTCTGCGCATTTTTCCGTAAAGGTTCCAAGTAAATACAACGAACAACGTAAACGCGAAAAGGCACTCACCGAAGCCTGTTATCATTATCTCCTCGGATTTTGACAGAGTATTAATGACGAAGAATATCGTTAAAAGCAAAGTGAGAGTGCAGGCAACAATATTCGGCGTCAGGGATTTGCGGCTTTGAAAGGCAAAATCGAATTCTTCGTTGCTTAATAAAATATAACGCTTTTCCGAATTTGAAATATCAGCGGAAGCCTTAACGTCTTTCCACACTTCTTTCCCGATAACTTTTCCCACGGCATCGGCAATCTCGGCAATCTTCTTATCCGAGAAACCCTTAAGCATCAGCGTTTGCTCCTTAATCTCGCCGTCATTGTTTTCGAGATAGGTAATAAAGTGCCTCATTTCCTTAAAGGTGTCTTCTTTATAAATTCTCTGACTTTTAAAACCCGTAACGGACTTTACAGGCAGCGATTTTACATTGATTCCTCCGAAAACTTTTCGCGAAACGACGGTCACCGAATCAGGGCCGACACGTACTTCCTTCTGAAGGTCGGTTCTGAAGTCGTATATATAATAAGAAATCAGATATATAAAGATAACGCCCGTGATTACGTAAAACAGTATGTGCTGATTAAAAACATAGATGCATCCGATAAAGCTCCAGAACAAAATCAGCGCAGATATTAAGACCGTTCTCAGTGTTGCTTTAAGAAAAATAACGTCTCTTTCAAAAACTTGCCCGTTTTCCATTATTATGAATATCCGATTAAAATTTATACGCTGAAAGGAACGTAAATCAGAGAATCAATTCTGTCATCAGCATCGCTTACAAAAGCGTCAGCCTCTTCATCTGTTACGGACTCAGTACCGTCGCGGTTAAAAGGCACTTCAACCTCATAGCTTTCGCCGCTCATATCGTACACGGTACCCGTTGCGGAAGAGTGATCCCAGTCAAGACTCCACCAGTCACCGTTCATGTTATGGTGCCAGCCGTCAGGCTGATGGAAGTAGTTCTGCTCAACCAAAAGCTCGGAACCGTCTATGCTGTAAACCGTAGCGGAACTGTATTCAACACCGGAAGAACCCATATTAAATAAAGTACCGTCGTTAAGCATGTAGTACATATTTCTGAACCAGCCGTAGAAGACTTGAACAATGGCATCTTCTTCGATTGTATAAACGGCGTATACCGCACCGTAATAAAAATCATTCTCGTCATCGGTTACGTTTCCGATTACAAGCTCATAAACACCGTTTCCGTCAAAATCATAGAAAGCATAACCGACCGTATCCGCTGTAGCAGTCTCTACATCCGTAAGAATGTCATAAGGAACGGACATTTCCACAAAATACTGACTGTTGTCGCAGGCATCAAGTCTTAAATCCATATCGTCATATGACAAAATCTCACGGCACTCGCTTATTACAGGCTCATATAAAAGAGCACAGTCGTCATAAACGCCGCTGTCGATGTCGAGACCGGAAAGACCCGCAGAAGTTGTCTCGGAAACTTCCGGAGCAGTTGTTTCTTCCGTTTCTTTTTCCTTGGAAGCAGAAGTAACTTCTTCGGTAGTTTCGGATGTTTCTTCCGTCTCTTCGGATTCTTCGATTTCTTCCTTTTCGGTCTCCTCGGAATCGTCGCGGTTATGGCGTGTGCTTCTTCCGCTGCCGTCATCACAGCCGGACATAATACCCAAAGCGCCTACAACCATTGCTGCAGACAATATTAAACTTATAAATTTCTTCCCCTTCATAGGATCCCCCCTAATTTATGTCAGGTTTTTTGAATTCTGTTTTGCCCTTTTATATCAGGACTGACCCATATCTTTCTTCATTTTCTTATATGTATCCATGGAAAGGTAAATTCCCAATGCCGGGCTTTCAGCATTTCTGTCGATAATGCAGTCGTACTGTGAAAGAATGTTTTCGAGCTCCTCGGACAATACCGTAATCTGAGCACCTTCTTCTTTAGGCATATGAATTACGTCAGTATAAGCAATTACAGCCTTTTTGCCGTCTCTTCCGTCAACCGTAGGCAAAAGGAAAGCTGAGGAATTCTCGTCTTTTTTAACCTTCACCAAAACCTTGCTTCCTACCAACGCTCTTGCAAGGAAAACGGATACGTTATTGTAAATTAACTTATCGGAATCCTTCTCGAGTGTAAGCGGATTTCCGAGCTGGCTCAAAATGCACATGAAGCAAACGGCTTCAGGATTTACCTGCGCGCGGATGTCATTACGTGCTTCGTCGGAAACAACATTGCTGCCGTTTACCAGAAATTCAGGTTTTGCAACGACTTTCTCGGCCGCAAATTCAACGTTTCTGCTTATAACAAAAAGACCTGCGGCACCGTCGATATAGAATCTGTCACCTAAGAAGGAGATAATTCCGTTACTTCCTTCAGGGCATCTGACTTCGCGATATTCGGTATCTTCGATGTTGTTATTATTTTTAAATAACTCCGCATATGCTTTCGGAATAACCATAAACTCAGGCGGTACCAACATAGAGCCCTTTTCCGGCGCCTCGAAAACGCCCGTGAACAGATGCGGGTGATTAGTCTTGGTGTTGTACAAAACATAAATCGATTTCGAACCGGTGATTTTTTGTATAAGTGCTGCTTTCAAAGCATTTCTTTTCTTGGAAGCGCTGTCGATTGCTGCCTTCTTATCGGCTTCGGAAAGCTTTTCTTCCTTAGGTAAAACCTTGTTGATGTTGTAGATAAGAACAGAAAGAATCTGCGAGCAGTCCGCAATCGAGAAATCCAACATATCATCGTTTGTAAACGCTGTATTATATCTGAAATATCCGTCGTTTATTGCGGTTATATATTCCTTATGAATGTCGTCCAAGGATGCGTCGTCATTATAGATAACGCTTCCGATACGAAGTTTTGACTCCCCGTTATCTAAACAATCATTATCATTGCTTATTGTAATTTCAACAGAGCTGTTCTCGGCGATAAAAACATCCGAGCCTCCGTCTACCATGCTTACGATTGTGGATTTAACCACGGTCTTATCGTCGCATCCGAAATTGGTTACGTTTATCTCGTCGCCTACGGAAAGTCTTCCTTCAACTCGTCCGAAAACCTTATAGTTTCCGGCCATGTCCTTTCCTATTATTTTCGCGATACCGCATACTGCTTTACTCATTTGTCAGTTCTCCTTATTAAAAAGTTTCATTGCCTCGCTTAAGGCTTTATCCTCGATTTCCGTAGATAATTCGGAAAGTTCAAAATTCTCACCGTACTTATTCTTCAGAGCAAGCTCCAAAAGCATATCCGTCAGGCGCGGGTTCTTCGGGAGTAAAGATCCGTGCGAATATGTGCAGAACGTGTTTTTGTATTTTGCACCCTCAAAACCGTCTTTACCGTTATTTCCTGCGCCGCTTACCACTTTCATGAAAGGCTCCACGCCCTTCCCGAGATAGGTTCTGCCGCTGTGGTTCTCAAAACCTATGACTTTATGGTCATCGATTAACGGACAGGTATAAAGTGTATCACCAATCAGTCTTTCGTGCTCGCCTACCGTGTAAAAATCCAGTGCACCCAAGCATTCGAGCTTATTGCCGTCGTGCTCGAGATAGTACTGACCGAGCATCTGATAGCCGCCGCAAACAGTAAGGAAAACCTTGCCGTCTTCAATAAGTTTCTTTATTGTCGGGCCCTTCACGTGAACCAAATCGTCCTTACAGATATTCTGCTCGTTATCCTGGCCGCCGCCTATGAAACAGATGTCGACCTTATCTGCGAAGGAAAGATCGTCGCCTATGGAAATCGGCAAAATCTCCACATCGATTCCGCGAAGAAAAGCGCGTCTGTGAAGTGCCAGAACATTTCCTCTGTCTCCGTAAAGATTCAGAAGATCCGGATAGAAATGTCCGATTGTAAGTTTTAAATCACCCAAATATCCGTATCTCCTTATTTCCAAAAGTCCTTAAGATTATACTTCTCAACCAAAACCGCGCGCAACGAGAGCATTGAAGTATAGTTCGGAAGAATGTAAACGCATTTTCCGGCCTCACATTTATTCAAAGCCTCTTCCAAAAGCTTCTCGGCATCCTCCATCGGGCCGCTCTTAATGTTGTCGGGATTTGCTCCGGCGTAAATCACGCGCAAAAGCATCTCCGCATATCTTTCGCCGCTGACGCAGATATTTGAAGGAAAATCAGGCGCTTTGTTCTCAAAATCCACATCCCAAATCCACGATACGTCCTTGCCGTCCGCAATATTGCTGTTAAGCAAAAGCATAAGTCCGCCGATGTCTTCCGCTTCGGAAACAAAACTCAACGAACGGTCCAGTCCCGCAGGGTTTTTTACAAGCAAAATGCAGATTTCCTTATCCCCTACCTTAAATTTCTCCATGCGTCCGAAAGCAGCCTTAACCTTATCCGAAGCCTCTGCCGCCCTCTCGAAATACTTCGAATCGTATTCCTTTCCTTCCTTTACGGCATTAAGCTCCTCGAAAACAGTCACGCAGGAAACCGCCGCGCACGTATTGTAAAGATTATGCATTCCGGGAATCTTAAGCTCGATTTCCTTCTCGATGTCGGAACGCGAATCGTAAATTATAAATCTGTATCCCGGATTGGACGGACTTTTTTTAAGATTATAACGAAGCGAGAATCTGTTTTTTGGAGACGAGAAGCCGCATTTCGGGCAGTAAAAGTCTCCCAGGTGACTGAATGAACGCGCTTTGTACTCATATTTTACCTTGCAGGAAGGACAATAAACCGCATCCGATGAAGCCTTGAGAAAGCTTGATTTCTCGGGATAATTAACATTGTTACTAAGCATATCCGCCTTATCGAGACCGTAAAAAACGGCTCTTTTTTCTCTTCCGTTACCCATCGCAGCAACCAGGGAATCGTCACTGTTTAATATCATGACCGCTTCGGTCTTATCTAGACCTCCGAGAATCATATTTCCGGTGTGAGTAAGTTCGCCGTATCGGTCAAGCTGATCTCTGAAAAGGTTAGTTACCACAGAACACATAGGCTTCAAGGAACCTGCGATTTTGGCGAAAGCCGCCTCATCCGTCTCAAGTACATATACGATTTTGGAAAGGTCCTTCTCTTTATTCTCAGGCTTTCCGCACAACAAAGTCGTAGCAACACCCGAAGCAAGGTTTGCTCCGGATATGTTATTAATTACGCTATACCCTTCGGCGGTAAGCATTTCCGAAATCATATGCGATGTCGTGGTCTTGCCGTTTGTTCCTGTTACGGTAATAATTTTCTTACCTGCCGCAGCCTTTGCGATAGTATTCTTATCCAATTTTACGGCAACCTTACCCGGCAAAGTCGTCGCGCCTCTGCCCAATACACGAAGGCCCCAGAAGATTGTTTTCGCTGCCGCACGAGCCAAAAAGTACGCCATATCAGTTACCCGATTCTGCGGCGCTTACGTCAGTTGAAACGCTGCCTGCGTTAAACGAATTTATATAGGTCTGCGAATATGTGGCGGAAACCAAATGTCCGATAACGAGAAGTCGCATCTTGCCTTCGGCGGTATATTCACAGGTAACTAAAGTAATCTGAGAACCTTCACCGTCGTCGGCATCGATATAGCTCTCCAAATCGAGCGGATCTATAACGATAACTCTGTCGACCTCATAAACAAATTCGCTGCCGTCAATGGTTATGATATTTATGCTGTCACCTACGGAAACTTCGTTGAGTTTGTTGAAAATCGTGCCCGTTGAACGCATTCTGTGTCCCAAAATCGTGCAGTTTCCGGATTCGCCCGGAAGACAGGATGTCCGGTGATGTCCCGTTCCGTATCTCAAGTCGATAACCGAGTCATTATCCCAAATCGGCTCCTCGATTCCGACCGAATCAATCGAAATAATTCCGATACAGGTAAGCGTCACGTCCTCAGGCAAATTCGCCATTGCTTCCTCGAAAAGTCTCTGCTGCTCAGCCTGCTCTTCGTCTGTTCCGAAATAGTCGTACTCTTCGCCGTTTACAACGTTATCGTCCTTATCGACAATCATCGTATAAACCGGAATTACGTCGCTTACCGGCTCATCCACCATCTGAATTTTTATATCGTCAATTGTATTGGCAATGATTTTGTTACGTCTGTAATTTTTGATCGGTTCAATAAGAAGAAGTGCCACGCCTACCACCAAACAAATAATCGCAAGGATAAAAAGAGTCCTGCTCGTGGTTCTGTTTTTCTTCTGCTTAGGAGTGTAAATACGCTTAATTCCTAAGTCCTTAACCGAATTATCTTTCTTTTCCATCAAAAATCGTTTCCTTACATTTTCGCGAAAACGCGGGATTTGTAACAATATTATAATGCATTTCTGTGATATTATAAGTTTACTTTTCGTTTTTTTGGGAGGGAATATTGAGAATGGCTGATAACAATGCTTCATTATCCGAGAATATTTGGGAAAAAGCACTTCATATTATTTCCCTGGATTCCCGTATCAATTCGGTAGTTTTTTCCAGCATTATTTCCAAAATTACCCTCTATGAAGAACGTGACGGTTTGGTAGTTCTTGCCTGCCGCGACAGCTATTCCCTTGACTACGTTAAAGGCGAAGTTATTTCGACCGCCATTTCCGACGCATTAAGAATCATAAGCGGCCAAAAATACGCCGTTTCTTTCGTAATTGAAGGCAACACCAATGCTGCCGTATCGTCAACCATCGGTCAGGAGAAAGCTCACCGCAAAGAACTTGAGGGCGAGACTTCCCCAAACACAAACCTTTCGCCTGCTTTGACTTTCGAGAATTTTATCGTAGGAAACTGCAACCGCTACGCACATGCAGCATCCTTCGCCGTTTCCGAGAAACCGGGCCGCACACAGTTTAACCCTCTTTTCCTCTGGGCAAATTCAGGTCTCGGCAAAACTCACCTCATGGAAGCAATCGGAAATCGCATCGTAGCCGAGCATCCTGAGAAAAAGGTAATCTACGTTACCTGCGAGAACTTCACAAATCAGTACATCGCATGCAGTAACTCCGGTTCCGGCAATACCAACAAAGCTTACGAAGAATTCAGAAATCTTTATCGCAACGTTGATGTCCTCCTTATCGACGACATCCAGTTCCTTATCGGTAAAGAAGGTACTCAGATGGAATTTTTCAATACTTTTGAGTCCCTCATCAATGCCGGCAAACAAATCGTAATCACTTCGGATAAAGCTCCGAATAACCTTACATCATTGGACGAAAGACTTACTTCCCGTTTCCAGAACGGCTACACAATGGACATCCAGCCACCTGATTTCGAGACCCGTAAGGCTATTTTCCTTTATAAACTTAATCACGACTCAATACATGTAACCGACGAGGTTGTTAACTACGTTTGCGAGAATGCAACCAGTAACATTCGTCAGCTTAACGGTGCATATAACATTTTGTCTTCCTTCTATGCCCTTTCTAACGGTGAAGTTAATATCGATGCCGCAAAAGACGTTCTTTATAACTTCCTCTCGCCTAAGAAAGCTCAGCAAATTACTCCGGAAGTCATCATCAGTGTTGTTTCCCAGTACTACAACATCAGCGTGGACAAGATGAAATCCAAGAACAGAAGCCGTGACGTTCTGGTTCCGCGTAACGTAGCAATGTACCTTTGCCACGACCTTACCGATTTGACTTTAAAGAAAATAGGTGAATTATTCGGCGGCAAGGATCATTCATCCGTAATTAACTCCATAAATAAGGTAGAGGATGACCCTAATCTGAAACGCGACCTGGAAGAAATCAGAAAAAGTCTCGTCTGAAGTTTTCAACAAAAAATGTGTAAAAGTTGATAATTCACTGTGATTTAAGTGTGCGAAAAAAGTTGATAAAAATCACTGTTCATAACCCCTTTTTTTCACACATAAAATTCACAAAAAACGCCCTGCTTATCAACACATAAAAATCCCGTAAAATAAGCCTTCAGGCGACTTTTAAACATATTCACACAGCATAATAAGGAAGAAGTTTACGAAACTATATAAACACAGAAAAAACGACTTTTTCTTTCCGCTTATTTTCTCGAAAACAAAATCTGAAACAACCTTGGTTCAAAATCAATAAATTTAGTCCCGATTATGTTCCGTTTACACTTATAATGTTTAAATTTTTATTATAATAAAGTATAATATTTAAGTTATGTTTATGCTTATGGAAAGGCGGATTGGTTTATGAAATTCAGTTGCAGCAAAGACAGCCTTGAGAGTGCTATTTTATTTGTTCAGAAAGCAGTTAAGACAAATACTACTGTTCCGATTTTGGACGGTATTTTGATACAGGCAGAGAATAATGCGGTTAAGCTTACAGGTTACGATTTGGAGACCGGTATCGAAGCTGACGTAAACGCAGATGTTTACGGAGACGGTTCTATTGTTGTTAATTCCCGTCTTTTCGGTGATTTGATAAAAGAGATTTCCGATGATACCGTTACACTTTCTACAAACGACAGAAATGCTTTGATTGTTGAATGTGATTCCGGTTCCATGGAGATTAAAGGAAATTCCGCAGAGAATTATCCTAAGATTCCAACCATTGAAAATGCCGTTAAAATTATCGTTCCTCAGGCAATGCTTAAGAAGATGATCAGCCGTACCATTTTCGCTGTTTCCAAAGATGATTCAAGACAATCTTTGACAGGTTGTTTCCTTGAGAGCGACGGTGAGACAATCTCCATGGTTGCAATCGACGGTTTCAGAATGGCATTAAGAAGAACAAGCGCAGGCAAGGATTTCCCTAAGATGAGCTACATCATCCCAGGCAAAGCACTTAATGAGTCCGCCAAGATTTTCGATGATAAGAATGATGACGACGAGGTTATTATTTATTCTTCTGAGAACCATCTTTTGTTTGACGTAGGCCACGTAAGAATCGTTTCCAGACTTATTAAGGGCTCCTTCGTTGCTTACAATTCACTTATTCAGAAGAATCCTAAATCCGTTATCAACGTAAACAAGGAAGATTTCTTTAATGCCGTAAGAGGTGTTGCACCTATCATCCAAAACGATGACAGAAGATGTCCTGTAAGACTTTCCTATAACGAAGGTTCTTCGTGTCTTGTTGTATCCGCTTCTTCCGAATACGGTAAATCCGAGCGTAATGTACCTGCTGCAATTACCGGTGAGCCTGTGGATATTGATTTTAATATCAGATACATCCTCGACGTATTGAAGAACATTGACGATGAGACCATCAATATTGAATTTAACGGAGTAATGGGACCTTGCATTTTCTCACCTGTTGAGGGCAATGAATTCATATATCTCATTCTTCCGATCAGAAGATGATAATTAAATCGGTTCATCTAGATAATTTCAGAAATTACGGAAGGCTTGACCTTAAAGTCGGGCCTTCTGTTAATATTTTCTACGGTTTTAACGCTCAGGGTAAAACCAACATCATCGAGGCTGTAAACGTATGCTCGTGTCTTTCGTCCCACAGAACTTCCAAGGACAAAGACATGGTCAAATTCGGTGAGAACGATTACTCGGTAAATTTGAAGCTGAAGGACGAAGTTTACGGTTCCGATACCGAACTTCAGGTCGATTATTACGGCGAAAACTCTGACTTTACCAAGTCCGCGACACCCAAAAGAGTCCTTTCCCAGGATGGCATGACAATTTCCAAAACATCCCTTTATTTAGGCATTTGTAACACTGTTATGTTCGCTCCAGAGGACTTAAATCTCATCAAAGGATCCCCTTCCGTAAGGCGTAAGTTCCTTAATATCCTCATAAGCCGTGTGTCGCCTACCTACTTCAACCTTTTGAACAAATATAACCGTCTTATCGAGCAGAAAAATCTCTCATTAAAGCTTCTTCGCGGCAAAAACGATAAAGGCGATTCTTTGGATTTCTGGGATTTTTCGCTGGCAGAAATTTCATCGGAAATAATCCTGAACCGCTATTTTTACGTAAAACTTCTTTCGGAACACGCTTCACAGCACCACGGCGACATTTCCGAGAACAATGAAACACTGTCTTTATCCTATAACACCGTAACGGGCGTTATTGAGCTTCTGGAGCGCTTGCTTCTCGAAAACGATATCAGACCCGACATCAGCCTTTTAAACGCCCCAACGGCCGTTTTAGGCGCAATTAAGGATAAATTAAGCGATTTTCTTCTCAGTAAACTTAAAAATTGTCGTCACCAGGACATCGAGAAGGGAATATCTTCGATCGGTGTCCATAAAGATGACATAGACATATCGCTTAATAATCTTTCCATGAAAGTATATTCTTCACAGGGTCAGCAGAGATCCGCTGCATTATCACTTAAGCTCTCGGAACTCGATATAATACGCGATAACCGCTCTTCCGGCCCGATTCTCCTACTGGACGATGTGTTTTCCGAATTGGATGAGAAACGCAGGAGAAGCCTTATTTCGGGCATAATAAACGCACAGATTTTTATTACCTGTACGGATAAGTCTTACATAACCTCTGAACTTCAGGAGGTAATAGGTAATTCCGCCGATATCAGATTTTTTCATGTTGATAAAGGCATCATTACTCCGGAGTGATTTTAACTGCACTTTTCCCTGAATTTATTAATAAGCATATTATAATTATTATGTTATAATATAGTTGTTCAATTTTGTTTTCGCGGAGGCATTATGTACGTTCATTTGGGCGGTGACATTACCGTTACGGATAAATCAATCTCAGCGATTATCGATCTTGATTCGGTTTCACCTTCCGATAAGAGTATTAACACTTTTCTGAAGGCTGAAGACGAGGCTAACAGACTTGAATATATCGACGGAGATTTACCGAAGAGTTTGGTACTTACAACTGACAAAACATATGTTTGTCCGCTCTCCGGTCCTGTACTCTTAAAGAGACTCAACTCCGAGATTCAAGTGTGAAATCAGCCGTTTAACATTGTTACAAGTGCCTAAATCTTAGGCTTTAATAACGTTTTGCTCTGAAAGAGAGGAATATTGGATTATGGATGACAAAGAGCTTAATAATGGTACCGAAGGTACTCCTACAGGCGAAGTTGATCTTTATTTTCAGCCGGTTGAAGCTGATGATGATGAACTCAGAAACCTTGCCACGAACCCTCGCGCACTGACCGAGGACTATAAGGAAGAATCTTTGGAAGACCTTAGTGCCGCTACCAAAGGACAGGACGATTTCGATACCACGAACTCCAGCAGCTACGGCGAGGACGATATTCAGGTTCTCGAAGGTCTTGAGGCTGTTCGTAAGAGACCTGGTATGTATATCGGTGATACCACACAGAGAGGTCTTCACCATCTCGTATATGAGATTGTTGCAAACTCGGTTGATGAGGCTCTTGCAGGTCGTTGCGATACAATTCTTGTAACCGTTAATAAGGACGGTTCCGTTACTGTAAGTGATAACGGTTCCGGTATTCCTGTAGGTGAACATCCTAAGATGCATATTCCTACAGTTGAAGTTGTTCATACAGTACTTCATGCCGGCGGTAAATTCGGCGGCGGCGCTTACAGCGTTTCCGGCGGTTTGCACGGTGTTGGTGCTTCTGTAGTTAATGCTCTTGCAAAACACATGGTTGTACAGGTAAAACGTGAAGGAAATATTTACGAAATCGAGTTTGAGCGCGGAAAAACCATTGTTCCTTTGCATATTATCGGATCTTGTGAGGTATCCGATACCGGTACTACAACAACATTTACACCTGACGGAGAAATCTTCCCTATTACCGAGTTCGATTTCCCTACAATGGTTACACGTTATCGTGAAATGGCCTTCCTTAACAGGGAAGTTACTATCGAATTGGTAGATGATCGCGGAGCAGAACCCGTTGCTAAGCATCTCCATTACGACGGCGGTATTATTTCTTTCGTGGAATATCTTAATAAGCATAAGGAACCTATACATACTCCGCCGATTTATATGGCTACACGTTCCGGTGATTGCTATGTAGAAATTGCTATGCAATATAACGATTCCTATCAGGAAACAGTTTATTCTTACGCCAATAACATCGCTACGGTTGAGGGCGGTACTCATTTAACCGGCTTCAGAACGGCTCTTACACGTGTTGTTAACAATTATGCCGTTAAGTATAAGTATCTTAAAGATTCTGATAAGAAACTTCAGGGCGAGGATGCTCGTGAAGGTCTTGCAGCTATTATTTCAGTAAAGCTTCCTGAACCTGAATTTGAAGGCCAGACAAAGTCTAAGCTCGGTAATGCTGAAGTAAGATGGCTTGTAGAGAATGCTGTTAACGATAAGTTGATGACTTTCTTGGAAGAGAATCCTGATGTTGCCAAGCTTGTTATGGATAAATGTCTTTCTGCTTCACGTGCTCGTGATGCAGCTAAGAAAGCAAGAGAACTCTCCCGTCGTAAGACACCTCTTGAGAGCACTGCTCTTCCTGGTAAACTTGCTGACTGTCAGTCCAACGAACCTGAATTCTGCGAAATCTTTATCGTTGAGGGTGACTCTGCCGGCGGATCTGCAAAGCAGGGAAGAGAACGTAAGTATCAGGCTATTCTCCCGCTTTGGGGTAAGATGCTTAACGTTGAAAAAGCTCGTATTGATAAGGTTTTTGCTAATGAGAAGCTTCAGCCTGTAGTAATGGCATTGGGCGCCGGTATTGGTGATGATTTTGATATTTCTAAACTTCGTTATCATAAGGTTATTATTATGGCCGATGCCGATGTCGACGGTTCACATATCAGAACATTGCTTCTTACTTTCTTCTTCAGATATATGAAACCTCTTATTGAAGGTGGTTATATTTATACTGCATGCCCACCTCTATACAAAGTTTATAAGGGTGATGTTGCTTACTATGCACATGAAGATGCTGATGTAGAGCGTATTAAGCAAGAAACAGGTTGGAAAGACAAGGAATTTAATATTCAGCGTTTTAAAGGTCTCGGTGAGATGAGTCCTGAACAACTCTGGGAAACAACAATGAATCCTGAAGCACGTATGCTTAAAAAGTTTACTCTCGAAGATGCAATCGCAGCAGATGAGACATTTACACTTCTTATGGGAGATCAGGTTGAACCTCGTAAGTTCTTTATTCAGGAGAACGCTAAGTTGGCAGATATCGATTCTTAATTGCTTCTTTATAACTTATGTTACTTATAACCCCTCTGAGAAATTCAGAGGGGTTTTGTTATGTTCCACGTGGAACATAACAATTTTCTTACTTTTGATTTCTCATTTCTTATTCAATGTTCCCACGTAGAACAATTATAGATAATACTTATACAAAATAAGTGGGAATTTATCAAAAATTACATTGTTCCACGTAGAACATATTGTAAAGATAATGAAATAATGAAAATTAATAACTTTGTATATAATTAATATGTAATATATTTATTAAAAGGAAGGATATTAAAATGACACATATCATTTCAATTGTTAACCAGAAGGGCGGAGTAGGAAAAACTACTACAACGGTCAATTTGTGTGCATATATCGCTAAAAAACGCAAGAAAGTGCTTATGATTGACTTGGATCCACAGGGAAATGCCACTAGCGGATTTGGAATAGACAAGGGAACTCTCGAAAACACAATCTACGATGTATTGGTTAACGAGACACCTATGAAGGAAGCAATCGTTCAATCTTCTGCTAAAAACGTAGATGTATGTCCGACAAATATCAATTTGGCCGGAGCAGAAATCGAACTTGTATCAGTAATGTCTCGTGAACAGATTCTTAAGAATGCAATCAGTGAGGTTTCCGACAATTATGACTACATTTTCATTGATTGTCCGCCGTCATTGGGTATCCTTACAATTAACGCACTTACCGCGCCAAACGGTGTAATAGTGCCGATTCAGGGTGAATATTATGCTTTGGAAGGTCTTACTCAGCTGATTGATACGGTAAATTTGATTAAAAAGAAGTTAAATCCGGAAATCGGCATTACAGGTGTAATTCTTACCATGTTTGATAAGAGAAATACTCTTACGAGACAGGTTAAAGAAGAAGTAATTAAATACTTTGGTGACAAGGTATTTAAAACAGAAATTCCGCGTAATGTAAAACTCGCAGAGGCCCCTAGCCACGGTCTCGCAATTTGTGATTATGACCCTGCTTCCAAGGGCGCAAAATCATACGAAATGTTGGCAACGGAATTAGTAAAAAGACTTAAGTAAACATAGATAAACATCTATATGTGAAAGGAGTAAATATGGCAGCTGCAGGTAAAGGATTAGGAAAAGGTTTAGGCGCACTTTTATCAACTGACGGTATCCCGGAGTCTAATGAAAACTCAATAGTAGAACTTAAGATTAACGATATTTCACCTAATGAGGATCAGCCTCGTAAAGACTTTGAAGAGCAGGCTCTTGTAGAGCTTTCCGAATCTATTAAAGAGAAGGGTGTAATTCAGCCTATAATCGTTCAGAAGAAGGGAACAGGCTACAGAATAGTTGCCGGTGAGCGCAGGTGGCGTGCATCCAGAATGGCAGGTTTAAGCGTAATCCCTGCTATCGTAAGAGAACTTTCAGACCAGGAAACAATGGAACAAGCTCTTATAGAGAATATTCAGAGAGCAGATTTAAATCCGCTTGAAGAAGCTTACGCTATGAATAATCTTGTTAAATCTTATAAGATGACTCAGGAACAGTTATCTAAAGTTTTGGGTAAGCCGAGAGCTACAATTGCCAATACAATTAGATTGATACACATCGATGAATCACTCCAGGACTTTATTCGAAACGGAGATCTTTCAGCAGGTCATGCGAAGGTACTTCTTTCAATAAAAGATTCTGAGACTCAGAAGAAAGCAGCCGAAGCAATTATCTCAAAAGATATGACAGTTCGTCAGGCAGAAAAATATGTTGAGAAGCTTCTTTCCGGTGAAATTAAAGACGATGCAAAGAAAAAATCTGAAGTTGACGATTCCAAGGCTGAGCAGGTTAAGCTTTCGACTAAGGAAGTTGAGACCGATCTTAAGAAGAAACTCGGTGCAAGAGTAAAACTTAAGGTTCTTGAACCGGAAACAGGTAAGGGTAAGCTTACAATCAACTACAAAAACTATGAGGATTTAAACAGAATTCTCGAATTACTCGGATAATAAAGAAGGTATAAGGTATGCTTGAAGGACAGACGTTCTTTTTCGAATGGGAAGTAAGACTAATTGAATGGATTCAGGCGCACATTGGTGCCGCAGGAGTAAATATCGCATCAATTCTTTCTCTGTTCGGAGAAGAACTGATTTCCGTGGCACTCGTAGCGTTTATCTACTGGTGCATAGACAAACGTGTAGGAAAGGCAATAGGTCTTAATCTAATTCTGGGATGCGTATGGAATCCGCTGGTTAAGAATATTTTCGTTAGAAGGCGGCCTTATTTTGATAATCCCGGCGTTAAATGTCTTAAGCCTGTAGAGGAGAATTACGATATATACGATTTTAAAGCCCAGGGTTATTCGTTTCCGAGCGGTCATTCGACAACAGCCGTCGCATCGTCAGGATCTTTGGCATACTTTTTCAAGAAAAAATGGATGACAATTATCGCTATCGTACTTCCGCTTTTGGTTGGAATTTCCAGAGTGGCATTGGGCGTTCACTATCCTACTGATGTAATATGCGGATGGGCGCTTGGCCTTGTAGTAGTGTTACTGGTACCGTTCCTTCAAGAGAAAATCAAAAACGACTGGTTGTTCTACGGAATACTTCTTTTGACGGCTGTTCCGGGATTGTTCTACTGCAAAAGCGATGACTACTTTACGGGCCTCGGAATGCTCATAGGAATCAGTGCCGCAGCTATTTTTGAAAAGCGCATCGTCAATTTCGAAAACACTCGCAAACCGATTATTATGCTACTCAGAATGTTATTCGGCTCTGCGTTGTTCTTCGCTTTAAACGCAATACTTAAGTTGCCGTTTACGACTGAGTTTTTGGACTCCGGAACAATTCTCGCACATCTTGTAAGAACACTCAGATATGCGATAATCATCTTTGCCACAATGGGTGTTTACCCGATGTTTTTCGGTATATTCAGCAAAAAACAAGCGTCCGATAAGTAATACAAATATTGACATTCAACCCTGATTTAAGTATTATATACGGGCATATTTGGAGATGTATCGAAGTGGTCATAACGAGGCGGTCTTGAAAAACGACTTGCAGTTGTTACTTTCATTTCAGCCAAATCCTTATTTTAAAGGGTTTTATGCCGATTCGATTTTTCTTCAAACTGGAAAGTTCTTTCCTAGAGTTCTTTCCAAAATGCAAACGTTGTGTATAATAAATACAACAATCTAGGTACACGGAGATGTATCGAAGTGGTCATAACGAGGCGGTCTTGAAAACCGTTTGCCCAAAAGGCACCAGGGTTCGAATCCCTGCGTCTCCGCCATGAAAACCCTTGAAATCATTAGGTTTCGAGGGTTTTTTATTTTTTCAAAGCGGTCGAAAATGTGCCAAAAAGTTCTTTCCTAACTCAAAAAGTTCTTTCCTAGTCAGGTTTACGGAATTTTAAAGAATCCTCCATGACATTAGCTGAAAACAACTTTGCTTTGTAGTCTGTATGACTATAAATATTAGCTGTCGTTCCAATATCACTGTGCCCTAACCACTCCTGAATCAGCTTCATAGGTACATCGTGCGAAAGAAGCAATGATGCACAGCTGTGACGAAGATCGTGAAATCTAATCATCTTCAGATCATTCTGTTCAAGAATTGTTCTGAATGCATTAGTAACATAATCCGGTCTAAATAAGTTCCCAGTATCATCAACGAAGATATACTCATCGTATTCATGATTATAGGATGCCTTACAAAGCTGCTTGTTTTCTTCCTGATGCTCTTGTAACTCTAATAGCTGACGTTTTATATCACCTAAAAGAGGAAGCGTTCTAAGGCTAGATTTAGTCTTAGCACGATCTTCTCTGGTAATAGTTGTTTTTCCGTCAAGTTTCACGGAAGTCACTATATGCCTTATCGTTAGCGTATCAGCCTCAAAGTCAACAGCATCCCACTTAAGACCTATAACCTCACTTCTTCTTAAGCCATAACACGCTGTTACCTGAATAAGAAGTCCAAGTGGATGATTCTTAGTTATCTCAAATAGTCTGTTAAGATCTTCTTCATTGTAGAAATCTCCAACATACTTCTGTCTCTTCGGTAAGATAACTCTGTCTGCTGGGTTACTCTGAATTAAATCTAACCTCATCAAGTACTTGTAAGCACTATGAATTACATTGTGATAGCGACTCACTGTTGCTGCAGTTACTCTTTTAGCCTGTGTATTGTAAAAAGACTGAATATCAGATGGCTTGATTTCTGAAATCTTCAACCCCTTCCTTTCAAAATACGGACCAATTATCTTGTAAATCATGGTCTTGTAAGATGAATAAGTGGTAATGGTGATTGAATCCTTCTTAATATCTAACCAATACTTCAAATAGTCAGTAAAAGACATATCCAAAGAAATATCAGTGATGGCTTTAACTTCTGTAGGGGGTGTGAAATCCCTTTTAGCATCAGCCAACATCTTTTCTGCATTCTTTTTGTTTCCTCTTACCTTAAGCTTGGTGCTTATCCATTGCTGCTTTCTCTTACCATCTGCATCATAATAATTAAGGACAATATAGAAAATTCCTTTCTTTACCTGTAAGTGTCCTGCTACCATGTATATTTTTCCTCCTATTTTCTATGTAGCTAGATACCTACTGTCAGACTGTAACTGAATTATAAGACTGACAGTTTAGGTGCTCAATTATGCGATTTAGATTAGTTATGTTCTGATTCAGGCGCCTGCTCTAAAGACAGCACATATTTAATTACATTTATCTTTGGAATCTTTATGCAGTTACCAAATCTACGGCCAACGATGTATCCATCATTTACAAGCTTATAAGCATAGCGACTGCTGATGCGCAGCATTTTCTTAAGTTCACTTACAGAAACTACATCAGGATACTCGGTAAACATAACTTTATATAAGGCATTGATTTCTTCTTTTGTCATAAGACCTCCTGTATTAAATGGGTATAATAACCCCTTCACTTATTAGAACTGGGAAGGGGTTAAATACAACCAAAAATCGAAAACTGAAAGGATTATTTTTTTGAAATATCTTTTTTCATTACGAAATATCTATTTCCGTCTTTTCCACATATCTCGCAGGTGTACGAATTTCTATCAAAAGTATCTACGAGTCTGATTATGGAATCGTTTCGTAACAACGCTTTCTCTAAGCATTTAGGACAGAACTTCTTGATATCATTCTGAACATACCTACGAGTCCTAATACCAAACAAATTCTTAATACCGTCATCAATCTGGTTAAGAATACTTGAATCATCTATAGATCCAATGTACTCAAATAGCTCTGATTGATTAACTACCCTTATCTGTTCAAGAAGAATCATAGATTCATCTTTAAGTCCAAAGTTTTTACCAAGTGGTATGTGCACACGCATAGAAGCTTTTTTTATAACGGATGTTATAGGAGCAACAATAGTTGTTCCTGAAGCTTTGTTTAAGAAGTTCGCTTGAACCACTACTGCAGGTCTTACTCCGGACTGAACGGAACCATTCACGCTGCCAAAATCACAAGTGAAGATATCACCTTTTAGGAGATTTCTTCTATCAAATAGGGAAATACTCATGCGTGTACCCCCATTCCGTCTAGAATAACTTCTAGTTGCTTAAGTGCTTTTTTGATGTCCTTTGAAACTTGCTGCTGAGAACATCCATTAGCAATGGCAATTTCAGTTTCTGTAAGTTCGTCAAAATACTTACTAATAATCCTAGAGCGCAATCTTTCATTCAATAAATTGAGTGCTTCCAGAATATATTCATTTCTGATTTCCAGATTATTCTGAACAATAGTTGTTTCATCCTTATAAACATCATCAAAGATTTCACAAACCTGCACCTCAATTCCTCTAATCATTCGCATTCTGTACTTTGCTTCATTGTTGTTATGCTCACGCATAATCATTCCAGCTTCCCAAGAAATCAGAATGAATGGTTCAAATGATTCGATATCTTCACCATATTTAGCTCTTAGTTCTTCTTCTGATAAATTAGTAGCGATTGCATACTTCTCATATCCTGTATATCCTTCATACTCAAATGCAAGATTAAATGCCATATATTCGCGAATTGTAACTGTTGAATTAATATTTGTATTCATGATAAATCTCCTTAGTAATTTGAAAATTTGAATTCGAAAAACTAGGGAAACTTCATGGGTATCTATCCAAATAACAGATCCAAATGTATGTCATTAAAAAGTCCTTTCTCGCAATTGGGAATGGACTCTTAACGCAGTACGAAGCTTTAATCGGGCAAATAAAAAACGCCGTCGAAATCAAAGAGATACATTAATATCTCTAAGAACTTCGTACGGCGCTTGGTAGTCTCCTCAGATAACTCTGATTCTCTCCGCTTGCGCGATTAAAAGTTAGTTAGTATTCAATTGTTAAATATTATTCTAATTAGAATAAGTCTTGTCTTAAGAAGTTAATCAAGCCAGGTACAAACTCTGGTATTGGTTTCTTCTTAATAGGGGATTGTTTTATTTTTGCTGTTCTGAAATAGCGTAAATCAAGTATCTGTTCGTGCTTACATTTAGGACATCTAGCAAAAATAAAACCAGTGTTATCTTTTCCAACTCGATCAACACAAAAACCACAATAAGGACAATTTACATTCCTAAGTGAATGACCTTCAAAGTTTTTTAGTGACTGGGCCAGCAAGAGTTCAACTCCAGGTGAAACACTATTGTATTTTTGATAGTTACGATTCTTTGTATCATTCTGCATTGCTATCAGCTCCTACTCCTGAAATATATTCATCCATAGGACAGTACTCGAACTTATCGGTATTCTTAAGTCTAATCATCATTGCTGTTCTAGATACTCTCATACTGTTAGCAAATATATTGATTAACACATCGTCTTCAACTGAAATAGTTGAGGTTCCATAAACTTTAATAGTGTTTCTAGGAAAGTGCATCGCATAGTTATAATTGAATAAGTATGCTGGCATCAATAACGCTGCAGCTAATCGATCTACCTGGTATTCTGATGGTGCAAATATCGCTTTTAACTCATCAACAGAATACTTTTCCTCTTTATCAAATACTGTATTGAAACTAGCTTTCTCAATGAATCTATCAAGAATGAAGTGTGCAGCCTCGTGAGCTATAGTGAATCTTCTTCTACCATCATTGTTTGGATCAAGAAATGCTTTTTCAATAACAACTGTTCCCTTAGGAAATACTTCCTTATGAATCTTTCCGTCTTCTGCAATCTTAATAGGGAATATTCCATCTGATAAAAAACCATACCTTACAGGTTCTTCTGCGATTGATTTATAACAGATTGTTAATCCCAAATGTTCTTCAACAAGTCTCTCAATGTCAACACAAGCTGGAAGAGATCTGGCATTACAGTAGAACTGTCTTACAATAGCTTCTCCAATCTCGTCAAGCTCTGGTCCTGAATAATACTTTTTCAATTACTTAAGCCTCCTGTATTTTTATTATTAAAACGCACGGTAGGTTCCGGCGAAATTCCTTCTAATTGTCTTTGGTGTTCGTTTATTCGTTCTGTATGTTCTTATTATAGAACGTATGTTTGTAATTTCAAGAGCACTAAAAGAGGGTGACGTCATTTTGTTAATTGTAAAAGTAAATTCCAGTTTGTCAGATTAAATTCATTCTCTCCAGAAATTAGTGTGGCATAGAATTTGAAAGTAGTTTTTCAACTTCATATAATTCAGTTGCAACTGATTGTCTGCCTGTGCAGATTGGAGTTGAAGATGAAAAATAAGGACAATCAGAAGCATTTAACGCTATCTCAAAGAATTGAAATTGAACAAGGTCTTAACCTGAATAAGAGTTTTGCTGAAATAGCTAGAGATATTGGAAAAGATGCATCTACAGTCTCAAAAGAGATTAGATTACATGCATATGAGAAAGAGCGTCCTGATCCTAACTATACAAGTTATCCTTGCGCTCATCGTAAAAATTGTAAGATGACAGGACTCTGTAGTGAAAGATGCAACACCTCTTGCAAGATGTGCAGAAAGCCTGGGGTTAAGTGTATTGATATTTGCCCTGCATACGAAATCCTTGAATGCAATAAGTTAAATAAAGCACCCTATGTGTGCAATGGATGTGGAAAGAAAAACAATTGTCTTATGCCTCGCAAATTCTATTCAGCAAAGTTCGCTCAAGATGAATACCAAAGTGTTTTAGTCGATACGAGAGTTGGAATTAATCAGACACCTGAACGAATAAAGCGAATGAACGATATATTGGTTCCTTTAATCAAGGATAAGAATCAGTCCATAAATCACATCTATGCAACTCATGCAGAGGAACTAGGTTGTTCTAAACGAACCGTATACCGCTATATAGCTACTGGCGTATTCGATGTTAGTAATATGGACTTAAGGCGTCTTGTACGCTATAAGAAGCGTAAGAAAGCTACACAGACCAGCGCTAAATCAAGAGCATATCGCATAGGCCACAATTACGAAGATTTTGAGAAGTACATGAAGGAACATCCTGATACCAATGTAGTAGAAATGGATTGCGTTGAGGGAAAGAAAACAGATAAGAAGACACTTCTTACGCTGACCTTTAGAAACTGTAATCTCATGCTTATGTTCCTTTTAGAAAACCAAGATCAAGAATGCGTATTAGAAGTGTTTGCATGGCTAGAATCTGTTCTTGGAAAGAAAGTATTTAGACAACTGTTTCCAGTTATTCTTACAGATGGCGGCTCTGAGTTTTCTGCAAGAGAAGAACTAGAAGAATTCTGTGATGGAAGCAAGGCTACAACAGTATTCTATTGTGATCCATATAGTTCTTGGCAAAAAGGAACATGTGAGAAGAATCACGAATACATTAGATACATAATTCCCAAAGGAAAGACCTTTGAGAATTTAACAGATGAAAAAGTAAGGCTTATGGTGAATCACATTAATAGTGAAAAAAGAGATAGCCTGAACGGACACAGTCCGTATGAGCTATCTCTTTTACTCTTACACAATAAGCTGCATAAAGCACTTGGTCTTAAACGAGTCTCCCCAGACAATGTAATGTTAAGCCCAAAGCTTATTAAATAATCAGAAGCACAGGCAGGCATAAAAGCTGCACTAGAATTTAGTCTTTCACATAGGCAACTGGAATTTAGTTTTGCACAACTATTTCGAGAGGCCTGTTTGATATGCAAAAAATTAATTTTCTTAGTGATTCTAGAGCCATTATAAGGCACAAAACTATCAGTTGTTAAGTC
>JAZLML010000051.1:0-131941 GCA_045598625.1 Saccharofermentans sp.
GGCCTGAACAATAAGATTAAAGTTGCTAAGAGAGTTGGCTACGGCTACAGAGATGACAATTACTTTTTCACCTTGGTTCGTTACATATCACTTCCTGCTAACTTTATTGTAATCCCACAAAAAATGTGAAGAGCCAAAAAAACAGTCAGAGCAATATCAGCTATGCTGTTTTTCGAAAAATTGTCAAAGTGAAAAAGGAACAGAGCATTAAACATGCTTTTAAAATCAATCAGATTGGACCAGTAATGATTCTGCACATTACGGAACTGACTATAAAGAACAAAAAGCCACGGTGCATAGCAAACAGAGCAGATAATACCGCTCACAAATACGTATTTAATTGACTTGAAATTCTTCTTAATGCCAAAAGCAACGAGCAAAGCAATGTAAAAACCCAATGCCGAAAGCATTGCATACGTGTGTGAATACATCGCCAAAACAGAAAACAACGTCAGGCACACATAATCTCTTTTGGATCCTGTTTTATAAACAAGAACTGCATATACGAAAGCGATTGTAGTCAAAAAATAACCGAGAACATGCGGTCTGAACGCCATAAAAATCCAGTGGTTAGCCGACGTAAACAAAAAGCAGACCGATGTAAAAGCAGCCACCTTTTTTCCAAACGCACGACGCAACGGAAAAAAGCAGACCGGAAGCATTCCTAAATAAATCACTACTTCGGAAACACGAAGTCCTGCCTGATCGGAACCGAAGAACATTTCAAATATTTTCAAGTAAAAAGCATAGAGAGGAGGACTATAGTCAGTCGGTATCAATTCCCATATTTCTTTTAATGAGTGCTCCATCAATGCAGCCTGATATGAATTATCGTAATCAATAGGCCTCAATGAAGATATCGGATAAATAACAAAACAGAAAAGACCGACAGCCAAAACTGTAATCAAATAGAATAACCAATACTCTTTAAAATGCTTTTTGATATTCTCCATGAAGACTCTTTCCTTTTTGTAAAAGAAAGCTCCCGAAACACAATGATTTCAGGGAGCTTATATATTTCTGATTTAACCGAACGATTAACGCTTAGAGAACTGAGATGCCTTACGAGCTTTCTTGAGACCCGGCTTCTTTCTTTCCTTCATACGTGCATCACGTGTGAGAAGACCTGCTGTCTTAAGTGTTGCCTTGTAAGCTTCTTCATCAGCTTCAACCAAAGCTCTTGCAATACCGTGACGGATAGCACCGGCCTGACCGGAGATACCGCCGCCGATTGCCTTAGCGATTACATCGAACTTACCTTCTGTTGCTGTAGCAACGAGTGGCTGACGAACGATGAGCTTCAATGTATCAAGACCGAAGTAGTCGTTGATATCTTTATCATTGATTGTAATCTTACCTGTACCAGGAACGAGACGAACGCAAGCAACTGCATCCTTACGACGGCCTGTACCGCAGAAATTTACTTTACCAGCTTTCTTAGCCATAACTTACTTGCCCTCCCTAATTACTCTTCAAATGTGTAAACTTCAGGCTTCTGTGCTTCGTTCTTATGCTCAGCACCTGCATAAACCTTAAGTTTCTTGAACATCTGACGGCCGAGTGAATTCTTAGGAAGCATACCCTTTACAGCAAGCTCCAAAGCCTTCTCAGGATTCTTGCTCATAAGGTTTCTGTAAGATGTCTCCTTGAGACCGCCTGCATAACCTGTGTGATAACGATACATCTTCTGATCGAGCTTCTTACCTGTAAGAACCATCTCAGATGCATTAATAACAATTACATAATCTCCCGTATCAACGAAAGGTGTGTATGTAGCCTTGTGCTTACCGCGAAGAAGCTTAGCAACTTCTGTAGCAAGACGACCGAGTGTCTTACCGGAAGCATCAATTAAGAGCCATTTTCTTTCAACCGTTTCCGGTGTAGCAACATATGTCTTCATAACGGACTTAACTCCTTAATAAATTTAATTGTCTTTTAGACGCTTGATTATAATAAGCCGCATCTGTCAGGATGTCAATGCTTTTTTCTTAAAAAATCTCGAAAATCTTCCGTTTTTCTCGTTTTTTCTTCGTTTTCTTCGTTTATCCTAACACTTTGTTTTAATTTATGCCTTTTCGATGATCTCTACAGCCTCATCCAAACACTTTACGATAACATCGGCTGCATCCAAAAACTGTCCCTGTGACGTCGGATTATCGTAACCGATCGTAAGCATTCCGGCAGCTTTTGCGCTCTTGGTACCGTTTGTAGAATCTTCTACGGCAGCACTTTCCGAAGGCAAAACACCAAGTTTTTGTGCGGCCAAAAGATAAATATCAGGTGCAGGTTTTCCGTTCTCTACTTCAAACCCTTGCGTAATCGAGTCAATGTAGTCGCGAATCTTAAGATGATCGATAACCGCATTAACAAAATCGCCGCGTGACGAAGATGCGATGGCTATCTTAATGTTATTCTTCTTAAGGTAGTCAAGAAGCGTATAAAGACCTTTACTTGCACCGATGCCGCTCTTCGGAAGTTCTTCGCAGATAGTCTTCCACTGAATATCGATAAGTTCCTCAACAGTCGCATCAATATCCCATATCTCCTTAGCGCCTTCCCAAAGATCTGTGGAGCTTGCACCTACGTATTTATATCTGAACTCAGACGTGGTGCCATATCCGAATTTCCCGAGCACCATATCAAGTACCTTATCGTGCAGAGGCTCACTGTCCAGGAGCACTCCGTCCATATCGAAAATAACTGCCTTAATATTGGTCATAAGCTAACCTCTTTTTACGCTGTTTCATGTCTTCCGTGTCGGATAATAATACAACTTACCGTCTCCCGCAAGTTGCCAATACGACGGAAATGTACTATCTTTAACTATAATATTTACGAAAGTTTATCCTATTTTATGAGTGCTTGTAATCTTTGTCCGAGACACTGCGGAATCGACCGCGATACTTCATTTGGTTTTTGCAAAACCGAAAGTGACGCCGTCGTAAATCTTTACCAACTTCATTTCGGCGAAGAACCTATAATAAGCGGCACCAACGGCAGCGGCACGGTATTTTTTTCCGGCTGTAATCTCGGTTGCATTTTCTGCCAGAACCACATTATATCGAGCACCCGCCGCGGCGAAGTAAAAACACCTTATGAACTTTCGGACATTTATCTCGACCTCATGCAAACGGGTGCCAACAACATAAACCTCGTAACACCGATGCACTTCGCACCGAAAATCAAAGAAAGCATTCATATCGCCAAAGACCGTGGACTTAATATACCTATTGCAATAAATACGGGAAGCTACGATTTGCCTGAAACTTTGCAGCTTTTCGACGGTCTCGTTGACATCTATATGCCGGATTTTAAATTCTGGAATGAGAAGACAAGTCTTGAACTGACAGGCGTCAAGGACTATAAAGAGCGCGCCGTGGATGCAATCGCTGAGATGTACCGCCAGGTCGGTCCTGTCGTCATTTCAGATAACGGACTTATGAAAAGCGGTGTAATAGTCCGTCACTTGATTTTGCCGAGCCATATTTTCGAGAGCAAGCATATTCTGGACTACCTTACGGCAACCTACGGCAACAACATCTTTATAAGCCTCATGAATCAATATACCCCGATGCCTCATCTTAAAGAACTTAAGCGCGACATCCCGGAATATCTTTATAGGACCTTAAAGCCTGAACACTACGATTCCGTAATTGACTATCTCTGCGACAAAAATCAGACCAACGCCTTCATCCAAAGCGCCGAAAGCATCGGCGACGAGATGATTCCCAAATTCCACTGAAATCAAAGAATAAAGCCCTTGAGGAAAATAATCAGAAACTCAACAACTCCGATTATTACCATGGCAATAACACCCTTAAGCGTAGGCTTTTTAACTTTAATCGGAAGTATAAAAGCAACTGCCATCAAAAACATAACGGCAAAATACGCAACCGTGATATCAACTTTCGATACCGAATTAATTAATATAATCAGCGGATACACCAACGCCGCACTTGTAACCGGAAGCCCGCTGTATTCTTTCCGTTCACCGGTTTCTTCCTTGGTTCGTGCAAACTCCGTTGCGTTATAGTACGCAAGTCTTATAAGCGCCGCCAAAACATAAACCAGCAACACCAAAAGTATTATTACTACGAAAACCGACATCTTAAGTTCTCCGCCGTAATACGAAACCAAAAGTGAGTATCCGATGGCAACCGGCAAGCATCCGAATGCGACAATATCCGCGAGCGAATCAAGCTCAACTCCGTAAACCTTCTGCATCTCGGTACGATCTTTTTTGGTCCTTGCAACCTTGCCGTCAAAGGCATCGCAAAGTCCCGAGAACAAAAGAAAAAAAGCCGCAGGATATATGTGTCCGTTTACCGCAGCAAAAATTCCGGCTGCACCGGACATAAGCGAAATATATGTAAGCCATACCGTGTAATCGTAAAAACCTATCATATCAGCACCTCAGGCCTCAATTATAACATTTTTTCTTAAGAAATTTGCACTTTACAACCACTCATAGAAAGAAAGCTTCTTGTCAGCCATCTGTTCCACGCTCGAAATATATCCCAATACATCCTTTATACACGAGCATCTTTCAAGCCTTCCGCCCTCGAAAACCCTCTTGCTCATGCCGCCTGCTCCAAAAGCAACCACATCGCACTTGTCGCTCATCATCGCAACATTATAAATGCACTCCGTCCCCGGAAGAGCAAATCCAACATTCTCGAGCCCGTGGCTGGTATCTTTTTGCCTGTACATATAGTAAGGCTCATACCCCGCCTCATAAAGCATCTCGTAAGCCTTCGAAAGGCACACATCAAGTCTGGAATCTTCTCTGTTTCCTAAGACCGAATCCTTACTCAGGCTCGCTCTTCTTTTCTTATAAAGCGTATGTATGGTAATATTTTCCGGCTTCAAAGCCACCAATTTCCCGACCGATTCCAAAAGCTCTTCAGGATATTCTCCGTTAAGACCCGCAATCAAATCCATATTGATGTTGCCAAAACCCAATTTGCGCGCCGTATCAAAAACGTCCACCACATCTTTGACCGTATGTTTCCTGTTAAAGCGCCTTAAAGTCACATCGCTCATCGTCTGCGGATTAATGCATATCCTTCCGATTCCTACGTTTCTCATCGCACAAAGCTTATACTCGTTTATGGTGTCCGGTCTTCCCGCTTCAATCGTAATTTCCGCCCCGTCCTCAAACTTCAACTTCGTCGTTATCGCATTTACCATTTTCTCAAATTCTGCATTCTCGAAAACGGTCGGCGTCCCGCCGCCAACATAAAGCGTCGATATTTTTCTGTCAGCCTTACATCCGATCAGTCCGAGTTCTTTCTCGAGCGCCGTCTCATAATCCTTAAGTCTCCCCATATGATGGGAAATATCTTCCGACACAAACGAACAATACGCGCACCTGCTTGGGCAAAACGGTATTCCGACATAAGCATTAAGCGAATCCTGCGGAAGCCTTGCTAAAACCTCACGTTCTCTTACCCCCGTCTCAATCGCAAGCCTGCTCTTATCTTCCCTCACGAAAAATTTCCGGCTCATAGTTTCAGCATCGCCGACCTCAAAAGCCGGAATCGTAGGTCTGATTCCGGTCAAAGCACCCCACGGAACCTCGCGCCCCGTTATTTCGCCCATAACCTTATATAACTGCCTTTTAACTTCCCTCTTTGGGTTTCCGACATCGTAAAACTCATCACGATAAGAAGTCTTCATTCCCTCCGTTGACCTGTAAACGTTAACCTCACCGTCTTTTACTTCGGCAATTATCAAAACGTCATCCTCGGTAACGTTATCACAGAGAACTTCACTATCGTCACGCATTTCGCTTACCGGTCCTCCGAAAAGTCTCAGCACATCGGAAATCCCGTAAAAAAAGTCATTCCCCAACAGTTTTACGCGTAACAACTCAAACCTCACCTTTTACATAGGTAAAATAAAACTCGACATAGTAATTGGAATTTTCCACATATGTAAGCGTACCGCCCTCCTGGCCGTTCGCCTCCAGATAGCCATCATTAACCTCTTCCGACACGGTAGCTACCGCCTGCGTAATTACATTATCCGTAAGTGACAGATAATATGCAAACTCTGCATTCATATCTTTTGCTATCGGCTGATACTCATCCAAAGAAAACAACCAACTATACTCACCCACATTCGGCATTATAGAGAGTATCTCCAAAAACAACTCCAAAAAACCGCAATATCTGAAATCCGGTCTCGAAGACATACAGCACGCCAAAATCGCAATCAAATCACAATCGTACTCTCGAGCGTATCCTTTTGCGTGAGCCACCTCGTGACACAGCGTAACCGGCATATCCGTCGGTGAAATTCTGTCGACATTTATGTTGGCTTCCCCCAAAAACGGATCGTAAACGCCGACTATGTTTGTATATATCCATAAATCACTTATTGCTACAGGCTTAGCTCGCACAAAATTTCTGCTCATCTCAAGCCCGGCATAATTCGAGAATCGGCTCACCAGCTCATCAGCATACAACGCGGCCTCATCGAAACTCGACATCATATGTGCTGCTCCGGTATAATCCTCACCCAACATCGACCTTGCCTGAACCATATTCTCATAAGCCCATAACAAAGCCTCCTCCATCTCTTCAATACTTCTCTGTCTCGTAACAAGACCCAACTTAGTCGCTGCATCTGTTCTTCTGTAATTAATCCCGTGCATCAATTGAAAATCCAGCGCCAATACGGAAGCAATTATTAAAACACACGTCAAAGTCGTACAGACTCTTCTCAAAAAGGCTCTTACACCCTTCGTATTTCTGATTTTCACCAATTTTACTATGTTATATACGATAATAAATAACAGCACCAAAGATCCGACTACAACCAAAAACTCGGTAACCGACACCGGCAAGCTGCTGAATAACGTATTTCGTAAAAAAGAAATCACCGGGAAAACTTTGCCGCTATAAAAATCAGCAACATTCTCATTTATCAGAAGTTGCGGAAAAATCAGCATAAATACCAGAAGTCCCGCCAACAAAACCAGCAAAACAACTCTTGCAATAATTTTTCCGATAGAACTTTTATTCTTACCGACAATCTTCATGTCATACCAATCCGATAATCTTCAATACTAAATATGTCAAACCAAGCACAATCGGCTGATGAACAATATACACAATCAAGGAATGCTTACCCAAAAATTCAAACGGCTTCATCAAATTTCTCGCAAACTTCGGTGTTCGCGGAACAAGTGTCGTCTTGTCCGAATAACATACTCTTCCTATGATTGCACCAATCAAAAAAATTCCGAGCCACGGAAAAACAGCCAGGTAATCTGCAATCGGAGCCGGCTGACTTCCGAAAATACCCAGCGGCGACAACCACATTCCTTTAATAATACCGTTATACTGCTCGATATCCCCACCGATTACTATTATCCAAAGGCCGATAACAGCCATCCAAACGTTAACTTTCTTCGGATTCCACTTAAAAACACGTTCGCAAAATGAAATTGCTGCGTAAACCAAAATTCCGAGAGCCAACAAATGCAATACATTAAAGATAATCAAGCACTCGAAATCAAAACAATATGTGGCTACGGCCGTAATCAATGTCTCAAGCAAAGCAATTACCGTAAGCTTAATCCCACGTTTGAAATTGCTCCTCGAGAATGTGCAACAAATTCCGGAAACACCGACAAAAAATACCAAAAACAAAGGGTGAACTACTACCCAAAAGGTCGTCCCTTCCAAAAATGCAAATGCATCTATCTCAAAAATGTATCTGATATCATACGCAAAATGCATAAGCATCATCATAAATATTGAGAATCCGCGTATAACATCCAGTTCAAAAGCTCTTGTACTACTGTTCTTCCCCATTATTTTTATGCTATACAACTACCTATAGCCGTGGCGTAAACCGCATCCTCCGCTACAACAAAATTAACCCCATACAACTGACTGAAACAATCCATTACGTCCTTACACTGGCTCATATTCGCAAGTTGTCCCGTCAATACAACATCCTTAAGCCCTGCATGTCTTGCAGCCAATACCGACATTGTACCGATTGCCTGATATACCAGGTTAAAAATTCCGATAATCTTATCTTCCTTACTTAAATCATCGCTAACCTTACCAAAATTTGAAGCAGTTATATTCATAGGAAGTCCCGGAATCTCACTTCTTGAAATATCACCAATCGTAAGATCAACATTATTGAGATTGCCTTTAGACGCAATGTCCTCCAGCCTTTCTGCATCATCAACATGTATTACGGCATTAGAAAGACCTACAAGCGTTCCACCGCCGACACCGGAACCGATAATATGGCGCACCTCATTTTTACTCGCATCAAGATATGCTGTACCGGTACCCATGCTTACTACTATAGCTCTCTCTAAATTGGAAAGATACAATCCGCCCAAACCAGTCGCCATAAACTCCGTTACCTTGACTGTTTTTATTCCCAACAAATCTCCATCAGGAAAAGAAGAACCCACTCCGGTAATATTTACTCTCTCTACATCAGAAATAGAAAGTTTATTATCGTCAATTAATTTACCCAGCGCGCCATATGCCGATGTAATCGGGTCAGCAGCCTTAACGATGCATTTTGCAACTACTGCACCGTCTTTCATTCCTACGATTTTTGTAGTACTGCCACCTACATCTAATCCGACTATAATCCCCATATCAATCACCCCACAGTTATTCTCAACTCATTCTATCATAGATTCGACTAATGTGTTTTTCATCATATCAACAATCAATTGAATATCTATTCTTTATACATGATTACTTATTATTGTCATTACTTAAGCTCAATCATAGTCACCAACCAAGCATGTATTCTTGCAAAAACACTATATCATCTTTTTTCAAATCTTTTCCTGATGACTTTGGATTTCATACGACTACTTAAGTGCTAACAGTTTCAAATCCTATAAATCAAAAACAGGTCAAAGTAAATATATACTTTGACCTGCATCTCATCAAATTAACTTTTTAAGAAACTTACTTTTATGAATAATATAAAGAAGAAGCATTAGATACATCTGTTAAAGAAATATTGCTTGCAGTTGGTATGTAAATCGTACCTGAATAAAAATCCTGCTTGCCATTAGTTCCATGAAAGCCAAATAGATAAGTCACCTCTCCGGTTTCGGCATTAACATTAAAGCTCGCAGTCATTGTATATTTAAGTTCCACATCACCTTGAGCTCTAATCACATACTCGTTCACATGGAACAAAGGACCATCGTCATCAGAAGTAAGAATTAAACTATTGTTAGGAATATACAAATAATCATCACCGGCACCAATTTTAGTTGCCTGCAACAACTTAACTTCAAGAGCCTGTGCATTTAGTGCAGCATAATCAGCTAAATCATTTTCATAAGCAACATACTGATGTCCGTTTATGATAGACCAAAGCATTGTAATAAAGAAAACAGAAACCATCATCATTATTGCAATAGCAAGCATCATCTCAACAAGTGTGAATCCTCGTTTGCCTGTCTTGTTTACTATTTTCATAACACATCCTCCACTAACAAACGAATCAGTCTAAAGCACGCGTAGCTCCGCAACCGTGCTCACCACCAACATTACAACAAAACCATAGCCAACCATCTTCATCAGAGTAAGCAACACGCATATAATTGTGCGTTAAGCAATTATTACACTGGACCGGAATATATACTGAAGCATACCTATTATCCGATACAATAGCACTTGAATTTTCTACGCCTATAGTACTGGAAAGTTCGTTAATATTGCTCGTACTTCCTGAAGTGGAATTAAGTTGTCCATATGCATACTCGTTAACTGAAATGCTTCTCGTGATACCGGTACTTGTTGTAAAAGTGAGAGTTCCCTGAACAGCAGTTGTATCAACATTTCCATATTTTCCATCACCTAAATCTTTATGAGACAAAGCAATCTGATGATAGGCTGAAGCCTCATGTGTTTCCGCTAATTTGCTAAAAAACACCGTATTGCTTGAATACTGCATAGTAGACACAACACCTTCAAGTATCATTGTTGAAGCAATTAAACCAATAGCTACAGCCAACAATACTTCAAGGAGCGTAAATGCTCGCTTACCAATATTTTTACTAATCCTTCTCATAGATACACCTCAAAAATTAGAATCCCATAGCAGCAAAATGCGCTTCCGAAGCCACAAAACCCTCAGAAATATCCTGCTGTGAGCCGGCAAGCTCATCGCTCGCATTTCTCGCGGATCCAACAATCTGGGAAACAGACAGACTAATTGTTCCGGCAAGAATAACTATTATAGCTACTACCATAATAATCTCTAACAGTGTAAACGCTTTTTTACTTTTAGCCAGTCTTTTCATAGGACCTCCCAGCATTTTTTTGTATTATATCACGAATTTCTGACTTTTCCAAATCGTAAAAAAATAGGGGAAGAGAATATCCCCTCCCCCTAATTTGTTACTAGAAAGGATTAACCCTTAATATCAAGCATCAATCTCGTCAACAGCATTGTCGATTTCAGCATTGTGTGCAGAGAGACAAGCTGTAGCATTCTTAGCTCTGTTGAGGTAACCAGCTACTGCAAAGAACATAACTGCAGCAAGGATAACGATGATAGCAATAACGAGAACCATCTCTACGAGTGTGAAACCCTTCTTGGACTTAGAAATCTTTTTCATGATAATTTCCTCCTAAATATTTTCTATTGAGTTTGTAATTTGATTATAGCACGTGATTTCTGAAATGCAACACTTTTTTTCACATTTTTTTCAAAATTTCATCAAAATATGTCGTTTCGCTTCACAATTCAATAAAATCAGTACTTTTCGACACCTTTGTTTCACACTGTGTTAGCATTTGTTTCTCGCTTTTCTTTTTTTTCTCACTAAATTGTGAAGTTTTATGACACAATTTCAAGTGCTGTATTTATGAAACCGTCTTGCTTATCTTTATATTATAATGGCTACATTTGTACGATTCAGTGGGCTTTTCTAATATTGAATTTTAGTATTTCATTACATTGATTTCCGATCCACCTGATATCAAAAATGGATGTTTCCTTGTCATTATAGGAAACATCCATTTGATTAATACTTATTATTAAGTATGGTACTGGACCTTCTAGACCCTTTAGTGCAATGTATTAGTTCTCCGCAACAGCCTCATCAAGACCTACACTACCTGAATCAGCACCGAATTCATATGTAGATGCAGTTGCAATGAATTCGTTATTCTCAATTGCAATAATCGGCTGATTGGAACCTACAACATCTCTAAGTATTGCTACTGAGAACCAAGAAGCGTACTCGTGCTCGGCATTAGCTACCTCAGCTGGTACAATCTGTGTTGCCCAATATGAACTGTTAGGATTTAGTACAAGTATAGGTTCACCGATAAGGCCACCGGTCGTATCATAATCATCAGCACCAGCCCATGATACATACGGTGCTGAATAGTCAGCCTGAGAAACACGATTACCGGAATTAATAGCATAGAAATCTATTACAGCTGTGAGCTTCATATAACCTGCACCCGTATCTTCAGCTCTAATCTCATTTATCTTTATGGAATCAGGAAAAGTACTCTCTATTACTTTTAATGAGTTAATAAATTCATCATATCCAGGCAACGTTTTATTCGTTTCATTACCAGGAGTTAAAAGACCGTCTTCTCCGATTCCCATTTGAGAAATCTCAGCATTAATTGTTTCCGTATCGTATCCCTGTGCAGGAATAACCCATTCAGGATCTCTGTTATACTCTGGTATCAAATATCCGGTTGTTGTCGAATAACTAAGTGTTACACGTTCACACAAGAGTGTATCATTTGCCACAGAACCATCCGGAAGATAAATATCATCACAAATCACATTTTCCGTTGACCATGTGAAAAGATATGGACAATTTTGTTCTTCGAATGTGTTCATAAGAAAATACAATATGTTTTCAGTATTAATTTCCGGAAGGAAAGAATTCTCCAAACTACCTATCATTCCCTCTGCTTCTCTGATAGCTAATTCCTTCTGCTCATTACTTTCTTTTATTGCATTATACTGTTCTTCGAGCGCTTTCATATTCTGAAGTTCAGCTTTCTCGTTAACAACATTATTATAAAGCGGTTTAAAGCCAAAGAATAAAAATAGAACTACAATCAGCAATCCTACAATTACTACAACCAGTCCTTTTTCTCTGTTTGATAAATTACCCATTTAATTCACCTCACTACCTTAATTAACCTTCAGCCGCTGCTAAAACGGCCGGATCTTCGTAGTAGAATTGCACCTTACAATCTCCGCCTACAACCATTGAAAAATTATTATTGTTAAATATTTCTGACAACTGTTCAGGAGACACTGCGGATCCATTCAACAATATCGATGTTAACTGATACTCAATTCCATCATATGAATAGGTAGATACATCATCAAGAGAAAATACAGCTCCACCCTTTACTACTGAGTTCTCATAAGGAGTAAAAACAATTCCGGCCTGTGAAAGTCTAGCTACTGAAACTACATACATACCATTAAGAATAGCTGTTACACTAAAGTGATAGTCTGCATTCATAACATAACTTTCCCATGCATCTTGAAAAGACGGCATTGCATTTCTGCTACCAGTTATCTGTACACTGGCAAATAACTCAGTCTGCTGAAGTCTATTAATCATTTCAACCTGTGAATAATAGGAAAAAGTATCAGCACCTATTGTTACAATAGATCCGGTTATATCATAGTCGGTAAGTATTGTGTCACTTGGTACTGCTGCTGCTATAGCATCAGCTACAGCTACAGAAGCATTCTTTGATGAATCAACGTTGTAACGCATCGAAGACAAAGCGTACAACTGTTCGTTTCTGGATGCAAGACTCTGTGCAAGATTCTGCGAAGTAATATCCAAGTTAGCATACTCCTCAGATGCAAATTTTACCTGATATGCCTGTACATTTGCTTTAAGACCCCAATATGTAATAGCGAGACCTAAACAAACTAAAGCACAGATGACAATAACACCAACAACACCAAATGCTGCGGCAATAATTGTTTTCGTAGTTCTCTGTGAAGATGCAGTGAACTCCGAAAAGAAGTTCATATCCTTCTTAGAAAAATCTTTTTTACTCATAACCCAACATGCCCTCCTTCTCAGTTATCACGAATAAGAGCACCGCAACAATTCACGAACTCAGAGATTATGAAGTTCTTAGGACCTTGTACTGTGCTTAATGTGTGTAATACTTCAACCTGCGTTCCAAGCTGACGTGACAACTCTTTATCTATTTTCTTATAACCTGCGCCTGAACCATAAAGGAAACACGAACTAATACTATCAATATGATATTTATTAATAGTAAACTGTGCTGTTCGTGAAACAGAATCAGTCAAATTCTTGAAATAAGAATTTGCTGCACTTTGTAGCGAAGGCTCATCAGCAAGACTTTCATGCCATACATCGATTTCCTCAACCGGAATAGCAGTATCTGCATCACTCTTAGTGATGTTAAGTCTTCTTGCAAGTGAAGACTGTTTGTCGCTTCCGCCTTGTGTCTTCTTAATATTTTCTGCTACTTGGCGAAGGTTCTTGTGACCGAACTGCATTCTTCTCGTAAGCACCGGAAAACCTTTATCAAGAACAGTAATAGTCGTTGTATTACCGGAAAGTTCAATAAGCAATAATGTCGAGTTAGCAACATTAACACTACCGTTAATCATACCGGAAGAAAAGAGTTTACGAATAGCATTAGGATTAACATCCATAGCATAAGGCTGAAGATCTGCGCCCTTCAAAAGTTCCTTATAATCTGTTGCAACATCAACCGGTACAGCCGTAGCTCTAACCTTATACTTCTCTCCTTTTGTCTCTTCATCCAAAGTTTTACCTGTAATGATGTACTCGACAATCATATCACGGTTCGTACTTTGACCCAAAATCTCATACTTAACCATATCTTTGAGTTGTTCCGGTTTAACAGCAGGAAGTTCCAAATCACGAGTATGCATAAAAGCACCCTCAACTGTAATGATTGTACTCTTCTGATTAATATCCAATTTTGCAAGAGCATGTTTCAATGCCATAACTACACCGAACTGATCTGTAATGGCACCATCAGAAATTGTATCGCTCTCAAGTGATACAATACCTACCTTTTCGAGATAAACATTACCTGTCTTCGCATTGTATGTTCCGACAGCTACTTTGAGATTCGAGCTTGAAGCATCGATTACTAATTGTTGTGTATTTCCACCGAATCCTGGGAAAGCCATAATTTTTTCTCCTTTCGTGACTTAAACTTGTATGAATGAAGCCATGTTAAGAACAGGCAATGCGCACGCACCGACAATACATCCTACAACTACGGCTAATATAATGATCATTATAGGCTCAAGCATAGAAGTCATCTTTGCTGTAGCCGAATCTGCTTCATCCTCAAAGAAATCTGCTGCCTTATCCAATATGTTATCCAACGTACCGGACTCCTCACCGATTGCAACCATGGCATAAATCATTTGCGGAAACTCTTTTATTGGTCGGATAGCCTTAGAAAGAGAAGATCCTTTTCGGATTTCAATTCTTGCATCGTATAACTTCTTCTCTAGTACCTTATTATCAAGTGTTGAGCTGGTAATCTCCAAAGCCTGAAGAACGCTGATACCACTTCGAAGCAGTGTAGACATTGTTCTTGTGAATCGTGCTGAAGCATTCATTTTTGTTGCTTTACCGACTACAGGTATCTTAAGCATCCACGAATCCCAAGTAATACCGCCCTTTTCGGATTTTTTCCAAAGTTTAAAGGCTACTACAATTGCAGCAACAATAATTGCAAGCAACCACCAGTATTTTGCAAGGAAACGGCTCATACCAAGAACAACTGCTGTAAGTTTTGGTAAGTCACCGCCCAAATCTACGATAATCGTCTCAAGTTTTGGTACAAGGAAAAGCATAAGACCTAAACAAACGGTTACAGCTACGAAAGCGAGAAGTTTCGGATATACCAAAGCAGAAGAAATCTTATTCTTCATCTTAGCTTCCTTCTGGAAATGCTCAGCAAGTCTTGCCATTACTTCGTCAAGCTGACCTGACTCTTCACCGGCAGAAATCATAGAAATCATAATCTGAGGCAAAGCTTCTGACTGTTCCTTAAATGACTCTGAAAGTGTTTTACCTGACTGAATCGACTCGTAAATAGCACCAATAACTTTTTGTGCCTTTTTGCTCTCAAGCTGCTGGTAAAGCATGTCTAAAGCACGGATAACTGTGATACCGGCAGAGAGCAAAGATGAAAGCTGTCTTGTGATAACTACGAGATCTTTCGTTGCTAACTTAGGACTTCCAACTTCCTTGTTCCAAATACTGGAACCATTGTCACTCTTAACAGAAATAATAAACTTGCCATCAGCTTTAAGTATACGCGTAGCTTCACTGATATTATTAGCCTCAATTGTACCCGTATTCTGCTTACCTTTGCTGTCTACTACTTCATACTTGAATTTTGACATCTAGTAAAAACCTCCTACATTGATTAGTTACTGAAAATCTAGTTCTGTAAATAAAGGCGACTGACCGGCAATTGAGTTGCTTCCACCTGCATTTGATAAATATCGCTTCAAATCATCAGGGAATCTGCATCTCATATAAGCAGTATCTCTTGAAATGATGTTACGCTTACAAAGCTCAGCAAGGTAGAAATCCAAAGGACACATGCCCATTGCAAGGTTAGTAGCAATAGAACTGTCAATCTGATATGTTTTTCCTTCACGAATAAGATTTCGAATAGCATCGTTTGCTATCATTATCTCAAAAGCGGCAACACGTCCGCCGCCGATTCTTGGAACAAGAGTCTGTGAAATAACCGCAATCAAAACATTACTCAACTGAACACGAACCTGATCTTGCTGATGAGGAGGATATACGTCAATGATACGGTTAACTGTATCTGCTGCACCTGAAGTATGGAGTGTTGACATAACCATATGACCGGTCTCTGATGCGGTAATAGCAGTAGAAATTGTATCAAGATCACGCATCTCACCTACGAGAATTACATCAGGGTCCTCACGAAGGGCAGCTCTCAAAGCATTAGCAAATGAAAGAGTATCCTCATGTACTTCGCGCTGGTTAATCATTGACTCACCGTGCTGGTGAAGATATTCGATAGGTTCCTCCAAGGTAAGTACGTGACACTTCTTGCTGGCATTAATATGACCAATCATAGCTGCAAGGGTTGTTGATTTACCGGAACCCGTAGGGCCTGTTACAAGGATAAGTCCTCTCGGTTTCATGGAAAGTTCTTTAAAGAGATTCGGCAAACCGAGCTTTTCACATGTAGGAATTTCATTAGTAATTGTTCTTGCTGCTAGAGCATATGAACCGCGCTGTTTAAAAATATTGCATCTGAAACGGCTGTAATCCTTTACGACATAAGAAAAGTCGATTTCTCCTCTTTCATTCAAGTACTGCTGTCTTGACTTATCAATCATTGACTTACAAAGATACTCTGTATCAGCCTGTGTAAGAATCTGATTACTCATTGGAGTTAACTCGCCGTGAACACGAATCATCGGCGGTAAGCCAACTGTGATGTGAGTATCGGATGCCCCTCTTCTGACTGCCTCAGTCAATATAGCCTCAATAGTTAATGTAAATCCTTCCACGATATACCTCCTTAACCATCAATGGAATATGCAACTCTGTTCATTTCATCTACTGTCGTGATTCCCTCAAGAACCAAAGCTGCAGCAGAATCAGCAAGCATTTGTGTTCCTTCAGAAACTGCAAGTTTTCTCATTTCTTCTTCACTTGCTCGTTTCTCAATAAGATTTTTCATAGCTGATGTCATTACGACTATTTCATGGATAGCGATTCGGCCCTTATAACCGGAGCCATTACACTCGGAACAACCTTCACCGCAATAGAGCTTTTGTCCGGCTTCAAGATGAAGCTTCTCCATCTCATACGGAGACGGATCATACTGTTTTCTGCAAGCTGTACAGATACGACGAACAAGTCTTTGAGATACTACGCCAACCAAAGCGGAACAAACCATGTATGGTTCCAGACCCATATCAATCAATCTGTTAATTGATGAAACCGCATCGTTTGTATGAATTGTACTGAAAACCAAGTGTCCGGTAATAGCAGCTCTCATAGCAATTTCAGCTGTCTCACCATCACGAATCTCACCGACAAGAATAATGTCAGGGTCCTGTCGAAGAATAGAACGAAGACCGCTTGCGAATGTCATACCTGCTTTAGCATTTACCTGAACCTGATTAAGACCCGGAATTTTAATTTCGACTGGGTCCTCAACTGTAATAATATTTGTTTCAGGACTGTTCTTCTCCGAAAGAAGTGTATAAAGTGTTGTTGTTTTACCGGATCCGGTAGGACCGGAAATAAGACAAATACCTTGAGGTACTTGGATAATCTTATCTATAAGTGCATTATTGTGATCACTTATACCTAAGTACTTTCTGTTAAGATTACCGTCGTTCTTAGCCAAAATACGAATAACGGTTTTCTCACCATGAATCGTAGGAAGAATAGATACACGCATATCAACTTCCTCACCGTTAATTTCTGTCTGAATACGACCATCCTGAGGAATACGCTTCTCTGCAATATTCATACCGCCGAGAATCTTAATTCTCGTTGTAATTGCTTCTCTCGAAGAAAGAGGATTGGACATAATTTCCTGCATGACACCGTCAATACGGATACGTACTCGAACTCTGTCCTCCATCGGTTCAATATGAATATCGGAAGAACCGGCTCTGATAGCGAAATCTATCATAGAGTTTACAAGTTTTACAACCGGAGCACTGTTTACGGCTTCTGAAAGTTCTGAATTCAAACCTTCCAAATCATCTACATCAAGATCATCGTTAAGTTCCTGGGCCGCATTGGCAGCAGAAGCTTTACCATAATTTACTTTAATACTCTCAACAATCGCTGTTTTTGTTGCAAGCATCAAAGTTACTTCGCATCCGGTTCTGAATTGAATATCATCTTGGATTAAGATATTCAACGGATCATCTATAGCAACAACAAGTTTATCTTCATCAAAACCAATAGGAAGAATTGTATTCTCTTCACAATACTTCTCATCAAGCATTGTTGTAGCTTTCGGATCAATCTCGACATTAGCAAGGTCAATTATAGGATAATTATATTGGCTTGATACTGCACGTAACACATCAAACTCAGACATTAAGCCCATGTCTATGATAACTTCACCCAAACGTTTGCCTGATTCTTTCTGATTGCTCAAGGCTTCTGCTAATTCAGCGGCAGTAAGAAAACCGCTGTCGATGAGAATATCGCCTAATCTCTTCATTTTTCCTCCCAGTTTAAGGACAAACTCGTCCGTAGTTGGTCAGTAAAAGGATACGGGTAGGAATATAACCGATACTGAGAAGTATCAAAATATTTTTACTCTATGCTTATATGCACAATTCCCCCTACTTATACGAAAGAACTATACAACAGAATCTTATAAAATTCAATACAAATAGCGAGCACTCAACCGATACCCTATTTAATTTCATCTAATTGTAACTTAATGTAATGTTTGTTATATTACCTATATATTTATTAAGGTAGGAAATAGTATGGATATTGATTCAGCTCTGTTTATTGTATTTGTTGTCTTTTCGACTTTATTCGGCATTGTGTTTGGCAGTTTCTTAAATGTAGTCATTTACAGGATTCCAGCCGGCAAGACAGTAGTAAAAGGACATTCGGTTTGTATGACTTGCGGACATGAACTATCTGCGCTTGATTTGGTTCCGATTTTCAGTTGGCTGTTTTTGGGTGGAAAGTGCAGATACTGTAAAGCACCCATTTCTTCCCGCTATATTAAAATTGAGTCTTTTACCGGCTTGGTTTTCCTTGTGACTGCTTTGACTCATGGTTTATATAAAATCGATCCTACATATGTGACGGCTGATAGCGTTCAGTTATTTGCATATTACTGCCTTTTTTTATTTTGTGCATGTGCACTTATAGGCACTATGATGATTTATCATGACACGGGTAAGGGATATTACGGTTTCTCAATTGCAGTCGGAAGCGCTTCGATTTGTGCTTCATCTGTTATTTTTGAGCTTTCGATTATGTGGTTTGCCGGTGTTTTAGTTGCCTTGTTTTGTGTTGGACTTATCGCAATATTATGCAAAGCGTTAAAGAAGGGCTATGAATGGAATGATTTCTGGGTTGATTTGCCTTATGCGGTCGTTATGTTTTGTTTCAGTTCTTTTATATTGAATATTTACTTTGCTATACCTGCTTATGTTCTATTTGCGATTTTGCCTAGATTGCTGACCAAAAACACATCCAAACAGAGGTATTCGGGTATTATTACTGTTGCAGGCATTGTTTTATTATCTGTAATAGGTTATTTTATTTAAGCAAAAATTATTATAGTGACTTTCGGAGGTTTTTATGTCAGGTCATTCTAAGTGGAGCAATATTAAGAGAAAAAAAGAAGCTGCTGATTCCGCTAAAGGTGCAGTTTTTACGAAGATTGCGAAAGAGATTGCTGTTGCAGTTAAGGCAGGTGGTCCTGACCCCGATGGAAACTCAAGGCTTAAAGATGTTGTTGCCAAAGCTAAAGCAGCCAATATGCCAAATGATAATATTGCTCGTGCCATCAAAAAGGCAGCGGGTGCAGGTGAAGGCGATGATTACGAGGAAATCGTTTATGAAGGTTACGGTCCCGGCGGAGTTGCTGTTATGGTAAGAACTCTTACTAATAATCGTAACAGAACAGCTGCAGATCTTCGCCATATTTTCGATAAGAACGGCGGTAATATGGGCGTAAGCGGCAGCGTCTCTTTCCTTTTCGAAGATAAAGGTTCTATTGTTATAAGCCGTGAAGATTATGAGGATGAGGATCAGGTTATGATGGACGCTCTTGATAGCGGTGCCGAAGATTTTGCAGCTGAGGAAGAGTGCTACGAAATTACTACATCCCCTGATGATTATTATACGGTGCGTGATGCACTTGAAGATAAAGGATACGTTTTCCTCGATTCTTCTTTAGGTCCTGTTCCTGTTACCTACGCCGAGGTTTCTGATCCGGTTGTGATTGAACAACTTGAGAAAATGCTCGATATGATGGAAGATAACGAAGATATTCAGGAAGTTTTTAATAACTGGGATAACTAAGGTTGGGGTCTCAAATGGCTTTGGACGTCAATTCAGAGAGTAATAGTGTATATAACAGCGCCTTGTCCTCCGACACTCTTGTGTCAGATGAAGTCAAGGCGTCTTCTGTTTCATCTGACACGGGTCGACATGGTGTTTTGATTCCTGAACTTCGTGCAACGCTTCGTCGCTTTGAACGTTTTAACGGAGATTCATCAAGAAGCGGTGATTCCATTCTTTCTGCCGATACAATTCTTATGAGTGAAAGTCTCACGCGGGAAGCGCTTTCTGGAATAGCTGTTATTGCTTTTGTCGGACCTTCAGGCACCGGAAAAAGCACACGTGCCATAAAGGTAGCAAGGCAGAATAATATTTCTTATTTGATTGATGACGGTTTGCTTATTAACGGTAGTCGCATAGTTGCAGGAACTTCAGCAAAAAAAGCTCCGACAAAAATGGAATCTGTAAGACAGGCTCTTTTTGCTGATTCGACACGTTCAAACGTAATGAGGAGAGCATTAGTTGAGTCACACCCGACAGCCTTAATGATACTTGGCACTTCCGATTCCATGCTCTCCAAGATTTGCAACAATCTGTGGCTTAATCAGCCTGCAATGCTCATACGTATTGAAGATGTCAGTTCTGAAGAAGAGATGCGTCAAGCTCAGAATACGAGACTCACAGAAGGTATGCACACTATTCCGGTACCTAGTATGGAGATTAAACACGAGTTTTCCGGGTACTTTTCCGATCCTTTTGATAGGCTTCGCCTTTTGCGTGATAAAGAAAAAGGTATAGCCCCTGTTGTTCCGGAAACTGAGCGTACTGTAGTTCGCCCTACATTTTCTTCACTCGGTTCTTATTCTATTTCGGATGATGCGCTTCTTGATTTGATTTCAATCATTCTTTCTAAAATTGAGGGCTTTGCCGAGGTAGTTAGTTTTAAATCTGAGAAACAAACTTACGGTGTTGTTCTAAATCTTGATTTGGCTCTTTTTTACGGCTATGATGCTCAGAATATTCTGATTGATGCTCAACAGAAAATCGGGCATTTTGTGGAAGAATTTACATCTATTTCAATAGTAGCGGTTAACGTGCGTGCAAAACGAGTAATACACAGAATAATGGAGTAAAATATGGAAAAAATTTATACTATACCTGTTAACGATGCTTATTCACAAAATGATTTGTGTCCTCTCTGTTTTCTTAAGAATAAGAGTGAGTCCGATTATCTCGAGTACTATCTCGGGCCTTCACTAATGGAACCGGATACCAGAACTGTTACCAATAAGACGGGGTTTTGTCCTGAACATATGGGTAAATTAAATCAGGCCGAAGTAAACAGATTAGGACTTGGCCTAATGATGCATACTCACCTAAAGGATATTACTGCTGACATATCGCCTGACTTAAGAAAAACTGTTCCGAATAAGAAAGAATTGTTTAAAGGTAAAGATAAAGAGTATAAAAACAAACTCTATTTGTTGGCCGATAAAATTGATTCGCGCGTTAAATCTTGCCCGATTTGTGAGAAAATCGACTACACAATGTCACGTTATTATGAGGTCATTATATGGATGTTCACTCATGATAAGGATTTTAAAAACAAATTCTCGGATAATCATTGTCATTGTTTGCCACATACAGCTATGCTTTTGCGAACTGTAGCTGATAAAATGAGTCAGAACGATGCAGCTGATTTTATTCCTTTTATTTCTGAGGGTTTTGATGCTTCCTTCAATGAATTAACTGATGATGTTGAATGGTTTACTTTGAAATTTGATTATAGAAACACCGATAAACCATGGGGTAACAGTAAGAATTCTATTCAACGTTCTATGCGAATGCTTTCCGGCGACAGGAGGGAATTTAATGAGAAACAAAGCTCTGGAAACAAGTCTTGATTTATATCCAGACATAGTAATTGATGGTGAAGATGGCAGTGTAACTGTATTAATTAAGCATGACTACTATTCATCTGATACTACACATGGAAGAGATTTGCTTTTATCTATACTAAATGTCATGTTTGATGAAACCAATCGAATGTACCGTTTTATATTCGTTGATTCGTCCGTTAAGTTGTTTTTATCGGATGATACCTTAGTTCATAAACTGTCAACCATTTCTTCTCAAGGTAACTCAGTACTTATTTGTTCGGACAGCCTCGAGTATTTCTGTATCGATTCTGATTCTCTGGGTTTTGCCGAAATTGTCAGTAGAGATATTATTGCTTTTGAAATAGTAAATTCGAATAATACTATTGTTTTGAGTTAATCCATGTTTTTCGAGTAATATTTGGAATTGTCTCAGAGTACAGAGACTCAGTTTGTATTCACCCCAGTCATAATCAAATCAGTTCAAGAACCTTGTTCTATATAGTGAACTAACCCCTTATTTAAGACATAAATGATTATAGCTGCTTATAAAAAACTGTCCCAAAACTTTAAGTTTTGGGACAGTCTTTATGTATTCATTATTAATTAAATATCTTCATTAATTAAATATCTTCCGGCTCATAGTAATAAATATATTGAACTGCCGAGTAATTACTTGTTCTTATTTCCAGACCGCCGGAACCTGAACCCTTATCCGCCTTAGGAGGCTTAGGGCAATATGGCAAATTCATATTTCCGCTAGTCTTTATAAGATCAGTTGCTGTAATACGACCGTAAAATGTCGGATTGTTATCACAATTTAATACGATATTTCCTCCGCCGTACAAATTAACATATGCATCCATTCCAACAAATGTACTACCGCCCCAGAATTTAATAGAGTTGTTACTAAATCCATAGATATAGCAAGATGGACAATAATCATTAGTACCGCTGTTATCTACTGAACAATTGGACGGAAGAGAAACTGTAGTAAGAGCAACAGGAATACCATTCCCATCCACAGTACGTCCGCGAGGACAAGAGAAAATACCAGTGACCATACCGCCGTTACCTTTATTAAAGGTCAAACTTACACCATCAGACAATATAAAATTAACTCTATTACCGAATTTTCCAATTTGCTCATAGTCATTACAAATATCAAAGTAACAAGACTGAAGTGTTACGCTTTCTGTTACATAGATGTTAATTGCACCATTCTTGCAATCACAAATAATTCTGCGCTGAGTACCTGTAGATGCAAAGCTGGTGTTAAGAATATAATCACCTGCAACAAGCGTAGTTGTATTACTAGACGGTATCGTAATTTCTTGCGCCCCTGAAGGAACAGACGTATGTATTCCAGAATTCTCAACAATCTGTTTAGCTTCTGCTCCTGTGTAGAACGGAACCTCACCGACATTCTGGTAACGAGATGACAAGGTTTTTAAATCATCTGACTCGTTGCCCATTTGAACAATATTAATTCCGCTACTATCACCGCTACCTGAATACCAGTTATTATTTCTACCACTCTGATATACAATATTGGAAACGGATGTTGAAATAGAACTACTGTTCGTTATCATGTTTCCGCCGTCACCAAAATAGAACATATTTACACCGGTATCACTTACTGAACTTATTCCGGATCCGGATGAACCACCACAGTTCCAACCTGAGCCATTTCCCCAGCATACAATATCGGTAAATTTATTTCCGACTGTAGCAAAAGGTGACAAAGTAAAAATTGTTGAATAATAAGTTGCAGTACCTAATGTAAAATTTGGCGTACCACCGTGAATATAAAAAATGTTATCGGCTTTACTTGCTCCGCCACCGCCTACGCTATCCAACTGATTCAAATTGCCCGGTGCACCCAACTCAATAGGGAAATTATTGAGATCAGGTGAAACAGCAGGCACACTACCTTGAAGAACCAAACGTAATCTCTCGGTGGTAGTATCAATCTTCGTGGTAAAATCAACATATATATAGTTAGAATCTTTACTGAATCTTGCAGTCGTATTGCAACCGCTACCAACAACACCTGGCATATTACCGCCGGTTATACTCATGGTAGCTCCTTTATCAGCAAGATCTACCAACTCAAGATCCGTAATCTGTTGAATTTGAAGAGCTTCGTAAAACGATTCAGCAACAGCATTAACAGTAAGCCTTGCCTGACTTTTCTTTGCATTGTCATAATATCTGTTACGAGCTGCTACAGTAACAGTCATAGCCGAAACAATGAAAACCAACGCCATAGCAATGATAAGACAAACAATTACAAGCATTGAGCCTTTTTTATTGCCCTTCTTTTTCATCTTCTTGGTCATATTGAACATAAATATGTCCCTTCCCTTCATTAGATTCAAAACTCAATAATAAAGATATTCCTACGTATTAATATACAAGCCTATTTTAGCACCTTTTCGAGCGCATTTGTTAATAAATTGTAAACTTTATGGCGATAATGTGAACTTTTTCTCGAAATATAACTTTTTCACACACTAAATAATAATTATTTGTTCTAAACTTTATGATTTGTTTGCAAACTGTCAGTCTTCTTTTAGATTTTCGCCTGTTTCAGCCTCCTGAGGCTCAGCCGAAAGCGGTAACGGAGCACCGTTAATTCCATACTTCTTATACTCCTCGAATTTGGCCGCTGCCAGTGAATAATCGGACTGGGTCGCAACTCTCATAACCATTGCTGCGTAGTAGCCCTTTTTCGAATGCTTGATGCGGGTTCGAAGGAAGAAATCACCGTGGGTTTCACAGGACTTAAGCGCATAGATTGATTTGCGAATGCGGAAATCCTTAATGTTATTCGAGAGTGGTTCTTCGCAGAAAGGACAAACCGCGGGAAATTTCTGTTTGGAATTTATGGCTTCCTCGGCAGTTTTATATGCGTCACCGACAAAAGAGAACTCGTTTTTAACGTCAGGATCGACCATAGAGCTTTCGAAAATGCTTAAAACCTCTGATGTTTTGTTCTGCTCGAAAATCTTCTTGAGCACGAGACCGGTATACATACTGTCGGCCCATGCACTGTGAAATGTGTCGTCTTTTTGGATGGAATAGAAATCAACTGCGTACTCAACGCTTCTTTGCATTCCCTGTTCGCCTGCAAAATATGAGAAAATCGGTTGAATATCAACGAACGGCATTCCGAGAACGTCGTTTAATCCGCTGAACTTCAGATTTATCTTAAGCATCTCCGGATCGGAATTTCCCCAGCCTACAAGAACTGCATCGGATCCGCAGAATTTTAAAAAATCAGCGGAGGCTTTGTCAAAAGGTTCGCCGGACATAAGTTCGGCGTTTGTCTTGTTGGTAAGTTTTTTTACATGATAATGAAGTTTCTTATAATACTTCGGACGAACGGTTACCGAAAACTTGCCCGCGTAACTTAACTGCCCGTAAGAATAAACATATTTCTCGGCACCGATATCGATAATCTCGCCTTTAAGTGAGGTTACATCGAAAGGATATTCTTTCCCCGGAAAAGGTTGGTTCCATTCCAGGTCGAACACGATAAATTCGGTTCCGTCCTTAATTCGTAAATTCTTCGTCACTATCGTTTCCACTTGACATACTACCTGCTTCGGAATTGACTTCCTGTTTTTTATTAATACCTATTATACATATTTCACAGAAGGTAAATATAGACAAAGTTACCAAAGACATTACAAAACCAAGTTTAATGTCCGTAGAATCATATTTAATAACGATTTCTGTCTCTGCTGAAGACGTATCGATACTGAATGCCGCAAAGCCGTCGATGTCGAATACCTTCGTGGAGAAGCCGTTTTCGGTAACTTTTAAATCGTCGCTGTAAGGAATTCCCAAAACCATGGTTCCTTTTACAGATGAAGTATCTCCGAACTCATCTTTGGTAACTGTTGTTTTACCGTCGGACATGGTTTTGACATAGGAATTTATGCCTTCCAAAGCTTCTGCATCAGTAAGATAAACACCGTACACAAGGCCTCCGATGCTGTGGCTGTCTTTCACGATTACCGTAAAATTATAGTTGGCGGCAAAATCAGTGACTGTAAGTGCGGAATCACCTTCAAGCTGATATACGGTATCCTCGAGGCCTTCTCCTTCCAACGTCAGAGTCGTTTTTACGTCGGAATCGAGGAAAATGGTAAGGTAATTGCCGTCAAAATCTTCAGGAACAAAATCACAGACCTTTCTTATCTCAGGTACTCCGTCATAATGCTTCAGTTTATAGTGAAGAAAATCTTCCGTATCAAAACCCAAATCGCAAACATCAATAATACCTTCCGGCGAAGTATAGACAAATCCGTAACCGAGCGAGCTTGACATTCTGTTAACGAATACCGAAGTCGACTCCGGCTGATAGTGCGAAAGATCCGCCGAGACTACAATATAACGAATTTCGTCGCTCTCCTGAAAGAGGAGAAAATCTGAATCGCATCGGGTAAATCGCGGGTGATATTCGCCTCCCAAATTGGCTGTATTGATAAATGCCGAATCATTTTTGACAGTTGATATAGGCAGGCAAAAAAACATGTTGAAGGTCAATTCCAAAATAACGAGTGCCGCAGTCAGATTAATTGAGATTTTTTTCTCTTCTGTTAATCCTGCGGAAAGAAGACTTAATGCCGAAACAATAATTCCGAAAAATGTGATGGCACGTCCCAGAGTACTCATGGAAGTTTCCAACACGCTTACATTGCAAAGAACGAGTAGTGCAAAAGTCGCAAAAACGCACGCTGATTTCTTAATGCGCGAAGCGAAGCGGATGTTACGAAGTGCAACAGCCGCAATAAACAAAAGAAAAATTATCACACAGGAAAATCTTACTTTTGAGGCCGAAGCCGAAGAACCGTCCACCCAAACAGAAGTCAGCTGTCTTAAAAATACAAACGAGTACGTAAAGTGGTAAAGAATTATAGTAACCAAGGCGGTAATTCTGATTCGTACCGGTATCTCGCTTATAAAGAAGAACAATATGACTAAAGTTAAAGTAAACATTCCGATATATGTTCCCGGTGATGAAACGGAAAGCGAGAAGGAGTTGCCTGCTGTAAATGAAGACAGAAAATCAAAAAAAGTAATATCCGTCTCGGCTGAAAGGATGTCTTTAAACTTGTACGTAATTTCGGATGTCAGCAGAATGTGAATTACCGTCGGTGACGATATCGGGACACCTGTCAACATAAGTAAAAGTCCGCGGCCGAACTTTGTGAACGCTTCTTTGTTTGAAGCAGACGAACATTGAGAGGTAAAAAGCAAAACAAAAGCGATAAAAATAAGTCCGTACGTTAATCCGAACACGCCGGTAAGCAGAACGGATACCGTAATAAGAAGCACGCCGAGTCTCGCCCCAAAGCTGTCCTGGTTGCGGCTATATATGTCGCAAATCCAAAACACCAAAGGAAGGATAACCATAAAATCCGAGGCACCGATATCGGTTAAAGCAAGAATATTCTGGAAAGCCAGAGCATATGCCGTTCCGAAAACAACACACATCGGCTCCGAAAGACCGATACGTTTACGAATCAGAAGTGCTGTCAAAAGTGATGCGAATCCCGTTTTCGAGAAGCAAACAATTAAAAAGTAAATGTGCGCCTTCGTGCCCGTGAAAAGATGGCCGATTATGCTTAAAAGATCACTTTTGCCCGTAAGAATTCCGCGCAGAGAAATCTCCTCGTCGAAAGTCTCACGCGCCGTACCCAAAAGGAAATTGTCGCGTTCCGGTGCATAGCGCATGGTAAGCGACTGCGGAAGGTCTTTGACAGGATTCATAGCGTAACAATCTGCGGCTACGAATATGAGAATCGGTATCATGAAAGCGCAGACAATAAACAGGATTTTTTTAAAATCCGGCCGTAAAATCAAAGAAGACCTGGTTGTGGTATCTATGTTACTCACTTTGCGTCTCGTCTCCGCTCATGTTATCGGATGATGCTACATCCGGATTTATAACCTCAATTACTTCCTCTTCGCTCTCGTCGGAGTTCTCAACCTCGAAATCAAGACCCGAATCATTCGCTTCGGTGCTGTTAAAATCAGGAACCGATGTTACGGAATCGGTCGGGATTTGATCTTGAGGCGCTATATCGTAAGCGGCATAAATCTGATCTGCGGCTTCACCCGAAGCAACTGCAACAGGCAGAAGTTTTTTCTTATAAATTCTGTAAGACAGATATGAAACCAGCAGGAAAACACCCAAAGCCGTCAAAGACAATGCCAATCCCAACTTAAAACCGACAGGCTTATATGTTAATACTATTTCGTGATTGCCCTCTTCGAGTTTAATACCGATCAAAGCATCCTGGATTGAAGTAATTTCCGCAGGTTCTCCGTCAACGGTTACATTAAAGCCGTCGTTATACGCAATAGTAAACATCAAAAGACCGGACTTGGAAGCATTGATGTTGCAGGAAAGTGATGTGTCATTATAGTCGGTAACAGTAACCTGCTCTGAAGATAAGGTGGAAACCATATTGTTATAAACATCCTGATTAACTTCATATCCGTATATATTAAGTGCTCCGGAAGGCGGTGTGGAGTATCTGAAGGTTGCCTCAATCGGCGTTCCGTCATAAACACCCAAGGATACTATCTGCCATGCGCGAAGCGTAATTCCTGTTACGGTGTTTTCCTTGGAAATCTGTCCGTCGACGGTTCTGTATGATATATCAAGAGTTCCGCCCTTACTGCTGTGAGGGTAAATAAGAATCTCCGAACCGATGGTTGCGTCATCGATGAGGATTGTAAAGGTTGCAGTCTTATCGGTGCTGTCGACATTTAAAGCATGATAGCCTAAGGAATCACGTGTTTCCGTAACATTGGTAGAATCGATTGTTGTAAAATTAATCTTCTCATATATATCGCCTTCGATACCCATGGAGTTAATCCACATGTTGGTCTTCTCGAAAACATCATAGTTGTCGTAATCAGGTGCATAATCCAAAATTGATTCGTCAACCATAAAGCCGACTTCCAATGCATCCGGATTACCGTACACCGTTACGGAGGCTTCAACATACTCCTCCTCATACATCAGAGGTCTTGATGTGGTATTCTCGTAACAAGCCATATTACGAACACCGAGAATCGTATTCGTTACGCTTGTAAGACCCGCATTTCTGATGCTGTTGATGCCGTTATTATGGAAACCGAAGTTTCTCATATACTTAACAAAACTTTCTCTTGCGGTAGAACTGAATACCGAGATGCCCTTAACACCGTAAACAGACTGAATGTCACAGATATTGTTCGGATAAAGTTCCGTTCTCTCGAAGGAGTTATGACCTTCTGTGCCTTCTACCGATTCCGCATATTCGTGAATTATGTTTCTGCTTTTGGCATAGGTTGAGTATGAAGGGAAACCTTCGTGAGCACCTACAGTGCAAATAACCACGCAGGATGAAACCAGCAATTCAACCGCCATTGCACCTGCCACAAGTGACTCATAGAACTGCGGATTTCTGCGTCTGCCCTTCTTGATTGAAGTTAAAATGACACCGTCAGCAATAATAAACAGGAGACTTATAAGAATTTGAACGTAGCCCTCCTGCCCTTCACCGAATTTTTCGAAAAGGATAAGGTAAACACCCGCTCCGATAAAAACGGCGGATATTTGCCCGAGTGAAAACGACTTCAGATTTCTGATTGTCTTATAAGCTACGACAACTACCAGGAAACACATAAGGAATGACTGTCTGTACGGAATCTGATTCGGGAAGTGGAAGCCGTGCCATATAAAATCCAGAATTCTGTTCGAAAAACTTAAGTACATCAAAACCAGCATATAGCCGTAAACGATCTTATGTCTCAGCGAAATACCGGTTTGCTTATCGGCAACGAAGAATAGAGGTATCAAAACAGCAGGAATTATGCCGCAGAAAACATTGGCCATACCGTCTCTGATGTTAGGATTTGCCGCCGATAAGAATCTCGCAATAAAATCAAACAAATCGTTAGTCAAGGCAAAATCTTTCGGGAACTCGGAACCTGTTGCCGAAGTGGTCTGAAGTATAAGATATGTCGGGATTGTAATAAAAGCGGACAATAATCCGGCAAGAAGGCTTGCAGCTACAAATCTTCCCGCGCACATACCGAAAGTCTTGATTCCGAGTTTACCTTCGACAACTTCCTCGTTTTTACCCTGGAAGCATGTGAAATAGTAAGCCGGTGCAAAAACAAGAAGGAATATACATGCGAAAAATCCCACGTAATAGTTACTTATAAGCAAAAGTCCCAACGACAGTATGTAAAGGAAATATCTTCCCTCGGTAAAAAGAAGACGAAGACCGAGCATAATAAGCGGAATAAGTACCAAAGCGTCGCACCACATAATGTTCCAAAAATCGGTACAAAACCAGCCGCATAATGCGTAAGAAGCTGCAAATGAAACAGTGATGTAATCCCTTCTTCCGCTGTCTTCACCGCAGAGGAAAAAATTCATAAAAAGTGATGCGAGACCTGCTCTTACCGCCGTAATCAAAGCCACGAATATCGGCATTGTTTTGGCCGTAAAAAAGAGAGCGAATATATTAAGGGGGCTTGCGGAATAATTGGCAAATGCGGCGTAATATTCCATACCCATTCCGTCGTTCCATGTAAAGAAAAGCGATCCGCCGCTTAAAACTTTGTCACGAAATTCAATCAAAAACGGAACATACTGATGATAGCAGTCAACAGTAAGCATTACTTTCTTACCGATCGGGTAAATACCGCTTATGGCAAAGGCAATTACTACGGCAAAAAAAGGAAAAGCAAATGCCAAGATATTCATAAGGACATCTGAGTTGGATTCCTTACGACGCTTTATCAGTTGAATATGATTCTCATTCATGGCCGTGACCTCTCGCCTTTTATAAACTATTGCTTATATTAACACATTTTTGTATTCAAAATGCCTTATTTACGCTTCATTAACGTAACAATACAATTACCGATTTATGGTAAAGTAAATTGTAATTTTATGAGAATCTTTTAAAAAGGCATTATTTATGGGTTTAAGACTTAAGATTATCGTTAATCCCTCATCGGGACGTGAGCTTGCAAGGCTTAACATTGAAGATATGATTTCATATCTCGTGAGCCGCAATGCGCTTTCGCGTGCCGATATTTCTTACACTTCGGGAAGTAACGATGCCGAGAGATTTGCCCGTGAAATAAATCCTGAAGAATATGACATTCTCGTTGTGGCAGGCGGTGACGGAACGGTAAATGAAGTAATAACCGGTATAATGCGTGCAAAAATCAATATGCCGATTGCAGTTTACACATGCGGCACGGTAAACGATTTTTCGGTAAGTATCGGAATGCCGACGCAGCCTTCGGATTTCGCTTCCATGCTTATGAATCCGCGATACATCAAATGCGACTGCGGCAAGATTAATGACAGTTTCTTCCTTAATGTTGCGGCAGGCGGTCTGTTAAGTGAAGTTGCTTACAGTGTCCCGAGCGAACTTAAGACCAATTTCGGTTCTGCAGCTTACATTATGGAGGCTCTGAGAACTCTTGGTACTCTTAAGAACACGTTGCCGATTAAAGTTACAACCGACAATAACGAGTACAATGTCGATGCCACACTTTTCTTCATATCGAATTCTCAAAGTGTGGGCGGCTTCAGAAAGCTTATGGCAGAGGCCGAATTAAACGACGGATTACTTGATTGTCTTATCCTTTCGGCTATTTCATATGCAGACGTAATGCCTCTGCTCGCTAAAGTTGCAATAGGCGAACACCTCGAAAGTGATCGCGTAATATATTTTCAAACAGACAGGCTTACAATCAGCACAGATTCAACAACTGAGGCCGTACTTGATTTGGACGGTGAGAAGGGTCCTTCCCTGCCGGTCCAAATCGAATGTATAAAAGATGCCCTTACACTGATTGTTCCGAATAAGGAGGACTGAATAATGTTTGGTCGTAAAAAGAAAGAAATAATCACACGCGAGGCAAATATCAACACAGATATTTTGGCTTCATCACTGGCTGATAAGGAAGAACCGGTTTTCGATGGCACAGAGACACCTGTTACGGAAGAATCGGTTGAGTCGATTGCCGAGAATGTTACGGATAATGTAACCGAGGAAATCCCGGTGGTTGAAGAGATTTCGGTAATCGAAGAATCCCCGTTAATCGAGGAGGTTCCGGCAACCGATGAAATTCCCGTAGTTGAGGAAATTCCTGCAGCCGAGGAAGTCACTATATCTGAAGAAACCGTCGAAGCAATTCAGGAGATTATTCCTGAGGAAGAGCCTTCGGAAACAATTATTGAAGAAGACGCAAGTAATTTGCCGGCAGCTACGGAAGAAATTGAAAAGCCAAAGAGCAAACGAGAGCAGCGTAAAGATAAAACTACGGCTTATGTACGTGAAGAAATGTCGGCAATCGATGAAGTAAGCGATATTGATATCGATGAACTTTCTCAGACGGTTACCGCACCAAGAAAAGCATCCAAGCAAAACCGTGAGAATAAGTTTATCGAGAACAGAATAGAACCTATTGAACTCTCTTTAGGAAAAACCAGCGACTCAGATACCACCGATGCTGCAGAGAAAAAGGCGGTTTCCGTCAAAAATGCAAAGCGCACATTGGTTTTCGCGGTTATCGGAGTCGTAATCGTGTTACTTGTAATCGGTGCACTGGTACTTGATAAGGCAGGCGTACAAGATTCCTTAAGAAGTCCTTTAAGCATTAACGGCAAAGCTGTCTCAAGTTCCGAGTTCAGCTTTATGTATCATTACATTCTTATCGAAAACGGTGTTGACGTGTTCTCGTCCGGTACCAAGGAGATGCTTGATTCACCTTGTGAAGATCCGAACTACAACACCAACCGAGATATGTTCCTGGCACTTACGGCAAATGAGCTTCAGGTTTCGCAGCTTTTATACGATGATGCCATTACTAACGGATGCAATATAGAAGAGAAACACTATGCTCTTGCCAGAGCGTATGTCGATTGGCTTAACACTAAGGCAGCAGATTTGGGATTAAGCCTCGATACATATATCAGAGGTGTTTTCGGAAGTCAGGTCGACGAACAGTGCGTCCTTGATTGCCTTGCCCGCAAATACTTTACCGACGACTATGCTTCAGGTAAAAAGCTTGAACAGCTTTCGGCGAGCGAAGAACAGGCTAACGAGGCTTACGCTGCAAATTCCAACATATATGATTTGGTTGACTACAAAATCTTGCGAATCCGCTATGAGCAGCGAGACGATGCTTTCATTCAAACCGCTGTTTTGCACGCTAACCAGATTGTTGAAGCTATGGGTCACGATGCCTCTATGTTTGAGCTTGTTGCTTCTCAGTATTTTACCGGAGACGATCAGGAAAGACTTCTTACTCCTGACTCAACGCTTGTTTCCGATGCAAGATATACTGATTTTGAACATACAGAGTTCAGGGATTGGCTTTTTGACGGCACAAGAACCGCAGGCGATACAGCTATCTTTACCGATGACGACGGATTCCCTATTATTCTGTGCTTTGTCGGAAGAGAGCGCCAGATGACTCCTCTTCGTAATGTAAAAATCATCGAAGTATCTCCTATGGTTTACGACGACGGAAACGAGTTTACAGTAGCCGAGGCACAGACACTTTCACAGGAAATCTACGATTATATTGAGACTGAGAACAATGCCTCCGAGATAGAAAATCTCTATACCGACTACGTTTTGAACGGCACGATATCCGTTACTTCAAGTAACGATACATTCCCCGGTAAATTCTCCGATGTGCTTGACGGTTGGATTTTCGACAGTTCAAGAACTGCCGGTGATAAGGTGTTGCTCGAAAACGGTGACAGTTTCTACATCGTATACTTCATATCAGAATCCGTTAATCCGGAATGGTACGACAGAGTAAATTCATTCATCAGAATGAACAACTATCAGGCATTCTTAAATGAGATGTTGGTAGAGTATCCGTACGAATTCGATCAGGCAGGATTGAATCAGATTTTCGATGTGCCGTAATTAACAACGGTCACATAAGTAAATCCATAATTACATAAACCAAAATGTAGGCAAAAGACAGAAACAGGGCAACGACAAGTATCAGTGCCGTTAATTTCTTTAATGTTTGTTTTGTTGACTTTTTCATACGTAATCTGCACTGTCTCCTATTATCATGGTAAGTTCGACATTCCTGCCGTCGCGCTCCACGATTACCTGAACGGAATCGCCGACTGCGTGAGAATCTCTTACGGTTAAAATATCTTCGGAAGACTTGATTTCGGTTCCGTCAATGGAAACGATTAAGTCACCGTATTGCATTCCTGCTTCGTCAGCAGGACCGTTCGGAACAACTTCTTCAACATATACTCCGCCTTCACCGCCGAAATACTCGCCTTCGATAACGGTTTTTACGGTAACGCCGAGATAAGGACGATTAATAACCTTGCCGTACGTAATAAGAGATTCGATAATATCGGTTACGCTGTTTATCGGGATGGCAAAACCGAGGCCTTCGGCAGAACTCATCTTAGCATTTATGATACCGACAACCTCTCCGAAAGAATTTATCAAAGGACCGCCGCTGTTTCCGCTGTTAACGGATGCATCCGTCTGAATAAGCGTCATGGTGTAACCGTTATTATTGAGTTGTCTGTTCAAACCTGAAATAACTCCCACGGTTACGCTGCTCTCGAAAGTTCCCAGCGGGTTTCCGATAGCTACGGCCAATTCACCCGTAAGAAGCTTATCCGAATCGCCCAAAGTAACGCTTGGAAGATCGCTTCCGACATTTACTTTAACGACACCGATATCAGTCTGCTCATCATATCCGACTATCTCAGCATCAAAAACATCCTCATATCCCGGAATAGCAACTTTAATACCGCCTTTTGCGGAATCAATTACATGCGCGTTCGTTACGATATAACCGTCCGACGAAATAATAAATCCGGAACCTGCGCCGACAGGACTGTTAACACCGTCGGTTTCCTCCATCAAATATATGGAACATGTGGACGGGGTTACAGTTCTTGCAATATCAACAACGCTCAGTGTTGTCTTGTTCGGATCATATACAGCGGCTGCTTCCTCAAGTGAAAAAAACGGATTCAAAACTTCTTCGTTTATCTCATATTGAGTTACAGGCGTTGTTTCTTCTCCGCCTTCGACGTAATCACGTATATCGTAAACATCATTTTTAATTTTTCCGGAATTTAAACGCACTACGAAAATACCCTGAAAAATAATGTATCCCAAAACAAATACCGCCAAAACAGCGACGGAAATAAACATCGCTTTGGTCGTTCCGGACATTTTGGCCGTTTTCGCAGGTTCATCGGGGGTGTCTGTCTTCTCGCTCCCGTCAACCGTTTCCTCATTGAGTTCTTCAGTTGTATTTATCTCTTCAATCATCTCTTCTTTTTCAAGAGTATTGTCTTCCATCAGGCGTCCTCCGCTAATATATAACGAATGTCATACGACGGTTATTGTACTATAATTCGAAGAAAAATGCATAATCATTCGTCATCGTCAACCGCGTCTTCCCGTTCGATACTGACCTTACCGCTCACTGCCTCGGTCTCGCCGGTTTTGGAAGGGACAATTTTTCCTCCGGTAAAATCAATCATCCGCGCTACGAAAGTTTCCTCATTTTTAACAGGCACGGCAACCTCGAAAGACACTTTGTCCGTATATTCCAAATTCTCGGGATTATATCCGTTGCTTTTTAGCTCATACAAAACCTTCTCGGACCACGAATAGTCTGTCACAATCGCGAATATCGCGCACTTCTCCATTACCACAGGACACGCGTTCATAATCGCCTCTGCCGCGGCCTTCGTATAAGCCCTTACAAGTCCGCCCTTACCGAGCAAGATGCCTCCGAAGTATCTCGTTACCGTAACAACGGCGTCCGTGATCAGATTTTTCTCGAAAACAGACAGCATCGGTAATCCCGCCGTTCCCTGAGGCTCACCGTCGTCGCTGTATTTTTGCATTTTCGTGCCGCCGGAGAAAGTCCACGCATAAGCCGTATGTCTCGCATCGGGATATTTTTTGCGCACTTCGTCAACGAAAGCAAACGCTTCTTCGGGGCTTTCGATAGGTTTTGCATATGAAATGAAAACAGACTTCTTAACCTCAATTTCCGAGTATCCTTCCTCGGACAGGGTTATCCTCATGTTTTTATCCGAAATCATCAGATAAGTTCCTTATATCTTTGATAGGCCATCATCAAAAGAGATTTATCCTGACTGTAGGTTATCTGTCTCAACGCTTCCTCAATCGGGAAAAATTTACCGTCGGTAAACGTGCCGTCTTTATCAAGAGTAACTTCTGTGCTTTCCGCATTCATAACATACCAGGAAATGTTGTTATGGACAGGTTTTTGTCTTGAAATTGAGTAAAACTCGTAATATGTCTTTCCGCACGGAGCCAGAATTTCCGCATCCACACCGGCTTCGGCTTTGATACGGCTCTTAGCTACATCTTTATCTCTTTGTCCCTGACGAACTACGCCCTTCGGGAAAGCCCACTCGCATTTATCGTTACAAAGCATCAACACAAGATTATCATGAAAAACTATTCCGCCTGCGCAATTGCGAATTACCATATGAGACTACCCCGCATTTTTTCTTAAATTCTATCACAATTATATTCCTATTTGTTCTTTTTGCACGAGGTTGTATAATCATTATGCGAAAAGGAGAAGATTTATGTCGCCTTCCAAAAGAAACAATATACGAATTCTTCGCGGAATCACCGTCCTTACCGGCCTTGTGGCTTTGGTTTTGGGCGTTTGTCTTACCGCCAGCGTTGTAACAAAAAAGATGAGTAATTCCGCCGGAGCAAGTGAATCCGCTGCTTCGCAAGTCAGCATAGCCACCCTGTCCCCTACAACAGTTTCCGAGGACAACTATGTGGCACCTACTCCTACCCCTATTGTCATAAACGAACTTCTTGAAAGTGAGCCTGTTGTTGAGGAATTTTTTGGTCCTCTTCCGGAAGTCACACAGACAACCCCGGTCAGAAGAAACGTGGTTCACGGTCTTTATGTAAGCTACGGCGTCAATCTCGAAAACAATCTGAACTTAATTGATAACTCCGAACTTAACTCCATCGTAATTGACCTTAAGGAAAGCTGGGGTATCTATTTCAACACCACAAACGAATTCGCAGGCGATATCGGATATATTAATCCGAAGTACGATTTGGCAGCAATCTGCGAGGAATGTCACAGCCGTGATATATGGGTTATCGGACGTATCGTTTGCTTTAAAGATCCGCTTCTTGCGAAAGCATATCCGGACCGTGCCATCTGCGACGAAGACGGCAATCCGTTGTTCTTCACAACTGAAGGTTCCGAGTGCTTCGCCAATCCTTATGACACAAGAAACTGGGATTACCTTATTGATATAGCTCTCGAAGCAATTGCCATAGGAGTAGACGAGATACAGTTCGACTATATCCGTTTCCCTACCGGAACGACCACAACCGGTGCGGAGCCTTTTTTCGGTGAAGGCGAAATTCCTACAAAAGCGCAAACAATCAACAGATTCCTTCAGACCGCCAGAAGAAGAATCCAGGATACTTACGGAGTTCCTGTATCGGCGGATATTTTCGGAATTGCGGTAACAAGTTCCCTCGACGGACAGATTCTCGGGCAGGACTGGTCTACAGTCGGCTTTACGGGCGTCGATTCTCTGTGCCCTATGTTATACCCGTCACACTATGCTCTGGGAACCATCTTAAACGGACACGAATTCGAGTTCCCGGATAAAAACCCATATGACGTCTTATATAACGCCATGATTGTAGGCGGAGCATCTCACAATCAGGAAGGTTACAGTACAGTAAGGCCGTATTTACAGGCTTTTACCGCCGCCTATATCGGTGCCGGGCGTTATATGGAATACGATTACGAAGCCATAAATGATGAGATTCGAGCGATACAGGACTCCGGTTCCGGCTCCAGTGAGTGGGTACTTTGGAACGTCGAAGGCATATACCCCGAAGGCAACTACGGCGGCAACGCAGGTTGATATTTATTATTAATAAGAATACAATAGATTGAATTTTAAGTTAGTGGAGGTCTTTTATGTTAGACATTAAGTTTCTCCGTAATAATCCGGAGATAGTTAAGCAAAACATCAAGAACAAGTTTCAGGACGAGAAACTCCCTTTGGTAGATGAAGTTATCGAGCTTGATAAAGAATACCGCGAGTGCAAAACACGCGCAGAGTATTTGAGAAGCCAGCGCAACTCAATCAGTAAGCAAATCGGTTTCTTTATGTCAAAAGGTCAGAAGGAAGATGCCGAGAAAGCAAAGGCAGAAGTTTCCTCTATGGCTTCAGAACTTGAAGAACTCTCCGTTAAAGAAACTGACCTCGAAGCAAAAATCCGCAAGATTATGCTCGTTATTCCTAACATCATCGATCCTTCCGTACCTATCGGAAAGGACGACAGCGAGAACGTAGAGATGGAGAAATTCGGTGAGCCTTTCGTTCCTGATTTCGAGATTCCTTATCACGTAGACATTATGGAAAAACTTGACGGTATCGATCTTGATTCCGCACGTAAAACATCCGGTAACGGTTTCTATTATCTTAAGGGTGATATCGCACGTCTCCATTCCGCAATTCTTTCATATGCAAGAGACTTCATGATTGACCGCGGCTTTACATATTACATTCCGCCTTTCATGATTCGTTCTTCCGTAGTTGACGGCGTTATGAGTTTTTCCGAGATGGAGAATATGATGTACAAAATCGAAGGTGAAGACCTTTACCTTATCGGAACATCCGAGCACTCAATGATTGGTAAATTCATCGACTCAATGCTTGAGGAAGATACTCTTCCTCAGACACTTACAAGCTACTCCCCTTGCTTCCGTAAGGAAGTAGGTGCTCACGGAATAGAGGAGAGAGGCGTATATCGTATCCATCAGTTCGAGAAACAGGAAATGATTGTAGTATGTAAGCCCGAAGACAGTGCAGACTGGTTCGTTAAGCTCTATACCAACACTGTAGACTTCTTCAGAAGCCTTGATATTCCTGTAAGAACACTCGAGTGCTGCTCCGGTGACTTGGCTGACCTTAAGGTTAAGAGCTGTGACGTAGAGGCTTGGTCTCCTCGTCAGAAGAAATACTTCGAAGTAGGTTCCTGCTCCAACCTCGGCGATGCTCAGGCAAGAAGACTCGGTATTCGTATCAAGAATAAGGAAAAGGGCAACTACCTGGCTCATACTCTCAACAATACCGTAGTAGCTCCTCCGAGAATGCTCATCGCTTTCCTCGAGAACAATCTTAACGAAGACGGCTCCATCAGAATTCCTGAACCGTTAAGAATGTATATGGGCGGCAAGTCATTAATCGAAGTTAAATAATTAACGGTTTTTATCAAGTAAAATCAAAGTGATTGTCTCAAAAGTAAAATAGGCCAAATCCGCAAGGAAATCGAAATTTGGCCTATTTTTTATAGTGCAATAGTCTTGCCTGAAGTACAAACGGGATAGAAATAGGCCAAATCCGTGAGAAAATCGGATTTTGGCCTATTTTTTATAAATGATCTTTTATATAACTAAATATGATTTGATTTACTTGTGTTTAAAATAGGCCAGATTCGTTAGAAAATGAAAATTTGGCCTATTTTGATTGCAGTGGCAGTTATTTTGAAGTGTTTTTAAGGAACAAAATAGGCCAAATCTGTGAAAAAATCGGATTTTGGCCTATTTTGGGGGCGAACGGATAAAGAAGCAATGAATTTACTCGGAATCGATGGGATTTATCAGTCATTGCAAGCTTCACATTGCCGGGGACCGTTAGAAGAGATCTTGATGTATATTCTGAGACAGACTCTTTTTCGTTCTTTAAAAACCATCTTGCTTATCCAAGTGTTTTTTCGTCGGTTCTGACAAATACGGTAAGAAAAAACCGTCACCATTAAGATGACGGTCATTAGAATCAATTTATCACTTGAAATCGAACTTATGCTCTCTTTACGAGACCGGAACGAAGACAACGTGTGCAAACTTTCATTGTCTTAGGGGTGCCATCAACAACTACTTTTACGCTGTGAACGTTTGGTTGCTGTTGTGTCAACGCACGACGTGAAATCTGTGAACGCGTAATTCTAATCTTTCTGCCGAAATATGTATCCTTCTGACAAACCTCACACTTAGCCATGGGAACACCTCCTACTCTTTTTGCGCCTTAAGATAATAACACATACCAAGTAATAACGCAACAACTAATTTAATTAAATACTCTTCTTACCGTAATTATTCTTTCTGCAATATCATCATCCGCCGTAAAAGTACGAAGTCTTATGGTCGTACGAGCCGACGAAATCATCAAAAACGTTCCTGTATCGGTACATATGGCCATCTCGTAAATCTCGTTGCTGTCGTTATAAGGACTCTTAAGAAATACCAGATCACCCGGAATTATCGTGTCTATTATCAATTTTCCGGTTACCACGTCATATTCCATCGGAACTTCCGCACCGACAGTTGCCTGCTCCTCCATGGTTCTCGGAAGTGTGATGCCGTTAACGGCTGCACATACATATGTCAGACCGTTTATGGACATACCATTCATGGTGACACCGTTTTCAAGATATGTAGCATTTACCTGGCTTAACGCGGAACTTACGAAATATCTGCAGGATACTTCTTCGATGGATTCTCTTACACCTATTTCTATAACGCCTGACGAACCTATCCAGCCGATTCCTCCGTCAGGAAGTGTTATCTGATATACACCATCTCGCTTAACATCGGCGAAAAGCACGGTGTTCATCATTACCTTCGTGATAAGCGTGCCGTTACTTGCGTGAGTCATTATATTTTTGGATGTCTCGGAAACAACCAGTTTATACTCGTGCATGTCAGGCTCTATGGATATAAGATCTCGTGTTATCTGCTCGGATTTTACATAGCCTTCGATTCCGTCTACGGTACGAATCTTTATATAGCCGTTATCTATTGTATCGTTTAACACAACAACAGGTTCGTTATATAAAACCTGGGTTATTCTTTCGGAAGTGATATCGGGTTCAGACATAACATTCGCCGCACACTCGGTAATTACACCGTAGGAATCGTCGTACACATGATTTATCTCTTTCTCTATAAAAAGTTCGATGTTACTTCCCTCGAAAAACTTCGGCAGCACTCGAGGAAGAATATAAAAGACAGATATAAGAATCAAAATGGTTATCAAAAAAGCTACTATAACTCTTATGAATTTCAGACGCTTCTTGTGATCTACATTGGTATCGGAATCATTTAAGCCCCACTTCTCGCGCAAATTTTCGCGTGAGCCGTAGTTGCCGTCTTCCTTCATATTCTCGTTAAGAAAATTAATCTTATCGGCCGACGGTCTTACCGTTGACTTCACGGCAGAATCGTTATTTTGAAGCGGAAACTCTCTGTTTCCTGATTCTGAATTATCGATTTTCTTGTTTTTCTTCATTTATGCACCGTCAGATAAAGCGAGCTCTCTTAAGTTTTGATGAGATTCGTTCTTCACTGTTGTCCAACATTTCCTGCTTGATTTCACGTGATACAATAACCGTCGCAAGCCCTTGTACCTCACGATACTCCAATACGGACGAGAATGCATAGGCGATATTGTTTCTGAGCGTAAGTTCCGAAGAAAAATCATCAATAAACAGCAAATCTGCTTTCTTTAAACGTTGAATCTTATCTTCGTAGGCGCCTGCAAAATCCCCGCATTTTAAATAGTACGAATCAAGACCGTACATCATCGCAAGTTTGCAAAAACATACTGCAACGAACGTTTTTCCGCGTCCTGCAGCATCCGAATAAACAAGTATCCCGTCACCGCTCTTACGGTTATCTGCAACATGCGAGATAATCTTTGCCAATTCTTTTTGAACGTTCTTACGTTTCTGTGCATGCGCATCGCCGAAATATGACGGATTGAAAGCTGAAGGTTTTACCGACTCAAAGTCAGCAAGTCCGGATTTTACAAAACACTCTTCCAAAACGTCTTTCATGCAGGAACAAACCGTTTCTTTTCCTTTAACGGAGACATAACCGGTGTCGTTACAAGCAGAACAAATAATCCTCTGACTGTCGAAATCGAGAGGTATGCCGTTCTTCTTAATATATTCGATTCGTTCCTTCTGAAGAGATTCTATCTGCAAAGTGTGTGTTTCTTCCTCAGAGTCCTCAAGGCTGTTAAGCAAATCAATCTTACGAAGTCTTACAATTCTTTCGTCAATTGATGCTATCTCGGGATGTGCTCCATAAACGGACATAATCAATCTGTCGCGATTTACATTCTTAGTTATTTCACGTGACTTTATTTCGTCTGCTATTGCTTTCCTTATCATTGTTCATCCGCTCCGTTTCCGAAAAGGCTCAAAATGTCGGATACATCCTCATCGTCACCTGCTTCAGTGTTCGCATCCGACGAAGTTTTCTCAGTTTCTTCGTCAGTGATGCCTGCTTCTTTACCCGTTCTGTAAGCACTCTTCTTACCGGTTTTTCGAGCATATCTGTTCTTGTTATCGGTTGCCTTTTCCGCCTCATATTTGGAAGCCTCGTTTACTTCAACAATTCCCGCAGCATACCACTCGGATAAAGTATCCTCAACGTTTTGCATTGTAATGTTTCCGCGGTACTCGTTACATCTGAAAGCATATTCCGCAAGTTCAGGTTTAACACCGAACTCCTCGGTCCACTTCCTTAAATGCTCGATATCAATATCGTTCATCCTTCTTCTCGTAAGCCTTCCGAAAGTCTTAATTAAGGCTTTAAAACTGTTCTGTTCCTCAATAAGTTTTTCAAGACCTGCTTCTGTGTTATATCCCTTGTCATGCCAAAGTTTTGCAGTTTTCTCGATTTTTCTGCATTCAAAGTGATACTTTTCTTCTTTTGCGGTCTCGAATAATTTATACACTACGATACTGTCAAATTTATACTCATACAGGCACTTGTCTACCAAAAGATAGTTCTGGTGATTCATCTTTCCCGCGTAGAAAGTTTTCGAGATGCTTTCAGCAAGTTTCTGACTTAATTCTTCCGACTCCTTCAGTCTGAATTCATCGTCAGCCGACATTCCCCTGGCTATTACCGAAGCACAATATGAATCGACTTCCTTTTTCTTCAAATCATTAAGAAAATAAGTGTCGCGACCTTTCTTATTTACAATCTCACGATAAATAAGCTCACCCAACGCGTCACTTGTCGTATCCTCATCAAACGGAGAACTCTCATTTAGCTGCTTTATTGTAAATGTTGCCTCGGAGCCTTTTGATACCATCCAAAGGTAAAGACATATCGCGTCTTTTCCGAGAAGCGGAGCGTACTGGAAAATAAACACGTCCGAAACGACCGTGTCATTCAGTAAAAACAGTGAACTGTCCGCTTTTTTCATGATATCAGCTCTCCTCATCCCGATAAAAATACGTTCTTGAATTATAGCACGAAAGCATACTTGTTTCTATTCATAACCGTACCGCCTTCTCTCTTTTCACCTAAAATGCCTAAAGAAAAACCGCACCGGATTTTTCATCCGATGCGGTCTTGTTAATTGACTTTAACGTCGCTTATATCAAAGACGAATCTTAGATATCAGCAGCCATCTTCTTGTAAGAAGCAAGACGAACGAGAGAATCGTTGTAGTTCTTCTGGAACATACCGTCAACGATGTCAGCCTCATACTTCTTATAGAGGGAGTTATAACGAACCTCAGCCTTAAGGAAGTTGAGGAAGCTCTCATAACCGCCTACAGGATCCTTAGAATCCAATGTGAATGGGTTCTTACCCTCAGCTGTAAGTTCAGGGTTAAAACGATAGAGGTGCCAGTAACCGCAAAGAACTGCGTCCTTTTCTCTGTTCTGAGCGCCCTTCAAGCCGCCCTTGATACCATGGTTGATACATGGAGCATAGCAGATAACAAGTGAAGGTCCGTTGTAAGCCTCAGCCTCTGTGAAAGCCTTGATTGTCTGAGCAGAGTTAGAACCCATTGCACACTGTGCAACGTATACGTAACCATAGCTCATAGCCATCATACCGAGATCCTTCTTCTTTACGTTCTTACCGCCTGCAGCGAACTGAGCAACAGCACCTGTAGGTGTGGACTTAGAAGCCTGTCCGCCTGTGTTGGAGTAAACCTCTGTATCGAGTACGAGAACGTTAACATCCTCACCGGAAGCGAGAACATGGTCAAGTCCGCCGTAACCGATATCGTAAGCCCATCCGTCACCACCGATGATCCACTGAGATCTCTTGATGAAGAAGTCTTCGTAAGAAAGTGCCTTAGCTGCGATATCCTTGCCTTCGCCGTTATAAGCCTTGAGCTCAGCAGAAAGTGCATCGGAAAGCTCACGTGTCTTAGAACCGTCAGCCATGTTGTCAATCCAGTTGTTGATAGCAGCCTTCAAAGATTCGGAATCGCAAACTGCGAGGAGATCGTTCAAGAGGTTCTTTACTCTGTTACGGAGCTGCTTATAACCGAGGTACATACCGAAACCGTGCTCAGCGTTATCCTCGAAGAGGGAGTTAGCCCAAGCAGGACCGAATCCCTTGCTGTTTGTTGTATATGGCATAGAAGGAGCAGAACCACCCCAGATAGAAGAACAACCTGTTGCGTTGGAAATCTGCATTCTGTCACCGAAGAGCTGTGTAAGGAGCTTAGCATAAGGTGTCTCACCGCAACCTGCGCAAGCGCCGGAGAACTCGAGAAGTGGCTGCTCGAACTGGCTGCCCTTAACTGTGTTCTTAGCTGCGATATTAGCCTTATCCTCAAGACCGATACAGTATTCCCAGTTCTCAGCCTCAACCATGTTATCCTTGAGTGGCTGCATTGTGATAGCCTGTACCTTCTCAGGACAAACTGTTACGCAGACACCGCAAGAGAGACAGTCAAGAGCAGAAACCTGCATACGGAACTTGTAATCGCCTGCCTTTGGCTTCAAATCAGCTGTTGCGAAGGAAGCCTTAGCTGCCTCATCCTCTGTAAGGAGGAACGGACGGATAGCTGCATGAGGACATACGAGTGAGCACTGGTTACACTGGATACACTTTGTTGCGTCCCAAACAGGGATATCAACTGCTGTACCACGCTTCTCATACTGAGCTGTACCTTGTGGGAATGTACCGTCTTCACGACCTGCGAAAGCGGAAACAGGAAGAGTATCACCCTTCTGAGCGTTCATTACGTCTACAACATTCTTAATGAAATCAGGAACATTTCTCTCTGCTACTTCTGTATCAGGAGCTGTCTTCCAGGAATCAGGTACGTCATAAGCTACAACTGCATCAACACCTGCGTCGATAGCTGCGTAGTTCATGTTAACGATATCCTCACCCTTCTTACCGTAAGACTTAAGAGCAGCCTTCTTCATGTAATCTACAGCCTGATCAACAGGGAGAATACCGGAAAGCTTGAAGAATGCGGACTGGCAGATTGTGTTGATACGACCGCCCAAACCGATTTCCTTAGCCTTAGCTACAGCGTCGATTGTGTAGAACTTAATGTTGTTGTTAGCGATATAACGCTTCATCCAACCAGGGAGATTAGCGTCAATCTCGGAAGCATTCCACTGTGTGTTCATGAGGAATGTACCGTTTGGCTTCAAAGAAGAAAGCATATCATACTTATAAACATAAGACTGGTTGTGGCAAGCTACGAAGTCAGCCTTGTTGATAAGGTATGTAGAACGGATTGGAGAATCACCGAATCTCAAGTCAGAGATTGTGATACCACCGGACTTCTTGGAGTCATATGAGAAGTAAGCCTGAGCGTACTTATCTGTGTGGTCACCGATGATCTTGATGGAGTTCTTGTTGGCACCAACTGTACCGTCAGCACCCAAGCCCCAGAAACGAGCCTCTACTGTACCAGGATTCTCGAGTGTAATAGACTCGGAGCAATCGAGAGAGAGATTTGTAACGTCATCGTTGATAGCGAGTGTGAACTCTGTCTTAGGATCTGCCTTAGCAAGTTCCTTATAAACAGCCAAGATATGATCAGGAGTTGTGTCCTTAGAACCGAGACCGAAACGACCTGCGATAATCTTAGGAGCATTTGCCTTGCCAACATAAGCTGTGCAAACGTCGAGGTACAAAGGCTCGCCCAAAGAACCAGGCTCCTTTGTTCTGTCGAGAACTGCGATAGACTTACATGTTGCAGGGATAGCCTCGAGGAGCTTATCTGCTGCGAAAGGACGATAGAGACGAACCTTAACAAGACCAACCTTCTCGCCTCTGTTCTTTGTAAGGAAGTCAATTGTCTCTTCGATTGTCTCATCAACGGAACCCATAGCGATGATTACGCGATCGGCATCCGGTGCACCGTAGTAGTTAAAGAGCTTATAGTCTGTTCCGCGGAGTTCGTTAATCTTATCCATGTAGAACTGAACTGTCTCAGGTACGGAAAGATAGAACTTGTTAGCAGCCTCACGAGCCTGGAAGTAGATATCAGGGTTCTGAGCTGTACCACGAAGTGTAGGATGGTTTGGAGACAAAGCGTGCTTACGGAACTCATCGAGTGCATCGTAATCAACGAACTTAGCCAAATCCTCATATTCCATAAGCTCAATCTTCTGAATCTCGTGTGATGTACGGAAACCGTCGAAGAAGTGAAGGAATGGAACTCTGCTCTTAATTGTAGCAAGGTGTGCAACTGCTGCAAGGTCAGCAACTTCCTGAACGGAGTTGGAGCAAAGCATTGCAAAACCTGTCTGACGGCAAGCCATAACGTCTGCATGATCGCCGAAGATATTAAGTGCGTGAGCAGCAAGAGCTCTTGCGGATACGTGGAATACGCAAGGCAACAACTCACCGGAAATCTTGTACATGTTAGGGATCATAAGAAGAAGTCCCTGAGAAGCAGTATATGTTGTTGTCAAAGCACCTGTAGCGAGGGAACCGTGAACAGCACCTGCAGCTCCTCCCTCGGACTGCATTTCAGTAACGTTTACTGTCTGTCCGAAAATGTTTTTTCTGCCCTCCTGGGCCCACTGATCCGTGTAATCAGCCATTGGCGACGATGGAGTAATCGGGAAGATAGCTGCGTTTTCTGTGAAAGCATACGATGTGTAAGCTGCAGCTGTATTTCCGTCCATGGTCATTTTTTTGAATTCACGTGCCATATACGAATGTCTCTCCTTGAAATTATTAGTTTTTTTGCGCGCGAAAAGACCCGCTCACAAAAAGCATAATAATTATACCACGATATGGGGAAAACGACGGACTAAATCATAGGTAATCTTCTAAAAAAATATCTTTTTTGTAAATAGGCAGACACATAAAGTCCAAAACAGTATAAATAATCAAGAATATGTTGCCTTTTCATTATATTCGAGGAATATTCGCACTTCCGATATTAACGGAAAATTAAGTGCGTTTACCAAAGTTCTCTCTTCTTCGGCTGTGCAGTAGCAGGTAGTTACCAAAAGAACATCATAGCCTTTTCGAACACCCAGACCGTAGGTTCCGCTGTCAGGACCTGAAACAATAGGTGCGCCGGCATAATCGTAACTTACCAAATCGCATTGATTGTTTTGGTAAGTCAGGCTGTAACCGTTCGGAGCCGAATACATCGGCTGAGATATACTATTCATATACTGTTGGGCAGAAACTTCATTCGTAAATCTCACATATATGATTGTAGAGGTACCGACAACCGTGACATCGTGATACTGTGCTCCCGGAATTCCTATAGACTCAGATAAATCATCATAGGTCAGTGTTTCGCCGCTTATTTGCTGAACAAAATCGATATAAGCATCTGCCGAAACGTCCAATTGTTCTATAGATTTTTGCAAACTGTCGAAAAAAGCATCCGGTAAAGAGTCCGTCAGTGTGATGTACATGTTGTCACATATTTCATAAACTGTATTTTTGGTAAGAAAACATCCGCTTTTCTTCTCTGTCTTAAGTATTTCACGCATACCGCGATCCGCAAGAGAAAAAATCAGACATCCGTCTTCATTGACTTGCGCCACATTAAGAACAAGATTTCTGTAGTATTGGGACAGATTAATGTTTTTTCCTGAAGTTATCGGAAATTCGTCGAGCAGTTCATCCTTTTCCCATACATAAAGAACATGATTAACGGCGGTTTCTTCTTCACCTTCTATAGGATCATCTGCAACCGTACATCCCGGCAAAAGCAGAAATACAGATATAAGAAGCACCGAAAGAAACTTGGTTATTTTTGAATTCCTTGTTCTCATTATGTCCATCCCCGATATTCACCGCAAATTACAACTACAATAAATATTGTAAATCATTTTAATTTTGTTTCAACCGCACATTAATATAATCGCCAAAAACGAAAACGAGGCCGACATAATCGACCTCGTCTCGAAAACTAACTTTATAAACTCAAGCGATTACTTGATTTTAATCATCGGCTTCTCCCAGCACTCACGAGGCTCTTCACCCAAAAGAAGTGCGATTGTGGAAGCGATGTTTGCAAGACCGTAAGAATCGGAATCGATAACTTCGTACTTATCCTTGTTCTCAGTGTTATCGTAGAAAATGCAAGGAACCTTGTTCAAAGTATGGCTTGTCTTAGACTTAATCTTTCCGTTCTTGTCTGTCTTAGGAGCGCCGTCCTTACCAAGCTCAAACATTTCTTCTGCATTACCGTGATCGGCTGTGATGATTGCCATACCGCCTACAGCATCGATAGCAGGGAGAATTCTCTTAAGAGCGATATCAACGGACTCAACACCGATAATTGTGGACTCAAGGCTTCCTGTATGGCCTACCATATCACCGTTAGGGAAGTTAACTCTCATGAAAGGATACTCGTTCTCGGAAATCAACTTGCAAAGTTCGTCAGTGATTTCTGCGGACTTCATCCAAGGACGCTGCTCGAAAGGAACTACATCGGAAGGAATCTCGATATAAGTTTCTGTCTTCTCATCAAACTTGGAAGAACGGTTACCGTTAAAGAAGTAAGTAACGTGACCGTATTTCTGTGTCTCGGAAATAGCAAGCTGCTTAATGCCCTTCTCTGCACAAAGCTCACCCAATGTGTTCTTGATAACCGGAGGAGCAACGAGGAACTGCTTCGGAATATGAAGGTCTCCGTCGTACTCAAGCATACCTGCGTAATTTACGTTTGGTACACGAACTCTGTCGAATTTGTCAAAATCAGCACCGGACTCGAAAGCAACCGTAAGTTCCTGAGCACGGTCACCTCTGAAGTTATAGAGGATTACGCTGTCGCCGTCTTCGATTGTTCCTACAGGAGCATTGTTATCAGCAATTATGAATGCAGGAAGATCCTGGTCGATAACACCCGGAATCTCGTTTCTGTATGTCTCGATAGCTTCTTTGCAGGAAGCAAACTGTCTTCCCTCACCCAAAACATGTGTCTTCCAACCTTCGGAAACCATCTCCCAGTTAGCGCCGTAACGATCCATTGTAATCTTCATACGTCCGCCGCCTGAAGCGATTCTGTAATCGAAGCCGTCAGCGGAAAGCTCTGAGAGCTTGTTTTCGAGCTGGTCAACATATGTAAGAGTAGATGTCTCACCTACGTCACGACCGTCCAAAAGTGCGTGGATACGAACCTTCTTGATGCCCTCAGCCTTAGCTTCGTCAAGCATCATCATGAGGTGATCGATATGAGAATGAACATTACCGTCACTTAAAAGACCGATAAAATGCATTGTGCCACCCTTTAAAGCGTCTGCTGCAAGTGACTTCCAAACAGGACTTTCAAACATAGCCTTGGACTCCAAAGACTCTGATACGAGTTTAGCACCCTGGCTATATACCTGACCTGCACCGATTGCATTGTGCCCTACCTCGGAGTTACCCATATCTGCATCGGAAGGAAGACCTACTGCTGTTCCGTGAGCCTTGAGTTTCTGCCAAGGATAGTTCTGAAGACAGGAATTGAGAATTGGCTTTTTTGCCTGCTCAACAGCATTACCTGTCTCGATTTCTTTAATTCCTACGCCGTCCATAATGATAAGAACGACAGGACCGTTGTATTTAATTGACATACATATCTCCTTTAAATTTATTCAGCTGATTAAAATTAAGCCGGCGGATTATCTTCCGGCTGTGGCTCCGGTTCAGGCTCCGGCTCAGGCTCCGGCTGTGGCTCCGGTTCAGGCTCCGGCTCCGGTTCAGGCTCCGGCTCAGGTTCCGGCTCAGGCTCCGGTTCAGGTTCAGGAACCGTAACTTCACCTGTCGTGGAATCAAACTCTGCCAAAGAACCGTCATCACACAAAATGCCGACCTCAATTTGAGCAGTAATCGCACTATACGTTGTCGTAGCGTACTCATTTCTGGACACTTCATTACCGTCAGCGTCATACCAAACCTGATAAGATTTAGCTACGATACGATTGTGAGGACTTCTTACTGTGTTTGTCTGGCCTGCCGGCATTTCCGGATTCGGAACATACTCAGGATCGCCCGGGGCAGAAGAAGAGACCGTCTCACCGATAAAATCGATAGTCATGTTATTCTCAAGGAAATGAGTATAAAGCTGAACCGTAATCGTATAATTATCGTTATCGAAAACAAGATGCAAAGCTACCGGATATTCGGAATTGTTCGTAAATGCAAAATCCTGACTCGGCCAATCTACTGCAGCATCCGTACCTGCCGTTGCATAAGTTGAAGGCCACTGGTGAGGATGTCTCTCGTCAACCTGAAGATTAGCCTTAACTACAGACTGATAAATCATAGAACTTACCTGACAGATTCCTCCGCCGTAATCCTGCTCGAGAACACCTGCCAAAATAACACCTGCCTGCTCGTAACCGGTATCTGCATTTCTGATTCCTACGAAACCGTTAAAGGAGAAAGACTCACCCGGCATAAGAACAAGACCGTCAATTTTCTCGCATGTAATGCGGATGTTGTGATTACGTGAATTGTTTGATGTAGTATTCGAAGATGCTTCTGAAACAAGTCCGTAGCTGTCTGTATAAAACTCGGTAGGTATCTGTGGTTCGGTAATTTCCGCATCAACGGTAACCGTTCCCTGATATGTTCTTGCATCAAGCATAGCCTTCGTATCGGTTACTGCCTTATCAACATCGATAGCATAACCTTCCGAAGACTCCTTAACGTCAAAACCTAATGTATCGAGATTAAATCCCAAGAGTTCCGCATCCTGTGGCTCACTCTGAAGCGGATCCAATACAGCATGCACAATAGGTGCAAGACCGTCACTGTTAACCGTATATGCAGTCTGAAATGACTGATTGGCGGTTTTGAGTGACTGCTGCTGATTATAGACTTCGATAAGTCGGTTAATATCAGCACCATCTTCAGGTTTAGCCAATGCGAAAGCCTCATCCAAAACTGTCGGAAGGTTGTTCTCAAGAGTAAGGGAACTCATATCGAGTGGATATGTCTTTCCTTCCAGAACCAAAGAAATGTCTATATCAATCGGAGCTTCCGGGGCGTTCTGCTCAATAAGAGCCAAAGCCGCGTCTTTGGTAAGTCCGGATACGTCTACTCCGTCAATGGAAATTCCGTCACAAAATGTATCTCTTACTATTGCTTTACTTATCTCGTCAGCCGTCATCTCAACCACGGTACCGTCTGCCATTGTCATAGGATACTTCTCTTCGAAAAAGCCCTTCTTATAAAGACAGCCTGCCGCTATTCCGCAAACCAAAAGTACGCCGGCTATTGAAGCAACAATCGGTAATGCTTTGTTTGATTTCTTTCCGGCGGATTTACCGGAAGTTTTCTTTCCGTAATTATTCCTATTGACACTGCTTACTGAAGCAGCACGCGTTGCTGTAGGTGTAATATCTCTCGCTGCCGATCTGTTTGTCGCAGATCCCCTCTTGGCAGGAGTTTTTCCATTGCTTACGCTTGGTAAATTCTTCTTCATCTATTGCCTCTTTCCCTCAGAATAAAATTCTGATCCAAGTCCAAATAAACTTTACTAAAATACTACATGAGTTTCAAGTTTTAAGCGAATAATTTTTGACAAATTTGTGTGGTTTTTACACATGATTATTCGTATAATTTGCAAGCGAAAAATCAAACGGTGAAATGATTTTCACAAGCGTAAATTTGTCATTTGTTGTGTCATTTCGTGTGTTCGGTTATAATTGGTATGGTCGGAGGAATATGTAAATTATGAACAATAAGTTCTTTACGGTGCCGCACATCTTCAAGATTCTGTTTTTATTGGGTCTTGCAGTGGTTGTAAATCTGGCATATGTCACTAGTTTCCGTATTGTTATGGGTGCGGACTACGAGACTACCAATTTAAGAAACTACGAGGCTTATATAGCCCTCATTCCTATAATCACGATTTCAACGGTAATACTTGCTGATGTACTTCAAATGCCGAGATTCTTCAGAAAGAAGAATATGGAAGTGCTTACTCAGTCACTTACCTTCAGTTTTATCATTACCACTATCACTCTTTCGGCGAAAGACCTTACGGAACAACGTGCTTTTCCTCGAAGCGTTATTGTTTTGAGCTTTGTGGTACTTATTTTTTATGTTTTCACATGGGAACTTATCTGCGCGTTTATCAGCCATAAGATGTATGAGAACGGTGAACTTGTAATAATCGGTGCCGGAGAGCATACGATTCAGGCCGTTACCGAGAAAATCAATCCGTCACTTCACGGTCTTGATTTGAATTTAAGTAAACCTATTAAATATTCCGATAAACAAGCTGTCCGCAATGCCATAAGAAGAAAAGCTGAGATTTTTATCTGTCCTGACGTTCCTGAGGATGTTAAATCCGACATTATTCTTATGTGTGCAAAACAAAAGACTGTTGCTTACGTAGTACCGCAGTTCTATGAAATCAGCCTTTATAAGTCTCGCCTTATTTATCTTAACGACCTTATGGTTTTCCTCTTGGACAGAATGGGGCTTTCTTTCGAGCAAAGGCTTATAAAGAGGATTTTCGATGTTGTATTCTCACTTTTGGCAATAATCATTACTTCACCGATTATGCTTGTTACGGCAATTCTTATTAAGTGCACCAGCGAAGGTCCTGTTTTCTTCCGACAGGAAAGACTTACCATTAACAACAAGCCTTATAACATTCTTAAGTTCCGTACGATGGTTAAGGATGCGGAAGCTTTGACAGGCGCGGTTATTTCCGGAAAAGATGACCCGCGTGTAACTCCGATCGGAAAGATTTTGAGACGTACCAAAATCGATGAACTTCCACAGTTTTTCAATGTGCTTAAGGGCGAAATGAGCGTTGTCGGACCAAGATCCGAGCGACCTGAATTCGTTAATAATTTCGAGAAAGAGATTCCGGGATATTCACAGAGATTCGCAGTAAAAGCAGGTATTACAGGGCTTGCCCAGGTTGCAGGAAACTATGATACAACACCTCAGGATAAACTTCGTTATGACCTTCTTTACATAAAGAATTATTCTATACTTCAGGACTTTAAGATTATCTTCTCAACAGTAAGGGCTATATTTACGCCGCATCTTTACAATAAGACTTTCGAGGCGAATAAAGATGTTTATGTATCCAACACCGCCGAAAAATATGAGAAATCTCTTACCAGTATTTTGGAGAACGAACCTAAATCTTCTTCGGAGGAAACTGAAAGCAATAAATGAGTTACGATTATCTTGTTGTATCCGATATGGATTACACCCTTCTTATGACGGGAAAAGAGATTTCCGAAGAGAATAAGTGCGCTATAAAAGCCCTTTCCGATAACAATATAGCTTTCTCGCTTGCTACGGGAAGATGCCCTTTTATGATCGGTAAGTATATCGATGAACTAAATCTTAATGTTCCGATAATATGCAGTAACGGTGCGGTTTTATATGATCCCTTGACTGAATCGAATATTTACTCTGCCGACATTCCTTATTCGAAAGTAAAAGACATCATTATTCCGCTTTTGGAAAGAGGACTTGATGTTACGGGATATAGCGATAAGGGCATTTATTTAAGCGAGAATAACTCGCGACGTGAATTTTTCGCGAACTATAACAGAAATCTGCCTGATAACAGGAAGGCTGTTCTTAAAGAGTTTAACGACACAAATCTTACCCCGGACGGACCTTCGTTCAATAAGTTTCTGATAATTAACTGCCCTCAAGATGTAAGTAAAATACTCCGTGAAGATTCAGAACTTGAAATTGAAAAATCCGCTGCCACTTTCACTGACATCATGCTTAAAGGCCAAACCAAAGGAAAAACTCTGATGAAGCTCGCCGATATTTTGGGAGTACCTCATGAGAACACCTTCGCTTTGGGCGACAGCGAGAATGACTTATCCATGATAAAAGAATCCGGCACAGGAATCGCAATGCGAAATTCCGTACCGGAAATCATAAAATGTGCTGATTTTGTTACATCTTCCTGCGAAGACAACGGTTTTGCCAAAGCGGTTTACGATATTATCATTCCGAAGTGTAATTCCTGATTACTGTTCTTCGTCGCTTTCGTCATCCTTTGAAAGCACTTCTTTAACTACATCCTCCATAGCATCCGTAAGTTTCTGCCATGTGTAGTAGTCTGCTACGTACTTAACACCGTTTGCTCCCATTTGAGAGGTAATATCGTCTTTGGTAAAAAGATAATTCATACAGCCTTCAAACTCGTAGTAGTCATTATAGTAAAGGCCTGCGTTACTTCTTCTGCAGTGTCCCTTAAGAACTTCGCAGCCGCCGCTTACCAAAACCGGCTTATTAAGTCCCATGGCTTCCAAAACAACGATTGATAAACTCTCGAACTTGGATGGGAGAACCAGGAATTTTGCTGCTGCCATTCCGTCATACTTATCCTGCTCATCAACAAAGCCCAACGAAATAATGTCGTTACGCTTAGGAACTTTGATGATTTCTTTACCGATGAGAACGAGTTTCACATCAGACTTGGGATTACGCTTCTTGTACTCGGCAAAATAGTCGAAAAGCTCATTTACACACTTATTCTCGTCGATTCGACCTGCATAAATCATGAAATCGCCTTCGATATTGAACTTCTTTCTGAAGGCTTCCGGACTTACCTTCTCCGGAATCTCTATTCCGCATCCGCCTCTGCCGCCGTTATCAGGTTTTTTAAGCGAACTAGGAAACAACTTATTAACAAGCTCCTTCTCCTCCGGTGTAAGGAAGTAAAAGCCTGCGGTGCTGTCAAACATTTTCTCGAAAATGCTCAGGTGAATAGGTCTTTCTTCGTGTGCCGTAGGAATAAAGATAGCCTTGTCGGCAATCTCCTTCATGGCAAAGTAAGTCGAATAATAAAGATAGCAAATTACGATAAAGCAATCGAAATTGTCCTTATTATCCTTAAGCCACTTTATAAGAAGAGGAGATTCAGGACCCTGAAGTCTCATCCATTCTTCCTGCTCAGCAGTACTTACGGAAGTAGTAAGGACTCTGGCACTCACCTTATTAAAATACTTCTCGTTACGCTCGTTTTTGACTCCGAAACGATGAATTTTGACACCGTTTAAAGTCTCTTCGTCGTTCTTGTAATAGTCCTTCCAGGTAACATAATCTACAGCCTTTGTGGTTGCAACCTCAACGTCCCAACCCTGGCACTTAACCAAACTCTCGGCCAACAAACGTGCAAGAGCCTCGGCACCGCCGTTAACTTCTTCGCCGTATCTTTGAATTACTACACAAACTTTTCTCTTTGCCATAATCAAATGTCCGCCTTATTAATAAATTCATCGAGATAGCCCAAAAGAAGTTTAGATACACTTTCGTATGTAAAATCCTTAAGTCTTTCTCTCTGATCTTCGAGAATTTCTTCCTTCAAAGCATCGTCATTTACTACTTCATGTACGGCTGCAGCCATCTGCATGTAGTCCTTGTTTTCGATGAGTACGCCGCTTCCGCCCAAAGTAGAAGGTATAGCAGAAGTCTTTAAAGCCACGATAGGTAAATCGAAATACATTGCCTCCACGAGCGGAACGCAAAAACCTTCATGCTCGCTCATGCAAACAAAGCAATCACATGCCTTATAGTATGAAAGGATCTGCTTAAAAGGAACGTGGCCCGTAAAAACAACATCGTCCTTTACACCCAAGATTTCGGCATAGTTCATAAGTTTTTCCTCAAACTTCTCCATGCCCGAACTCGAACCTACCAGGATAAGTCTTACCGGATCATCCTTAAACATCTGCTTATATGTATAAAGCATGGAAATTAAATCTTCCTGCTTTTTATTGGCGGCAATACGACCCAAGAACAAAAGATTGTGTGCCTTAGGAAGGTTCTTAATCTCTTCGATTTTTGCCTCATCGGCAGGCTGCTCGTAATCTTCGAAAGGGATAAGAATCGGGCGAACGTAAAGCGGGCACTTATATCCCATTCGGCGCAACTCCTGAAGATTGTAATCGGAATCGCAAAATCCCATATCGAAAGTGTCGCACAGACTTTCGGTCTGCTCGTAACCTTGCTTGCAAAGGCCTGCGGTTACGCCGCTGAACGGTGCCAAATAGTGCGGCGGAGTGATGTTATGGTAGATAACGATTTTGCGACATTTGAAATTCTTGATTTCTTCGTTAAGACGCGAACCTATTGAAAGATGATACAAAATAATGTCGTCTTCCTTCGTTTTCGGAAGGGTTCCGCAATTATATATTCCGCGATTTTTTGCAAGACGGGGATCGATATTATCCGCATAAATTGCCGTCTTATAACCTGCATCGGTGAGAAGTTTTTGAATGGCACGTGCGTCATTACTTACCGCATCACCGTAAGCAAGAGTAGTTAACATCTGAATTACTTTCATTTTCCGCTCTCCAATTCACGTACTTTGCTGGCTAGCTGATTGATTCTGGTAACCAATTCTCTTCGCTCCGCAAGAACTTTTCTGTACTCACCCAAAGCCTCAAGATACTTGACGTTTAAAAGCTGCTGCTCTCTCATAAAATCCGACATCGCACTTCCGAAAAGTTTAAGAGAAAGCTTCTGCTTTTTGCCTGCACGTTCGAAATGAAGATGAGTCTGATTTGCCGCGTTATTGTAAACGCCTTCAAACTGCGCTTCTTCGGAATTGCTTTCGAGAAACCCGAAAACCATAACCTTCTCGAATTGCATCGGAAGTCTTACGGGTTCCATGTCTTTTACATAGGAAATTCTTTCCTTAACCTTCTGACCTGCGTTTCTCATTTCTTGTGCTCCTTCTCATAAAGGGCAACCTTCTCTTCGAGTTCGGCCACTGTTCGTTTCATATCTTCAACCTGAGCACGCTGAATTTCTACTGCTTCCGAAACCTTCCAGAAATGGAAATTGAGATTGTTCTGCTGACTTACTATCGGTTTAACAATAAAGGAAGATGATTTTCTTACTGCTCTTTTAATGAAAACCTTAATAGGATTTCCCGTGATAGGTCCGTAAGGTTCAATCTGATAATGAGTCTTAAAATATTCATTTGCCTCATGAAGGATGTCGCCGCCGGCAGAAGTCATAACGGAACCTGTCTCACCTGCAAAAGACAAAGGTATATCCTTGGCACCGGACTTCTCGATATTCTCTCGAATCTCCTTCATTATCTCTTCAACGTTAATCTTGTTCTCAGACATGATGTATCTCCTCTTCTAGTCAATCAAGTTTTTCCAAAAAATCCATAAAACGGGTGCAAATTACATCCCAATCAAAATTCTCTTTTACGTACGCACAACCGGTATCAGCCATAATCTTGCACTTGTCCTCATTCTCAAGATAGAAATCGGTGCAAGCCTCAAAATCGTAATAATCCTTAAACCATAGACCGCCGTTAGTCTGCAAAGCAAAATCCTGCGTAACCTTACAGTCCTCATGAACCAAAACAGGTCTTCCGCAAAGCCAGCTCTCCATAATAACGAACGAGAAACTCTCGTTTTTGGACGGCTGACAAAGAAACTTTGCCGCAGCCATCGCATCGTATTTTTCTTCGATGGAAACAAATCCCAAATCAATAATCGAGTCTTTATAATCTTCAGGAATATCAATCTTTCCGCCGCCGATTAATACCAGTTTCAAATTGGATTTCTTTCCTGCATTTTCCTTACGAAGCAAATACTCTCCGAAGTACTTAATCAAAGTATCGACATTCTTACCGACATCCTTACGACCGGCATAAATGATGAACGGATCCGTAATCTTAAACTTCTTAATAAAACGCTCAGCTCTGCCTTCGATTTTGGTATCAAGGCCGGTACCCAAAACTATCTGGTTCATGTTTTCGAGATCGTAATACTTGTTAGCAAGTTCGTATTCCGGTCTTGCGTTATATACCAAGCCTTTTACCTTTGAATACATATCGCAGAAAATTTCCATATGGAAATATGCCTCGTCATGAAAACACGGTATAAGAACGGCTTTCTCGGGACATACCATGGAACCGTAATATGTAGGTCCAAACATATATGGTGTATATACGAAATACGAATACTCGTCCTTATGCTCTTTTATATAGTCATAAAGCTTAGGAGAATTAACCATCTCCTCCATAAAGGTTTCCTGCTGGTCATCATTAATCTTGTGACCGTCGATAAGAAGCAAATTTATGTAATCAAATGCTGCCGTGTCTCTTTTTCTTACCGGAAATCTGATTATGTCAAAACCGAACTTGGAAGTATCCTTTCCCGGCTTATAGTAGTTCTCGTTCCAATCCGCACCGAATTCCTTAACACAGGTAGTAAGAACTTCCAACTCAATTCCGCGTGCCGTGAGATTTTTAGCCATTCCGCGAAGAAGCATCTCGGCACCGCCCGGAATATCATCAGCATACCACGGGATAACAAAACCTATCTTTTTCATTTGCTTAATAACCTACAAAAGCACCAAGTTTTCTAAAATCTGAAGAACCGAACTCATCTTTCGGAGTCCACGTTTCAGAAATCTCAAAATTAATCTCGGCTAACCTTCCTTTACTTATTTTATCCAATTCAATCGTTAATTCATCGGAAGTAAACTCATAAGAGTACTCCTCTCCTTTGAACGACAATTTAAAAGCAAAGTTTTTCTTTACTGCAACAGGGCAATATACATGAAGTTTCAACGGTTCGTCATTACCGATAAGTAAAGCCGTTGACTTGTTGCTGCTCATCCACTGACCGCTGACTTTCGTGCCGTCTGAGAACACAAGCTGATCTGCGCCGTGCCAATTGAAAGCAAAACGAACATTACCTTCTTCCGGTAAATTATCAACAGTCAAAAGACTTTCCTCATCAGGCAACAATAACTCACCGTCAAGACTTTTAATTTTCTTGGCAGGAACACCGCCGTATACAGAGTTTGGTTCAACTGTCGTTCCCGGAACTACAACACTTCCTGCTGCAATTACTGAATTATCTCCAATAGTACAAGGTCCCAAAATCACAGAATTCGAACAAAGCCATACTCCCTTTCCGATATGGATATCACAACCGTTCTCAGGGGTTAATTCTCTTCTTACAACATCCGTAAAACGCATATTGTGAGTGCCCGCAAGAATGCTGACATTGCTTCCCGCAAAAGTATAGTCACCAATATAAATATCACCGCTGTTCGTATTAAACATACATGTGAAAACTGCCGTATTCGAAGAATAATGAATCCTGTCACGATTTCCCCAAAAAGCTGGAACCTGCGTAAGTTTTGAGCGAAGTTCACTGAGCCCGTCAGCGGTATATAGATTGTCTTGAATAAGACGCATGTTTTCTCTAGTAACGCTTATTTGTTCGTTTGAAACAGATATGTCTCCATTTATCTTTTCTACATCTGTATGAATAGTGGAAATATCTGCTTTGAGAGAAGATTCCGCCGAACCCAAATGCTCAGATACTCCGATAATATCTTTTCTGTTTGCCTCAGCCAAAGCCTGAATAGCATTCTCACGATTCTCTGCTGAATCAATTCGTGCACCGTATCTGTTATCCATATCGTCCATGCGATCGGAAATTGCATGAATAGTTGCATCTGATGCATCAAGTCTTTCTCTGAAAACATTCTCAGATGCATCCTGTCTTTCTTTGATGGTGTTCTCGGATAAATCCATTCTTTGAGAAATTGCAACGATTGTTGTCTCGTCCGAGTCCAAGCGAGCAGAAAGAGAACCTGAAAGCTTATCTACCGATGTAATATATTCTCTTAAAGCTGCGTTATCTTCCGTTAGTTCCGAATTAAGTTTGTTAAGTTTAGCGTTCTCGGATGCAAGTTCCTCTGTTCTTTGTGTTAACTCGTTAAGCTTGGCGTTTTGTTCGTCTAGTTTACGCGGAAGTTTTAAAAAACAAGAAAACCAACGACGAATACCACCTTTTGAAGGTGTTGGACCGTTGGCTTTATTTATGTTATTTGCATCTTGTTCAGGCATTACTTACAATCCTTCAGTATCCATTCGTGCTCTATACGTGTCGAACCGACATCTTCGGTATTGCTCTTTACTCTGAAAGAACATATATCTCTCCAGAAATCATACGCGAAACCGTCAGGTTTATGGAACGCTAAATCAATTGTATATTTATTGGCTAATAGTGGCAAGTGCTTGAGTTTCAAATACATAACACCTTTTCCTTCGAGCGTCACGCTGCCCTCGTGGTCAATCAATGTATTTGTTCCGTACACATGAAGCTGATCATTTCTGTATACCGCAAGACCTACAACCGCATCATCGATTTTTCGTTTAGCTTCATATGAAATCTCAATTGTCAAATCGTCTCCGCTCTCGAAAACGTCACATTCGTCACCTGCAGAATTTAAGAGCCTTATCTGAGTAAATACTGCCTCTTTACTTCCCCATCTGTTCTTATCTTCGGAAACAGTCTCGGTGCTTTCTTCAGAAGCACTTTTCTCAACGTTATCGTCAGAAACTGCCTCTTTTGCTTCCTTAGCGGCTTTCGCACGCTCGTCTTCTGCCTGATAAGCTTCTTCGGTTTTCTCGCTCATGAACTTCATATACTCTGCATGAACTTCACGCGGGATACCTTCCATCTTTATGTGACCGTCTTTAATCCAAATGGAACGCTCGCAAATTTGCTCAATCTGACTTAATGCGTGAGATACGATAACAATTGTCGTACCGTTAGCCTTGATTTCTCGCATCTTGTTAAAACACTTAGCCTGGAAAGCGGCATCGCCTACTGCCAAAATCTCATCTACGAGAAGGATATCCGCCTTAACATTTATTGCAACCGAGAAAGCAAGTCTCATATACATACCCGAAGAATAAGTTCTTACGGGGTTATCGATAAATTCACCGAGTTCTGAGAATGCAATAATATCGTCGATACAAAGATCTACTTCTTTTTTACTTAATCCGAAAATGGAAGCGTTGGTGTAAATGTTTTCGCGGCCGCTCATATCAGGGTGGAAACCTGCACCGAGCTCAATAAGAGCAGAGACTCTTCCCTTCATCTCAATGCTTCCGGAATCAGGATACATAATCTGCGACAGCATCTTAAGCGTAGTACTCTTACCGCAACCGTTACTTCCGATAAGTCCAATGGCTTCACCTTTTTTTACTTCGAAACTTATACCGTCCAAAACCTGGTGATTTACATACTTGTTACGATTCTTAAAAAGAAGTTTCTCCTTAAGGCTGGTGCCTTTATCGAAGTAAATTCTGAAACTCTTCTTTATATCCTTAACCGAAATAACAACATCGTCTTTGAAGGACTTGCCTCTTGCTATAGCGCCCATTAAAGTTCCTCCGCAAAATGTTTCTCAAGTTTGGAAAATACGAACCAACCGGCAACGATAAACAGAAGTCCCATACCCAAAGCCCAAAGCATGGTATACATCTGCGGTGCCTGCTTATAGTACAAAATGTCACGGTAAGCCGTAATAACAGGTGTCATAGGATTCATGTTAAACATGTTTATTACAAATTGATCCACATCGCTTCCAAGAGTTGTAAGGTCATACATTACAGGTGACAGGAACTGCCAAGCCATAACGATAATGCTTAAAATATACTCAAGGTCTCTGAAATAAGGAGTAATGCCCGCTACAATAAAAGCAATACCCAAAGCCAAAATAAACTCGATTAAAACCGTAGGTATAAGATACCAAAGCACCAGTAAATTAAGGCCTTTGGCAATAGCGCATACGATAAGTACGACTATCATGCACAAAAGCATGTTAACGAAATTGGTTACAACAACCGTAATCGGGAGTACCTGACGCGGGAAGTGAATCTTCGTTACAAGATTTTTCTGAGCCTGAACACAGGATGATGCTCCCGTAACGGAGTTGGCCATTGCAAGCCATGGAATAAGTGCAACAAAAAGGAACAAATAGTAGTCGTCAAGTCCCGATCTCATTACTTTCGAGAAAACGATAGTATAAACTGCCAATTGTAAAAGCGGATTAATGAATGTCCATGCAAAACCAAGAACGGAGCCCTTATAACGGCCTCTCAATTCTTTTCGCACGAGCATACGAATCATCTCGCGGTATTCAAATAATTCTTTAATTGTTCCCATATAAAATCTCAGTTCTGTTTTCTGTAGTAGTCCAAGGTATCTTTCACGATATCATCGACTGAATAAAGCGGAGTCCAGCCCGTATCTTCCGTAAGGAGATCGTGGTTGCAGCAAATTACAGGGGTATCGCTCGGACGAAGTCTCGAAGGATCCTGCTCAACTTTAATCTCGCAACCGGCCATGGAAATAAGCTTATCCAAAATCGAAGCTGCACTGACTGCGGTACCCGAACCTACGTTATACACGGTTCCGGTCTTACCTTTCTCTGCTATGAGCCTATAGGCTCTTACCACATCTTTAACATGTGTAAAATCGCGCTTTGACTCAAGATTTCCGACGCGAACAACATCTTGATTTCCGCGCTCGACATCAACGATTCCCGAAGCAAAATCGGGGATCATAAAGCCTTTCTTTTGTCCCGCACCGCCGTGATTAAAAGAACGGGTCATACAAACATTCATCTTGTATGCGCGAACATAAATACCGGCCATCTCTTCTTGTGCCTTTTTTGAGACTGCATAAGGAGTTTCCGGGTGAGTTTCCATACTCTCTTTTACATCGACACCCTTCTCAAGAAGTTTGCCGTATTGGTCGGAAGAACCGACCAAAACAATTCTGATATCAGAATTCACGTTCCTTACGGCCTCCATAAGATTAATCGCCGCAATGACGTTAATCTGCATGGTTTTCTGAGGAATTTTCCAGGATGCGGCAACATTAGCCTGTCCTGCAAGGTGAATAATGATATCAGGTTTGATTTTGTCTATTATCGAAAACGTACTCTCATAATCAAGCATGTCGATTTTAAAAACTTTGCCGCTTTTATCAGCTTCTTCGCTTACGACAACATCGGCTCCGTAAACATCGTAGCCGTTATCGGAAAGTTCCTTCTTAAGGTAACCTCCTACAAAACCTTCACTGCCCGTTATAAGCGCTTTTCTCATAAAGATGCCTTAGCTGCTTCTTCTTTAGCAAGCTTCAAGTCATACTCTGCCATGATAGCGCAAAGTTCTTCGTAAGAAGTCTTCTGTGGATTCCAACCGAGAACTGTCTTAGCCTTTGTAGGATCACCCCAGAGATTATCAACATCGGTAGGTCTGTACCAAGCTTCGTTAACCTCTACCAAAACCTTACCTGTCTTCTTATCGATACCCTTCTCGTCAAGGCCTGTGCCCTTCCACTCGAGTTCGATACCGTCATGAGCAAATGCAAGTGTCGTAAACTCTCTTACTGTGTGCTGAACACCTGTAGCGATTACGAAATCATCAGGTGTATCGTGCTGCATAATGAGCCACATGCACTCAACATAATCTTTTGCATAACCCCAGTCACGCTTACTGTCGAGGTTACCGAGCTGGAGCTTATCCTGAAGACCGCAAGCGATTCTGCCTGCTGCTCTTGTAATCTTACGTGTAACAAAGTTCTCGCCACGTCTTTCAGACTCATGGTTAAAGAGAATTCCGTTTACAGCGAAAATGCCGTATGCCTCACGATACTCCTTAACTGTCCAGAATCCGTACTGCTTAGCTACTGCATATGGGCTATAAGGATGGAAAGGTGTTGTTTCCTTCTGCGGAACTTCCTCAACCTTACCGTAAAGCTCGGAAGTAGATGCCTGGTAGAACTTACATGTCTTCTCAAGTCCGCAGATTCTGATTGCTTCGAGAAGTCTCAATACACCGATGGCATCAATATCACCTGAATACTCAGGAACATCAAAACTTACCTGAACGTGGCTCTGAGCGGCCAAGTTATAAATCTCGTCAGGCTTAACCATATTAACAATACGAACAAGGCTGCAAGAATCACTCAAATCACCGTCGTGAAGGGTAATCTTATCAAGAATTCCAACGATTCTGTCTGTGTTTGGAAGAGAAGCTCTTCTCGTAATACCGTGTACTTCATAACCCTTCTCAAGAAGGAACTCTGCCAAATAGGATCCGTCCTGACCTGTGATACCGGTAATCAATGCCTTTTTCATATAAAATAAACCTCCTATATCGGTCGAAAAATAATGATGTCCTAAAACATCCGAAAATACTTATAGATTATAACATAATAAATATATGTTAAGTATCAGCATTTCGCCCATAAGAAGAGGCTTATTTGAGGCAACTGTCAATAACATTCATAAAAACATCGGAAGTTTTCTTCCATTTGTACTCGGAAGCAGTCTTTATAAACTTGTCAGTCTCGAGAGAATTATCGTTCTTCATCTCAATCGTTCTTTGAATTAATGAAGCAGCTTCTTCATAATCATCGGAAGGAAAAAGGAGTGCGTTGCCCTTGGTTACTTCCGGAAGACTTGAAGTATCGGCACATACGCAGCCTGTTCCGCATGCCATAGCTTCAATCGGCGGCATACCGAATCCCTCATAAAGGCTCGGAAATACAAACGCTTCCGCATTCCTGTAAAGTGCTCTTTTTTCTTCGTCGGATATATATCCTGTCAATATAATCCTGTCTTTGACGGGGCTCGTTTCTATAGCTTGTGACACTCCTTCGGAATGCCATCCGAGTTTTCCTGCAAGAATAAGTTTCAGGGATGGGTTTTTCGAAGATACGAGTCTGAATGCTTCAAGAAGCACCGGAATATTCTTTCGCGGCTCCAATGTGCCAACATAAAGGATATATTTGTCAGTGGTATACTTTCCTACAATCTTCTTATCGGAATCATCGTTTGAAGGACAGTAGAAATCCGTGTCGACACCGCAGTATGCAACACTTATTTTATCCTTCGGTATTGAAAGCTGCTCTGCTATTTCATTTCTCGAGAACTCCGAAATAGTAATTATATGTTCCGCATTGTCGGCGGAGTTTTGAAGATGTCGTTCGAGGAGTTTTCTGTTACGGTCATCCATCGTATCGGGATATCTGCCTACTACCATATCGTAAATGGTAATCATATTTTTGCCGGTAAGCCCCTGAGGCGAAAGGTAATTAAAAAACACCGTTAAATCTGCTTCGGATTTTAAAAGTTTCTCGTACGGAAAAAACTTTCCTGCCTTTCCTGCTCTGATATAAGCTCCCAAAGGCATCGACTTTACAATTTTAATATTCTCGTTGCCATTAAAGAAGATGCGCTCCGTCAAAGTATCAGCCGCATTGTTGCGTCCCAGAAAATCAAACGCCTGAAACTCGGCCGAAGGATATTTCCCCGACTTAATAATCTCGTTCATGACGTTTTGGGTATAATAACCTATTCCGGTAAGACTTCCGGATGCCAAAGGTTGAAGGTTAAACGCAACTTTACCCGACACTCTTATTTACCTTTCTTTTTGGGCTTGGTGCCCGCATAAGTTTCTTTACGTTTCTCGGCCTCGAAAACAAAATACCCGTCTTCTTCAAAGACCTTAACGCCTCCGAAAATACTGATTAACTTATTCTTATACCAGTCTTTTCGCTTCGTGACCATGTACATCTTACCGCCCAACGAAAGTCTGTTAAAGCCCTTTTCTATGAAAGATTTCGCAACCTTAAAGTCCGTATGATAAGGCGGATTAGACAAAATTAACGTAAATCCCGTCCGATTAACGGCTGTATAAGCATCTCCGGTTACGGCGGTAAATCCGTCAAAACCGTTAAGTCTCATATTCTCCGAAGCGGTTCTTGTCGCCTCGAAATCCACATCCGTCATCACGATATTCGAAGGCATAACTCCGAAGCAGCAGGCCGCAAGCGATACTATTCCCGCACCGCAACCCAAATCGCACAAAATGTCATCCTCCGAGAAATCCACGTGCTTTAACATCGAAAGCGTTCCTTTGTCCGCCCCCTCCGGAGAGAACAAAGAAACGCTCGTATTGACCTTAACAGTTTTGTCGTTGAAGGTAACTTCGTACATTAAAGCTTACCCTGAACGAAAGCACTCATCTGTGCCTTTACTTCCTCAAGTCTTGCCGTAGCAGCTTCGCTTGACTTAGCGTAGCAGCCGAAGTAAATCTTAAGCTTAGGCTCTGTACCCGAAGGACGAACACATGCCCAGTCCATACCGCACTCGCCGCCCAACTCATAAAGCAAAACGTTGGACTTAACGAGGTTGATTTCATCCTTGGAATCGGAAGCAAAATCATATCTTACGGATGTCTTATAGTCGCGAACAGCTGTAACCGCAGGACCGCCGATAAGTTTAGATGCATCATCAAGGTTCTTGCAAGCTTCTAATTCGGAACGCATTGAAGTCATTGCATTTCCGATTTTCTCGAGGCCTTCTTTACCTTCGAGAGTAAAGCTTACAGCCTGCTCATAACCATATCCGTACTTGGAATAGATTCTTTCGAGTCTGTCGAAAAGTGTCTCGCCCATACTCTTGGACTGAGCAGCCATACCGCAGATAAGCATTACTGCAACAACAGCATCCTTATCACGAACGTCAAGTCCGGAAAGATAACCGTAGCTCTCTTCGAAACCGAACTGGAAGTGCTTATCACCCTGCTCGTCGTCGAACTTGATTCTCTCACCGATAAACTTAAAGCCTGTCAAAACCTCCTGAAGTTCAACACCGTAAGCCTTACAGATAGGACCTGCAAGTTTCGTGGAAACGATTGTCGTAACAGCGAAAGAATTCTCAGGCAATGTACCTGCCTCAACTTTGGAGTTAAGAATATAGTCCAAAAGCATAACACCGATCTGATTACCGGTAAATGACTTATAGGTAACCTCACCGTCGATAACTGTCCTTGCGGCAACACCTACACGGTCGGAATCAGGATCTGTACCTACTACGATTGCAGCATCTGTTTCCTTAGCAAGCTTAATACCCATAGCAAGAGCTGCAGGATCCTCTGGGTTAGGAGTTACTACCGTAGGGAAAGCTCCGTCAGGAAGTTCCTGTTCCTTAACGATATGAACGTTCTTAAATCCCACGCGGTCAAGAATTCTTCTTACAGGCTTATTGCCGGAACCGTGAAGCGGAGTATAAACAATGCTCATGTCGGAATTCTTGTCAATTGAAGGCTGATCGATTACAAGTTTAGTAAGCATATCTGTGTATGCTTCGTCTACATTTGCACCGAAAACCTCAATAAGACCTGTCTCCAAAGCCTGCTCATAAGGAATCATCTTGATTGTTCTTACATCCTCATACTGCTCGATATATGAGAGAATTGAAGCTGCTGCCTCGGTTGTAACCTGACCGCCGTCTTCGCCGTAAACCTTATAGCCGTTATACTTCGGTGGGTTATGAGAAGCCGTAACCATAACGCCTGCGAAAGCCTTAAAATAACGAACAGAATATGAAAGCATCGGAACAGGACGAAGCTCATCGGAAAGATAAACCTTGATACCGTAAGCGGCCAACGTAGAAGCCGTAACTTTTGCAAAATCAGGTGAGAAGTGTCTTGAATCGAAGGATACTGCTACGCCCTTTTTCATTGCTTCTTCACCGTTTGAGATGATGTACTGTGCAAGACCTGCAGAAGCCTTTGCAACGGTATAGATGTTCATTCTGTTTGTACCGGCACCTATAACTCCGCGAAGTCCGCCGGTACCGAACTCAAGATTCTTATAAAATCTTTCCTCTATTTCCTTGTCGTCTCCTTTGATGTCAGCCAATTCCTGTCTTGTGGAATCGTTGAAGAAAGGAGAGTTGCTCCAAATCTCATAAATTGTTTTGTAATCCATAAATTACCTCCGTTATTTGTTAACTGTTATATCTTTTTTCTTATTCTTACCCAAAGTAATATCGTATATTCCGACAACTGCCAATAACAGAATTCCTACAGCCGAAACAACAATGCCGATCTTAAGACCCGGTGCTACAAACTTAAGTTCAATGTTATGACTGCCGGTTCCCGGATTAAAGGATATCAACGCATCCTGGTAAGGCGTGATTTCAGTTTCGACACCGTCTATATAAAGCGTCCAGCCTTTCTCGTATGGAATACTCGTAAGAACTATTTCGTCTGACGAAATATCTGTTGTCATCGTAACATAACCGTTTTCGAGCGAAGTGCACTTAACGCTGTCCTTATTTATTTCGCCAAACATTGAATCAAATGCATCTCCGTCAAAGTAAGCAACATTGAACGAATTATAAGTGAAGTAATTTTTGTCGCAAGCAAAAGAGAAACTAACCTCGTCTCCCGCCTCAAAATAACCCAAACGATAAATAAGAGAATATGGACTGTTACCGCCCTCATCTTGTATTTTTTCACCATCTACAATAAGTTGTATATCATCCAAAATACCCGGTACCGAGACATTAACATAATGTTCACCCGAATGCTCAGCTGTAAAAGATATATTCATTATTATCGGAATTTTGTCATTTACTCTGTAGATACGGTTAGTATTTAAGCCGTATTCAGCCTCACTTTCTTGACCGAGCGAATCCAAATAGAGTTCATTCATTTTATTCTCATATCCGTAAGTTGTTAAATCTAATGCCTCACCGTTCAGATATTCAAAATCAATTGAAGATTTGTCGTAAATATTATAGAAATTCTCCGTAAATGACGGAAACATTGAAGCATACCAATCATTTTGAAGCATAAAGTAATTCTTATCGTTTACATCTGTTTCAAGTCGGTAGAAATCAAAATCATTCGCATCGTTTGAAACAGCAAAACCCATCGGCAAACAATCGGAATAGGCATACAAATTGTAACCTGCATCAAAAAAATCCTCTGTAATAAATCTGGCCTCCGAATACTCCGATTCGGTAAAAACCGTGTCTATGGAGAAAAACATATCCACAGGTTTGGACGCATATGCGTACTCAGCAAAAAAGTAATTATAATTAACTCTGTACCCGAGTTGTTTCAAAAAGCGATGGTATGGTTTGTTTGATGCGGTGTTAAACAGCGAAGTACCCATATAAGAAGCTATTCCGGCTGTTTCTCTTGAAGTAACTCTGTTATTCATATCCTTTTGAACAACATATTCAAACTCGCTTCTTTCACCTGTTCCGGATTTTTTTGCAGCATCTGCAAAAGTGATTATTGCAGAAGCCGAAGAGGTATAATCTTCTGCCGAAGAAATGTTTCTTAAGGAAGCCAGACCCGCCGAAAGGGATGGATTAATAAATACCGTTTCACAAACAACAAATAAGCAAATGAAGAATGCCGACAACTTTTGCATGTTTTTTATTGCTTGCGGCCACTTCTCTCGCTTTAAGAATGAATAGAACAGCATAATAGCACTTAAAAACACTACATTTAAAACAAAAAACAACCCATTGTCCTTCATTTTACCAAAACTCTGGGCTGCAAATAAAAGCGCAAGAAGGACCAGATATGCTTTCTTGATATCTTTGTTTAATATATTCTTTGCATTTTCCAACACTTTCAAGGCAATAGTCAGCATAAACGGAAAGAAAACAAAACTGTACCTGTGCCAGAACCAGTTAGGATGATCGAAAGCCTGCCAGAAAATATCTATTGCATCCACCGCGAAAAATACGTACATGGCAACAATACATACCAAATACAGATTTTTCTGTTTTCCTTTGAAAAAATCACTTGCAAGATACACTGCTACAGCAGAAGTAACCAAAAGGCTCAAGAAAATATAAGGCGGATTCTGCGGCAAAACTTCAGAGAAATCGCCTGCAGAACCCAAAAATATCTGATCCGGAACACTGATAGCCTTCAATGTTACTACATCGACTTTATTGGTCTCGGAATCTGATGTAACATCCGAATTCGACAAAATATCAAAAGCTGCCGGAAACAGAACCACAGCCGAAATCATGGCACAAATCAAAGCTGTAACAATAAATTTACCTGCTTTCTTCAGTGCCTGTTTTCGATTCATCGTACCTTCAATCTTAATTTTCTCGTAAATTCTGACAACAAGATAGAGGAACGAATACACTCCTACCATATAAGCTATGTAGAACTGGGCAATGAAAAGAACCACCAATACCGGCACAATTCCCTTATACTTGCCGTCTTCCAAAAACTTTTCAATAAAAAGCAAAAGAAGAGGAAGCAACATGTATCCGTCAAGCCACATAACGTTAAACATGAAAATCATGGTGTAAGATGAAAACGCATATATGATTCCCAAAAGAATCGGCCAAGCTCGGTTATGATTCTCAGCTTTTCGCTGAAGGAACATACACATAAAACATGCCGAAAACGAAAGTTTCAGCGTAATCAGCACTATAATACCGTTATACAAAGTCTCATCGTTAAAAAGAAACAGCAAAAAATTCAAAGGACTTGCCAAATAATATGCAAATGTTCCGATAAAGTTTTTGCCGGAACCTAAATCAAACGAATACGATAATGATTCCAGTAAATGATTAAAATCCAATTTCAAAATATGGTGTTTCCACATAGAAAGAAACGGTGCATATTGTGCTTTCAAATCACTGCATAAAATATGTGTGTTTCCGAAAGGTGCGACATTAAAGAAGAAACAAGACACGATAAATAATGCTGCCGTTATAAAAAAAGCCAACAACGGAAATAAAAATCGTCTGTCTTTATAAAATCCGACATTTAAGGATTTCTGTGATCCGGAATGATTCCTGTTTCGGGCATCTTTTGCTGATATGGATGTAATTTCCTTCATAGCTTCTCCTGTCGCGAATCAATCATATTTGCTTCTACAATACATAATTAAAGCAAAATATATTATAATACAGTTATCGTTTATATTCTACAAACTACGGAGATACCATTATGCTTATCAGTTTAATTGTTCCATGCTATAACGAAGAGGCAGCTCTTCCTTTTCTTTATAAAGCACTTTGTGAAGTCAGAGATTCTGTTAAAGACAAAGACTTTGAGTTTCTTTTCGTTAATGACGGAAGCAAAGATAAAACCTTGGAAGTAATCAAAGGTTTCTCCGAATCCGATAAAACTGTAAAGTATCTTTCCTTCTCAAGAAATTTCGGAAAAGAAGCCGCTATGTTTGCAGGAATGCAACAGGCAAAAGGGGATTATATTGCCATAATGGATGCAGATATGCAAGATCCTCCGAGCTTAATACCTGAAATGATTAATGCTTTGGATAAAGACGAATGCGACATAGTTGCCGCAAGACGTGTAACCCGCAAAGGCGAACCTGTCATCAGAAGTTTCTTTGCAAGAGCATTCTATAAGCTCATCAACAAAATGTGTGAAGTTGAAATCGCCGATGGCGCAAGAGATTTCAGACTTATGAAACGAATTGTGGTTGATGCTATTTTATCCTTAGGGGAGAAACAACGATTCTCAAAAGGTATTTTCGCTTGGGTAGGTTTCCGTACAAAATGGCTAGAACATGAGAATGTGGAACGTGTCGCAGGTGAGACAAAATGGAGTTTCTGGAAACTTTTCCGCTATGCTATCGACGGTATCGTAGCGTTCACAATTGCGCCTATGAGACTTGCCACGTATTGCGGCTTTGCCTCTGCTTTCGCAGCATTCGTTTATATGATTTACTACTTCATAAGAGCTATCATCTTAAGAGTATTTGATGCCGTACCCGGTTACCCGTCACTTCTTTGCTTTATTCTTTTCATCGGCGGACTTATCCTTATGGCTTTGGGTGTTTTGGGGGAATATATCGGAAGAACGTACCTTGAGGTAAAGAGTCGACCGATTTATATAACTGCCGATACCAATATTAAAGACAATAAAGAGAAGTAAGTTTTACCAATTTCTCTCATAGAGATAATAATCCATCGGAACATCTTCGTGCTCATAAAAGGTTTTGACGTGAGCTATCATTGTGTAGTTTTTCTCAAACGATGGATCTATTTCTGCGTGAACCACCAAATACTTAGTGGTACCGTTCTCAAGATTTTCTTGAATTTCTCTGTACATTTCTTCTGAATCAACATTAAAAGCACAGTAGAATTTTTGCTCCGGGAAAGTTCCGGTTAAAGTGTATATTCCTTCATCAAGGAAATTCGGAGACAATACGGTTTTATCTTCTGACTGATTTACAATAGCCGCAAATTGGTACTGCCATATATCTTCTTTTTTATACTTCATATAAAACGTATTATCCGAAATAAAGTAGCTAAGACCTGTAAGAATAAGGCAAGTAACAACACTTGCTGCACTGATTATTGCCTGTTTGGTTTCTTTCTTTAATTTTCCGTTCATGAAAGAAAGAAGAATACAAATTCCCGGAATTGCCAAAGGCAATGAGGATACGGTGTAATACGAGAAAAACCTTCCCAATCCGTAAACAGAATATGTAACCATAACATACATAAAAAGACCCGTTAATCCGAACGCAGTTTTGCCTTGGCGGACTTCGGAGAGGAAATATGTAAATCCTGCGATAATAAACAAAGCTGCTATAAGGTTATATCTTGCAAAATCAATCAATGCGACCATCGCAAGAGCTACTTTAAAACCGATAGAGTTATCTCCGCTCTGGTAATGGAAAATGTTATTATAAAAATAAGCCGTAAACATATCGCCCAAAGCATGATTTGCAGCAAAATAGATCAACACCGGAACAGTTACCGTTACCACACCCAACAAAAACATTCCCGCTGCAGAAAGCCACTCTTTGCCTTGCTTTTTCGCTATGGCAAAAACGGTTATCCCCACCACATATGCGAGAAATATAGCCAAAGAATTATACTTGCACCATAAAACCAATCCTGCACAAACACCGATAATGTAGATGTCCTTACCGCAAGGAATAATGGACTTACGCGTCTTGCAGGACTTAATCAGGTAGTATAACGGGAGATACACAAACGGCATCATGATTTCATCTGATGAACCGCCCTGCATAAATGAATAGCAACTCATAACCGTTATAGCAGGTATCAGCGGAACAATAAGTATACTGCACTTCCCGCAATCAAAAAGTTTCGCGGTTTTGTATCCGAGATATGACAGAAATGAAAGTGACAAAATTTCAATAATATAACCGCCGATCAATGTGGAGTCGGAAATAAGATACGCAAGTCCGTATATAACTGAAACAATCAGACCTTTTTGTTCGTAAATGTCTCTGTACAACACTCTGCCGTTAAAAACCGATTTACCGACAGTAAAATACATCTGAACATCACACCAATCGTTCATCGGATACAAAAAAGAGCTTCTGGAACATATCGTCAGAAAAAGACCGGCCGATAAAATACAAAACAAATACACGAATATATTATTCCGTCGCTCCGATTTCCCGGAATTACTTAATATCGTCATACTTCCCCCTCTATTTTGACAAGTATTTGAAATAAAGACTGTCACAATAATCTTTCACGAAAAATTGCTCTTCAACGATGTACATGTAGTTGGCATCGGCAATATTACCGAAGGAACCTATTCCGTTTGCCGCAGTTTCGGCACCGGTAAGCGTATTAATTACACCTTCAAAAATGCATCCGAGTCCCGTAAGACCTCCTAAAAACATCACCAAAAGGAATGTCGCCTGTGCCGTCTTAAGCTTCTGCTTAGCCTTGCCTTTAGTGTTTCTGTCAAACAATTTATTCTCGGCTGTCCCACACAACATAATGCAAAGAACAAAAAGCGGTGCCATGGAACCTCTGGTATTAAAATCATTCCAAAATGTAATTCTGTAAAACGGCAACAGCGCCAGAATTGCCGTAGCAACCAAGAAATATCCGTTCTTTTTGTAATCGTTATATAGCAGCAGAACAAGCGGCAACAAATCAAAAACCATAAGCAATAAATATCGAATCACAATACTTCCAACAGGATAAAACTCAAAAATGAAACCTTTAAGCGAAGTTGCTGAATTTCCTGCCATATAAAGAGTTCCGAATACTATTACCAAGACGGTCGGAACCAGAATGTTATTCACGGATAATACGGTATTAAGTCCTTTGCCCTTGAGTCTCATCTCGCGAGCCTTCTTAATAAGTGAATATATAGCTATCGGAAATACGGTAAGCGTACCCCACGGAGAATAGCAGAATGTCAATGCACCGGTAAATCCGGTATCCCTTCCGTCACATGTCATAAGCATCGTTACTATGAGCCATACAGGAATTACCTGATTAAAAACATTGAAAACCGAAGTGGTATTACTGCAAAACGTGAAGTACTCGGCATAACCTTCGGCACTGAAAACATTGTCCGCTCTGTTTAACATAATTCGAACGGCATAAGGCAATATGTCGATTCCCGAGAAGAAAACAAAAATCAATGCCGTAATCAGCGTTGCTTTTTTATTTATAAAAGAAACGCCGATGAAAGCAAGAAGTATTCCGAGAACACTCCATAAAAGAAGTACTATTCTTCCTACCGTAATACCGAAAACTTTACCTGCCAAAGCAGGCACCATCCAATACGTTACGTAATATACAAAAGCAAACGTACCGTCACCAAAATACGCTTGAACTTCCGGATTTTGCTGAAGTGACATGTCGTAAAATAAAGGCCACTTAAGCTCCACCAAATCGTTCATCACTGCATTTCGTACACAAAAATCGTACGTTTGCCACATTATGCCGCCGATACCGGCAATAAAGCACCAAAGAATGAAAATAATGGCCGAAACTATCAGTGTTTTTGTGTCGATAAATACTTCTTTTGCGCCCAAACCATCAGGGGCTTTGTTTACCGAAAGTCTTCTTACAGCCAACACCGCACCCAAAATAAGCAACAAACCAAAAGCGGCAGCAAAAACCGCTTTAAGAAAGCCGATAAAGAATATCAAAATCGGTAAACATAAATATGCTGTTGAAGCAATATAAAACGTACGATATTTAATCGTCATAATTCGACAGTCATTACCTCGATAACCTGATCTTCAAGAGGCTTATCGTTATAGTCTGTTCTTACGGATGCAATCTTATCAACTTCATCCATACCCGAAATAACCTTACCGAAAGCGGCATACTGTCCGTCGAGGTGCGGAGCATCCTGATGCATAATAAAGAACTGGCTTCCTGCAGAATTAGGATTCATGGCACGAGCCATAGAAAGAACGCCGCGTGTATGCTTCAAAGAGTTGGCTACACCGTTCGCGGAAAATTCACCCTTAATCGTGTAGCCCGGACCGCCCATTCCGGTTCCGTTAGGACAACCGCCCTGAATCATAAAGCCCGGAATTACTCTGTGGAAAATAAGTCCGTTATAAAAACCTTCGCCTGCAAGTTTGATAAAGTTCTGAACGGAAATCGGAGCAATTTCAGGATAAAGCTCTGCCTTGATTTCTCCGCCGTTTTTCATTTTTATTGTTACGATAGGATTTGACATAATAATCCCCTTTCAATTCATATGATTTCTCGAAAATAAATTGCACACGCAAAAACCTCCGACCTCTGAAAATTATATCAGACGGTGCGGAGGTTTTCCATTTACGTGTTTATTACAATTCAAAAGAAGCTTTAACGTTATTGCTTCTTGCCGGAATCTTCGGAAACGATTTCCTTAATGGATGTAGCAAGACCTGCAAGGCCCTGAATCTCTGAAGGAATAATAATCTTGGTAGCTTTGCCGTCGGCTGCCTTCTCGAAAGCTTCAAGACCTCTTATAGCGATAAGGCCTTCATCGGCACCTACGTCCTTAATCATCTGCAAACCCTTGGCTGTAGCTTCCTGAACCATCAGAATAGCCTGAGCCTGACCGTCGGCCTCGCGGATAGCTGCTTCCTTCTTAGCTTCTGCACGAAGAATAGCTGCTTCCTTCTCACCTTCAGCCTCACGGATAGCTGCTTCCTTCTTACCTTCTGCAACGAGAATAGCTTCTCTCTTCTCACGCTCAGCTTTCATCTGCTTCTCCATGGCGTTCTGAATCTCGCGAGGCGGCATGATGTTCTTGAGCTCAACTCTGTTAACCTTAATACCCCAAGGATCCGTTGCTTCATCAAGGATAGCTCTCATCTTTGTGTTGATGATATCACGGCTTGTCAAAGTCTGGTCAAGTTCCAAATCACCGATGATGTTACGAAGTGTTGTAGCGGAAAGATTCTCGATAGCGGTAATCGGACGCTCAATTCCGTATGTATAAAGCTTCGGATCTACAATCTGATAGAACACTACCGTATCAATCTGCATTGTAACGTTATCCTTTGTGATAACTGCCTGAGGAGCAAAATCTGCAACTTTCTCTTTAAGAGAAATGGTCTTCGCAACTCTGTCGATAAAAGGTGCCTTAAGGTGAATACCTGTATCCCATGTTTTGTGGTATGCACCGAATCTTTCAATAATCTTGGTTGTAGCCTGTGGTACAATCTTTACGTTTGTAATTACAATCAAGAAAACAATAACTGCAATGATAATTAAAATAACGCCTAACGGTCCCATAACTTATTCTCCTTTATTTATCTTACTGTATTCTAAAACCTTTACTGTAGCGTGAACACCGTTTATACCCGTAACCTTTATTAATGAGCCTTCGGGGATTACGTGTTCGGCCTGGGCGCTCCAAACCTGGCCCATAACCTTTATTTGTCCCTTGTTCTCAATCGGAACGATATCTTCTGTTACTATGCCTTCTTCTCCGATAATCCGATCGGCATTGGTAGGTACCTTCTCCGTTTTTTTTAAATCAGCCATCTTCGGTTTGATCCAAACCAAAAACAGCACGAAAAGAATAACGGAAATTGTCACCATCGTTGCAATCTGCGCCCACATCGGAGCACCACAGGTCGCCAAAACAGAAGCAACCAAGCAACCGACTGCGCACCAAATTGTAGTAAGACCCATCGTTGCCGCTTCAAATATGAGAAATACCAGCATGAGTAAAATCCATATAAGCCACATCGGCATACTATCCATCTCCTTTCCATACGCAATTTCCTTTGCGTTATAGAGATTATAGCAAAAAAGAATGCCGATTAAAGGGACTTTACGAACACTTTAACATATCTTAAACTGTCTTAATTCTTATATATTGAGGAAAACTTCTTCCAAAGTAAGTCCTGATGCAGGAAGTGTTTTACCTGCACGTTTTCGATTGCATGATGAAATAATATCGGGAATATCATCAGGATTTATCTTGCCGATTCCCACCTCGAAAACGGTCCCTGCGATAATTCTTACCATATTATAAAGAAAAGCTTCGCCGGAAACTTCGATTTCTATCAAATCAGTGTTTTCGGGAGATTCGCATACTTTAACATAATTTATTTTACGAACGGTCGTAATCTGTGAACCGCCGGCTGCACAAAATGCCGCAAAATCATGCTCACCTGCAAAATACGTTGCGGCTTTTTGCATTTTCGAGATGTCGAGATTGTACGGAGCATGATAGGAATACCTTGCTATAAGAGGACTTCTCACTGAACCTTTGTAAATTCTGTAGCAGTAACGTTTGCCGTTGTTGTCAAATCTCGCGGAAAAATCGTCCCTCACGTACTGCGCTTTCTTTACGGCCAAATCGCTCGGAAGAAAACTGTTTAACGCATACGGAAGCTTATCCTCAGGAATCTTTATCGGAACGTCGCAATGACTTACGTGGCCCCTTGCGTGAACACCGGAATCCGTTCTCGAACATCCCGTTACGGCAATTTCCTCACCGAAAACGGCACGAAGCGCCTTGGAAAGCTCATCTTGTACGGATCGTTGATTCTCCTGATGCTGAAAACCTACAAAATCGGTTCCGTCGTATTCACATGTAAGTAGCACGCGATAAGACATCTTATCAGCCTCTGATACCGTCCTCAAAACAGGACTTACCCATCATGGCTGCGCCTACGATGCCTGCATCATTACCCATCTCGGCAATCTTAATCTCTGTCTTTTTAACGCCCGGACCGAAGTAAGGCTTGGACAAAGTTTTCTCACGAAGAGGAAGCAAAAGAGGATCGCCCTCGTTACAAACACCGCCTCCGATAACAAGAACCTCAGGCATAAATGTATTAATTGCATTTGCAAGACCGTCGGACAAATATTCGATATATGTATCTATTACATCGGAAGCAACCTTGTCGCCTCTTCTCTTAGCAATAAAAGCAATCTTGGCGTTAATCTTTCCTTCTTCTTTAATTACGTCATTCAAAAGCGAATCAGGATTTTTCTCTGCTGCCTCTTTTGTCATTCTGATAAGAGCGCTTGCAGAACTATATGCTTCGAAGCAACCCTTTCGTCCGCAAGAACAAGGAACACCGCCAGATACCAAAACAGTATGACCGAATTCGGAACCTGCCTGGTTGAAACCGGAATAGATTCTGCCGTTTACGATTACGCCTGCACCGATTCCGGTACCGATTGTAATCGTTACGGATTCTTTTGTGCCCTTAGCCGCACCTGATACTGCTTCTGCCATACCGGCACAGTTCGCATCGTTATCTATATAAACCGGGAGGTCGATGACTTCTTTAATCAGCTTACGCATAGGAGCCATATTAAATGGAAGATTGTTGGAATATACCAAAACACCTTCTTTGTTGTCAGGTGTTCCGGGGGAACCGATACCGATAGCCTTAATATCGGATTTTTCGATACCTGCCAAAGAAATTACCTTGGATGCAAGATTACCCATATCGTAGATGATTTCTTCCATCTTGCGATCGGCTTTTGTCTTGATGCTCTCTTTGTTTACAAGAACACCGTCTTCGGTAACTACACCGGCTTTAATATTTGTTCCGCCAAGATCGATTCCTACGTAATAAGCCATACTCATCCCTACCTTTATTTTGTTAGCCTTCGCCTGCACGATTATAACATATCAGACTTGCATACAAGTATTAAAAATCAGCCTATAAATAACTCAATTACGACTACCGTTGCAGCAGCTATCGTATAACATCCTCCGATAATAAAATCCGACGTCTTAAGCTTAAGCGGATTTAGCTTCGTTCTTCCCTTGCCGCCGTTATAACATCTCGCATCCATTGCCGTGGCAAGTTCCTCGGCACGTCTGAAACTGCTGATAAAAAGCGGTACCAAAACAGTAATATAGCCCTTTACTTTTCTTATGAAACTTCCGGTATCGTAGTTAGCACCCCTCGAAGACTGTGCCTTCATGATTTTATCCGTCTCATCAATAAGTGTCGGTATAAATCTCAAAGCTATCGACATCATCATTGCCATCTCGTGAACCGGAACCTTTATTACGGTTAACGGCATAAAAAGCTTCTCCAAAGCCTCGGAAAGCTTAAGAGGAGTCGTAGTAAGAGTCATGAGAAGACTTGTCACCACAACAAGCATCAGAAGTCTGAAACTCATCAAAAGGGCATCCTTAAGTCCCTGTGATGTTATTTTTATCTTCCAGTAGGACCAAAGAACATTGTCACCGCCGATAGTGAGAATATTAATTATGAAAATAATAATCGTAATCGGAATCATCGGTCTTATCGTGTTCCAAATAACCTTAAGCGGAATCTTGCCCAAAATAATAAGCGATACCAATACGAGAAGAAGTGCTGCTATTCCGATTATTTTCGTGGTCATGAAAACAACAACCATGTATATCGCGAACAAGATAACCTTTATTCGCGGATCAAGGTCGTGCATGACGGAATTCGTCTGATAGAAACGTCCGATACTTATATCCTTAAGCATTTCCGTTCTTATCCCCCAACAATATATCGCAAGCCTGCTTTACGCTTCTCGCCTTCATCAAAATATCTCTTTTCTCTTCGTTTAAATGATTCTCTCTGCTGATTTGAGCAAGACACGTTACCAGAGCCGGCTGCTTCAAACCGCAGTTTCTGAGCCATACGCTGCCCTCAGAGAGGCAGGAAGGCAAATCGCATTTAACGATCTTTCCCTCGCCCATTACGCAGACTCTGTCGGCATACTGATATACCTCGTCCATATCATGAGACACAAGAACAATCGTAAGTCCCTGCTCCTTAAGGTGAGTAATCATTTTAAACATATCGCGTCTTCCCTGCGGATCAAGACCTGCAGCAGGTTCGTCCAATACCAAAACCTCCGGCTTCATCGAAACTACGCCTGCAATTGCAACTCTTCTTTTCTGACCGCCCGAAAGCTCGAATGGATTTTTCTCAAGTAAATCCTTATCCATTCCCACGAGTTCTACCGCATCATTTACGGCCTTGTCGATTTCTTCCTTCGAAAGCCCCATATTCTTAGGACCGTACGCGATATCTTTATATACGGACTCCTCGAAAAGCTGATGCTCCGGATACTGGAACACCAATCCGACTTTCTCTCTTATCTTTTTTATCTGATTCTTTCCGATTTTCTTCTCGCACAAAATCTTTCCGTCATCGAAATTATAGGAAACAGTTCCCGATGTTGCTCTGTTAATCGCATTAAGATGTGTGATAAGAGTTGTTTTTCCGCAGCCGCTTTGTCCGACAATTGCAAGAATCTCACCCTTTTTCACTTCAAGGTTGATGTCCTCCAAAGCATAGCTGCCGTCGTTTTCGTATGAATAGAATAAATCTTTAATCTCGATAAGATTCTCGGATTTTTCTTCCTTAACTTCCTCGATTAATGCCTTTGGTTCCTTGGACATAAGACGATTAATCGTGTCATAGCATTTACGAGGCGTGTTAAGTTTATCAGTTGCAAACTCCTCACCCGAGAGCTCGAGCATTCTATAGGCAATTCTGGCATGTACCGGACTGTCAAGTCCCAACGAACGCATTTTCTTTACATCAGCGAAAACATCGTTCGGGGTACCTGTAATACTTACGGTTCCGTTATCCAAAACGTAAACTCGGTCGCACAAAGCAGCCTCGGTCATGTCATGGGTAATCGTAACTACAGTAATATTTCTCTCTTTAATAAGTCTTGAAATGAGAGACAAAAACTCATCCCTGACCTTTGGCGAAAGCATGGCAGTTGCCTCGTCCAAAATCAAAATCTTTGGTTTCATCGCAAGAACGCCAGCAATCGCAAGACGCTGCTTTTGTCCGCCCGAAAGACTGGTGGATTGACGAAGCATGTATTTTTCGAGACCGACATACTTAATGGAAGACTCAACGGTTTCACGAAGTTCAGGATTTTCTATTCCCAAATTCTCAGGACCGAAAGCTACATCCTCTTCAACAGTTGTTCCTACAATCTGATTGTCCGGATTTTGGAAAACGCATCCGGTATTCTTTCTTATATCCCAGAAATGATCCTCATCCTTTGTATTCCAACCGAAAACGTAAACATCGCCTTCATCCGGCTGTTCCAACACATTTATCAGGCGCGCACAGGTCGATTTTCCCGAACCGTTCCTGCCGATAAGACAAACATATTCACCTTTCGAAACCTCAAGTGAAATATCTTTTATCGCCAAACTCGCTTCGGATGAATCGTCGCTGTAAGAAAACTTAGCATTATTAACTTTTATCTGTTTTTCTTTGTCCGCCATGTTCAATCATCCTATAAAAGAGAACGAGGGACAGTAAATAAACCATCCCTCGATAATCTTACGTTAAATTCGTAATCCTTCGAGTTTAATCTACGAACTCAAGGATAGCCATCTCAGAAGCATCGCCTCTTCTTGCGCCTGTTCTGATGATTCTGGTGTAGCCACCGTTTCTTCCGACATACTTAGGAGCAATTTCGTCAAACATCTTGTTTACAGGATTAACTGCGTTGCCCTCAGCATCGTGGCTCTTCTGGAGCCAGTACATCATTGTCTTACGAGCTGCAAGACGTGAAGCGGAATCAACCTGAACTGTCTTTGTCTTAACCTCACGGTTAACTACATCGTATGTGTTGCCGTTCTTGGATGTCTTGGAAACGAGAATCTTCTTGCCCTTAGCATCAAGCTTTGCGGCAGAAACCGTAATCTCTTTTGTTGTATAGTTATCTTTCTCTTTAACAGCAAGTGTAACGAGTTTCTCTGTAATAGCAGCTACTTCCTTAGCACGAGCTACTGTTGTCTCAACCTTACCGTTAATTACAAATGCCGTTGTCAAATTTCTTAAGATAGCTGTACGCTGATCTGAAGCACGACCGAGTTTTCTGTTAGGCATTGTACTTCCCTCCTAATATTAATCTTCGTTGTTTGCAAGAGACAATTCCATCTCTGCAAGCTTAGCAATAACCTCATCAAGTGACTTCTTACCGAGGTTACGAACCTTCATCATGTCATCCTCTGACTTAGCAACAAGATCACCGATTGTGTTGATTGCTGCTCTCTTGAGGCAGTTGTATGTACGAACGGAGAAATCAAGATCTTCAATAACGATGTTGAGCTTGGAATTCTTCTCACCCTTGTCCTCAACACTCTTAAAGCTTAAACCGCTGTTTGTATCTGTAAGAGATGTAAAGAGGCTCAAGTGCTCAACAAGGATAGAAGCTGCAGATGAAAGAGCCTCATCAACCTTGATAGTACCGTCTGTCCAAACCTCGAGTGTCAAGCTGTCAAAATCTGTACGCTCGCCAACACGAGTATTTTCAATCTTATAATTAGCTTTCTTTACAGGAGTAAAGATGGAGTCAATAGCGATAACACCGATTGACTGTCCGTCAACTTTATTCTGCTCAGCCGTGTTATATCCGCGACCTGCGCTAATTGTAAGTTCGATATAAACCTTCGAAGATCCGTTAAGAGTTGCGATTACGTGGTCAGGATTCATGATTTCAACTTCGTCATCATGAACGATGTCGCCTGCAGTAATCTTGCCTGTCTTTCCTTCAGCAACGCTGATGCATACAGTCTTGGAAGAATCTGTATGGAGCTTTGCACGGATACCCTTAATGTTAAGGATGATTTCCGTCATATCTTCGATGATGCCCGGAACGGTGGAGAATTCGTGATAAACACTGTCTATACGAATTGCCGTAACAGCTGCACCTGTCAGAGATGAAAGTAAAACACGACGAAGAGAGTTACCGAGGGTCGTACCATAACCGCGCTCAAGCGGAGCTATAACGTACTTTCCGTAGGAACTGTCGTTGCTCATTTCAACACACTCAACGGTTGGTTTTAAAATTTCAATCATTTTTCTCCTCCTAAAGGCTTTACGTTTGCAAGTTGTATCTGTTCAGTACTATGTGAATAATCACATTAATTATTTGGAATACAACTCGACGATCAATGTTTCCTTGAGATCTGCGAGATCAACATCAGCACGCTCAGGTGTCTGTGCAATCTTACCCTTCAAGCTTTCAGCATCAACAGAAAGCCAAGCCGGTACAGGTCTGCTGTTAGCGTTCTCGAAAACAGGAGACTTCTTTGAGTTGTCTGCAACAGCAATCTCATCGCCTGCCTTAAGAATCATTGAAGGAATGTTAGCCTTCTTACCGTTAATGAGGAAATGTCCGTGTGAAACAAGCTGACGAGCCTGTGCACGGGAAGCTGCAAAACCCATTCTGTAAACAACATTGTCAAAACGCAATTCGAGGAGCTTCAAGAGGTTTTCACCTGTCTTACCCTGCATACGGTCTGCCTTCTCAAATGTTGTGTGGAACTGCTTCTCAAGTACGCCGTAGAAACGCTTTGTCTTCTGCTTCTCACGAAGCTGTGTGCCGTACTCGGAAACCTTTTTTCTTGAATTGTCGTGTACACCAGGAGCCTTATGTCTTCTTGTAAGTGAACACTTATCTGAATAGCATCTCTCACCCTTAAGGAAGAGCTTAACGCCTTCTCTTCTGCAGAGTCGGCATGCTGCGTCAGTATATCTAGCCATTTATTAAACCCTCCTAAACTTATACTCTTCTTCTCTTCGGCGGTCTGCAGCCGTTGTGTGGAACCGGAGTAACATCCTTAATCATTGTTACCTCGAGACCTGCTGTTGCCAATGCACGAATAGCAGACTCACGTCCTGAACCAGGTCCCTTAACGAAAACCTCTACGGAACGCATGCCGTGGTCAACTGCCTTCTTTGCAGCTTCTTCAGATGCTGTCTGAGCTGCGAACGGTGTACCCTTACGGGAACCACGCATACCCATCTCACCTGCGGATGCCCAAGAAATAGCATTACCCTGAGTATCAGTAATTGTTACGATAGTATTGTTAAATGTAGCGTGAATGTGAGCCTGACCTTTGTCAATATTTTTACGCTCACGCTTCTTAGGCCTTACAGCCGTCTTCTTTACTGCCTTTGCCATTGTCAATTACCTCCCTTATTTCTTCTTACCAGCAACTGTACGCTTCGGACCCTTACGTGTACGAGCGTTAGTCTTTGTACGCTGGCCTCTAACAGGGAGCTTGTTTCTGTGACGACGGCCACGATAGCAACCAATTTCTGTAAGACGCTTAATATTAAGTGCAACCTCTCTCTTAAGGTCACCCTCTACTGTGTAATTGTTTTCAATCTGATCACGGATTGAAGCAACTTCTTCCTCAGACAAATCCTTAACTCTGGTGTCCGGATTAATACCGGTTACCTTGATGATGTTAGCAGCGTTTGTCTTTCCAATGCCGTAGATATATGTAAGAGCGATTTCAATTCTCTTATCATTCGGCAAATCAACACCGGCAATACGAGCCATTCTTGTACCTCCATTTGAACATGAAAATGTTGTTAATGATGATTTATATACAACACGCGCCCGTAAAGATCCTCTCGTGTTAGGAAAGGCAGCCGCCCCTACTTTGCGTGTAATATGCTAAATACTTTTCTCTTCACCCTGTCAGAGTGAATACCAACGTTAACCAGACGGGGCTAAATCCGTCCGCAGTCGGTCTTTTTGATCCATTAGCCCTGCTTCTGCTTGTGCTTAGGATCGGAGCAAATGATCATAACTTTACCATGACGGCGAATTACCTTGCACTTCTCGCACATAGGCTTAACTGATGGTCTAACCTTCATTTTCAACCTCCTGCTTTTTCTTAACGCAAAAACTATGCGCCTTTTACGCGCACGCTAATATATTCTAGCAAATTTTTCGTGGTTTGCAAGATATTTTTTGAAAAAAACAGGAACGAATATCAAGTCGCGATACCCGTTCCGAAAAAAACTTAGTTCTTAGCTCTCCATGTGATTCTGCCTCTTGAAAGATCGTACGGAGAAAGCTCCATAACTACCTTGTCACCCGGCAAAATTTTAATATAGTTCTGACGAAGTTTTCCTGAGATATGAGCGAGAACTTCATGACCGTTCTCAAGCTTTACTTTGAAATTTGCGTTCGGAAGTGCATCCGTAACAATACCCTCTACCTCAATAACATCCTCTTTTGACATTAGATTTCCTCCTCTAAAGTTATCATTTCCGGTCCGTCGGCCGTAATAATTATCGTATTCTCGTAATGAGCTGCAGGCTTACCGTCTGCCGTCACTATTGTCCACTCGTCTTCGCAAAGTAAGACTTTGTATGTACCCATATTTATCATAGGTTCTACACAGAAAGCCATACCTTTTTGAATTCTCGGGCCTCTTCCTGCCTTACCGAAATTCGGAACATCAGGGTCCTGATGCATTTTATGCCCGATTCCGTGTCCCGTCAAATCTCTTACTACTCCGTAACCGAAACTTTCCGCATACTGCTGAACTGCACTGCTTACATCTCCGATTCGATTACCGATTTTTATCTGCTTATATCCCTCGAAAAAAGCCTGCTTCGTTCTCTCGACCAAAAGCCGGGTTTCTTTACCGACATTACCTACGAGGAATGTTCTTGCAGCATCAGCGTTAAGTCCGTTTAATTCGGCTACGACATCGACAGTTACTATGTCTCCGTCTTTAAGGATTCTCGAAGCCGATGGAATACCGTGAACTACCTCATTATTAATCGAAGTACATACGGCCGCAGGAAACGGTGGTTCTCCGTATCCGAGGCACGGAGCGGATCCGCCTGCTTCAGTGATAACCTTCATGGCTATATCATCTATGTCTTTTGTGCTGATTCCCGGTTTAATCGCTTCCTTAACGGCCTTCAAAACCGCTGCGGTAAGCTTACCGGCTTTTCGCATCAATTCAAGTTCTTCATCAGTCAATATTTCGATCATGATAAAAACCCCGCTGATTTATAAATCAGATAAGACCCTTAGCCTTAAGTCCTGCTTCAATCTGTGCAAGGCACTCTTCAGGACTGTTGTTATTGTTACCCTCAACGATAACACCCTTCTTATCGTAGAAATCGATAAGCGGCTGAGTGTTCTCATAATAGGTCTTAAGTCTTGCTTCAACAGTTTCAGGCTTGTCGTCTTCGCGCTGGTAAACTTCACCTCCGCAAACATCGCAAACGCCCTCAACCTTTGTAGGCTTAAATGTTACATTATAGCTTTCGCCGCACTTTCCGCAAACACGTCTTCCGGAAACCCTGGACTTAATAACCTCGTCGTCAACGATTACGGACAATACAGCATCAATTGCTTCGCCCTTTGAAGACAAAATCTGCTCCAAAGCCTCTGCCTGAGGAATTGTTCTCGGAAAACCGTCAAGAATGAAACCATTCTTGCAGTCATCCTGATTAAGTCTGTCCTCAACCATAGAAATTGTTACACTGTCAGGTACAAGCTTACCTGCGTCAATATACTTCTTTGCTTCAACTCCGAGAGGAGTCATCTCTTTAATATTTGCTCTGAAAATATCACCCGTAGAAATATGAGCAAGGCTGTACTTGTCACGAATAACGGTTGATGCCGTTCCTTTTCCCGAACCAGGAGCACCCAAAATAATTAATTTCATGATAAACACTTCCGTTCTTTTTATTTTTTGAACTTAAGTATTATAAAACGAATCCGCAATAATTTCACCTTATATTTTGTCCCATAGCTGAACTTCTACGTATGCACAGTTATCAGGTAATTCCTTTAGGAAAACCTCCAACGAATCGCCGCACGCATGAATTCTCTCAAGAAGCATCTTTTTTGTAAGTACGGTAGGCTTTATTCCTCGCAACAAAAGCGCGCAACTGTCGCCCATGGTAAAACTTACTTGTTCATCAGGAATATCCGAAAGGTTATATACCAATTTATCTTCGCTTTTAAACCATTCTTTTAAATAACCGCATTCGCCCAGTGTAAACGAGTATGGGTGATTTAATTTAGGATTGCCTCCGAGCCTTATGAATTCTTCAAGCACGTAGTCGTCAGCATTTTTTCGTGCAGGATAGTAGTTTACGAAATCAGCAAATCTTCCGAAGCTTGACTCATCGGGATGATTCTTTGCAAGTTCATCTGCAACTTTAAAAGCCTCTTTCTCTTGAAGCAACATTATATTCTTCCAAGGATCCGTATTCGGGAAATAATAATGGACTATTTCTAATTCAAATTCAATTCTATCTTTCATAGTAGTCTGATACCTGTGGGTTAATTGTTATATTCGTAACCACGCCATTCTCTATTTCTATCGGATTTACTTGACAACAAACGGCTGTCCATCCGTCATATGCACCGATTTCACAATAATTCCCTCCCATTTGCGGATATAAATTCATAAAAGGAGCCGAAAATATCGAAGGCATTCTATCTGAACCTACCGTATAACTTAAATAATCTATATATTCCTCCGATGTTTCACAATCCGGATACCCGTCTGTTCTCAGTGTAAAATAGTCACACACCCTTAAGTCATCGGCTAACGGAAGGATTTGGAAAAAACGTTCATCGGTAAAGTAATATGTACCTTGCCCGCCTTCAAAATAAACTTCACCGTTCTCATCAATATATGGTGTTCCTATGCTGACCAGGACTTCTGTACCGTCTTCGTTTATTCCGAGAATCGTTCCATAATAAATTCCGTCGCTAACTTCATCGTTGAAGTCTTCTGTCGTTTGTTCGCTGCTAAAATCATAACTCAACGCTCCTTCTAAAGAAGTCCATCCCATCTGATTTTCGCAGATCAAAACAGGCAACTGTGATATCGTTTCGGCGGTCATATAAGGTGTTAAGAAGTTTGCTTCTGAAGCTTCTTCTTCAACAAGATATCCGTCTTGTTCCGAAACACAGCGAAGCTCATCTTCATGGTAGAACGTAAGATAGCATTTGCCGCCGCTCATACAAATTCCAAACAGCATATCAGGGGCTTCATATTGAGTTGAAATTCTTTCGGCAAGTTCTTTAAATCCGTTAAGCACATCATTCGGATTATTTACCGCTATATCGGTTATTGCTTGGGCTGCCTGTGTATTCGGCTTATGAACTTCTGGAGTTTGTCCCGGATTTACTGCCTCAGTCTCTGTATCAGCAGTTGTATTCTCTTGTTGTGTTGTTTGTTCTTTTACAGTTCCCGAAGTCTCACGACTAATTTCGTTATTGCCTGCGGATTCACAAGCGAACAATGCTGTTGACAATGCCAAAAGCAGCACAGTAGACAGGATAATATGTCTTCTTCTCATATAATATTCTCCCCCTCTAATCATACGAGATTTATTATACAACAATTCATTTAATAGAAAGTGAATCCATAACACTCGTCACGGAATCACAAAATAAACAAGAGCCGCCTCAAAGAATAATCTTTGAGACAGCCCTTAATAAATTACTAATTGCTTTCTTACGATTAGTCGAGGAATCCTCTGTAGTTTCTTGTAACGAGCTGGCTTTCGATCTGAACAACCAAGTCATTTACAACACCCGTAAGAATCAATACCGACGTACCTGCGAACCAAACATTCTCAAGTCCTGTGAACTTACCTACCAATGTAGGGATAAGAACGATGGAAGCAAGGAACAAAGCGTCTACCCAGTTGAGACGGCTAACCGTCTTAGCAATAAACTCTGTTGTCGGCTTACCCGGTCTGATACCCGGGATAAATCCGCCGTTCTTCTGGAGATTGTTGGAAATCTCAATGGCATTAAACTGAATTGCAGAATAGAAGAAGGTAAATACGATAATGAATAACAAATCCAATACGTAATAAAGCCAACTGTTCTGAAGATTCTTACAACCGTTTACAAACCAGTTATCGTACTTCGAGAAGAACATTGTAACAATCATCGGTGGCAAAGAAAGAATTGACATCGAGAAGATAACAGGCATAACACCTGACTGGTTAACCTTTATCGGGATATAAGAACTCTGTCCGCCGTAGAGTTTTCTTCCTACAGTTTTCTTAGAATACTGAACAGGAATTCTTCTCTCTGCATTCTGTACATAAAGAACATATACGATAATTGCAATTGCAACAATTGTAACTACGATAAATACAAGAATGCCCAAAGCGATACCGAGTGCTGCAATCTTAGGAAGGTTACTTACTTCCAAACACTTGTAGTAAAGTGTTCTTGCCATATCAGGAAGTCTTGTTACGATACCTGCGAAAATGATAAGGGAAACACCGTTTCCGATACCCTTCTCGTTGATACGCTCACCGAGCCATACGATGATACATGTACCTGCCGTGAAAGCAAAGATTACCAACGCATAAGCAAGAGGCTTAGGAAGGTAAGTTGTCATGGCAGAACGAGTCGACCATGTGAAAAGGCAAGCCTGGAGAAATGCAAGACCTACAGCAGAAATTCTGTTAATCTTTGCCATCTTCTTTCTGCCTGCTTCACCCTCTTTGGAGAGCTGCTCAAGTGCAGGAATGATAACTGTGAGGAGCTGGATGATGATGGAAGCATTGATGTATGGTGTAATACCCATAGCAAAGATTGTTGCTGAGTAAAGTCCGCCACCGGAAATAATATCCATCATGGAACCAAGCTGACCCCAGTTTCTAACGATTTCAGAAAAAACCGTTCTGTTGATACCAGGTACCGGAATGTTACCGCCAATCATATAGATTGTAAGTATCAACAACGTAAAAAGTAACTTTTTGCGCAATTCCGGCAAACGGAATGCATTGATCAAGGAGTCAAATAAACCTTTCACGATCAAACCTCCTCAGCCGTTCCACCAGCCTTTTCGATTTTTTCCTTAGCAGAAGCTGTAAATTTAGCAGCCTTTACTGTGAGTTTCTTTGTAAGTTCACCGTTGCCGAGAACCTTGATGCCGTCATTAGCCTTGCTTGCGGAAATGATACCTGCATCCTTAAGAATCTCCAATGTTACCTCAGCACCGTTATCAAATTTCTCGAGATCGGAAACATTGATTTCAACATAGCATGGTGCAAAGCGCTTATTGTTAAATCCTCTCTTAGGCATACGTCTGTAAAGAGGCATTTGTCCACCTTCGAAGCCCGGACGTACTCCGCCGCCTGAACGTGCATTCTGGCCCTTGTGTCCGCGGCCAGCTGTCTTTCCGTTTCCGGAGCCTGCTCCGCGTCCCTTACGGTATGCAGCAGCATTGTTACCAGAAGTCATTTCATTGAGTTTCATGATTTCAGTACCTCCTTAAACTTCTTCAAAAGTTACATAGTTGGCAGCCTTCTGAACCATGCCGCGGATTGCAGCATCGTCATTCTTCTCTACAGTCTGTCCGATTTTCTTGAGACCGAGAGCAGCTACAGTTGCCTTCTGTGATTTTGTTGCTTTGTTGGTACTCTTTACCAAAGTTACATTTAACTTACCCATGATAAGAGACCTCCTTAACGAATTTCTTCAATGGACTTACCACGGAGACGTGCAACTTCTTCAATTGACTTAAGACCTGCAAGGCCTTCCATTGTGGCATTAACCATGTTGTTCGGATTGTTTGTTCCGAGAGACTTAGTACGGATATTGGAGATACCTGCAAGCTCACATACGGAACGAACAGGACCGCCGGCGATGATACCGGTACCCATTGAAGCAGGCTTCATAACAATCTTACCTGCACCATATACACCAAGTGTCTCATGAGGGATTGTACCGTTAACAACCGGAACCTCAATAATGTTTTTCTTAGCTTCCTCGATACCCTTTCTGATTGCATCAGGTACCTCGGCTGCTTTACCGATACCCTTACCAACGTGTCCGTTACCGTCACCTACGATAACGAGAGCTGTGAAACGCATGTTTCTACCACCCTTAACAGTCTTGGAAACACGACCGATATGGATAACTTTTTCTTGTAACTCTGTAGTATTAGGATCAAAACCCATATTCTTATTTCCTCCTGATTAGAATGGGAGACCAGCTTCACGAGCTGCCTCAGCCAAAGCCTCTACACGTCCGTGATAGATATATCCGCCACGGTCGAAAACAACTTCTTTGATGTCTTTAGCAAGAGCGCGCTCTGCTACAAGCTTACCAACAGATGCAGCTGCATCCTTGTTACCACCGTTGGAAACGGAAGCCTTAACATCCTTATCAAGAGAAGATGCACTAACGAGTGTTACACCATTCTCATCGTCAATAATCTGAGCATAGATATTGGCGTTACTTCTGAATACGCACAAACGCGGACAGGAAGCAGTACCTGCTACCTTTTTACGAACACGAAGGTGCTTTCTGTTACGAATTTCGTTTTTATTAACTTTGTTAATCATAATTAATTACACCTCCTATTACTTCTTAGCGCCTGTCTTACCTTCCTTGATAATCAAGTGCTCATCAACGTACTTGATACCCTTGCCCTTATAAGCATCAGGAAGTCTGAAGGAACGAATCTTTGCTGCTGTCTCGCCAACGAGCTGCTTATCAGCACCCTTAACGATAATCTTGTTCAATGCAGGAACATCAATAGTAATTCCCTCCGGCTCAACCAAATCGATTGGATGAGAATAACCAAGGTTAAATGTTACTGTGTTACCCTGCTTTGTTGCTTTGTAACCGACACCGTTGATTTCAAGCTCTTTAGTGAAGCCCTGTGATACACCGATAATCATGTTGTTGATCAAAGAACGTGTGAGACCGTGAAGTGCTCTGTGCTCTTTTTCATCAGACGGTCTTTCTACTGTAATTACAGCACCGTCAATCTTAACTGTCATATCCGGATGAATATCCATCTCGAGTGTATCCTTAGCACCCTTAACAGTAAGATGTCTGCCGTCAAGCTTTACGTCGATTCCGGCCGGAATCGCAATTGGCATTCTGCCGATTCTAGACATATTATTTTCCTCCTGCTCTTTAGATTGTGTGCAAGGCCGCTATGTCTGTCGACCTTGCGCTTTTCAGAGTGTTTATATAATCAATAGTGTTTGATTACCAAACGTATGCCCAAACCTCTCCGCCGATACCGAGCTCACGAGCCTTTTTATCGGTCATGATGCCCTTAGACGTAGAGATAATAGCAATACCGAGACCGCCCAAAACTCTTGGGAGATTCTCTTTGTCTGCATAAGTACGAAGACCCGGCTTGGAAATTCTCTTAATACCGGAGATAACAGGCTTTCTGCCTGCGTACTTCAAAGTGATTTTAATCATACCCTGCTTATTGTCCTCAATGCACTCAAAGCGAGAAATGTAACCCTCGTCCAAAAGAATCTGAGCGATAGCTTTCTTGCTGTTGGAAGCCGGTACCATAACTGTAGGATGGCCTGCTGTACCTGCATTACGGATTCTTGTAAGCATATCTGCAATTGCATCTGTAATCTGCATAATAATTCCTCCTGTTACGCTACGCTATTACCAGCTTGCCTTCTTAACACCCGGAATCTGACCCTTGTAAGCCAAATCACGGAAGCAAAGACGGCAAATACCATACTTACGAATGTAAGAGTGCGGACGACCGCAGAGCTTACAACGATTGTGCTGCTGTGTAGAATATTTCGGAGTTTTCTGAGCCTTCAGAATCATTGACTTCTTTGCCATTAATTTATCCTCCTAATCACTTACAGAACGGCATGCCCATGAGCTTGAGAAGCTCGAAAGCTTCCTCGTCTGTCTCAGCCGTTGTAACAATAATAATGTCCATACCGCGAATCTTGTCGATCTTATCGTAATCGATTTCAGGGAACATAAGCTGCTCCTTGATACCCATGGCATAGTTTCCGTGACCGTCGAATGAATTAGCGCTGATACCGCGGAAGTCACGAACTCGTGGGAGAGAGATGCTGATGAGCTTATCGAGGAAGTTGTACATGTTCTCACCGCGAAGTGTAACCTTACAACCGATTTTCATACCCTCTCTGAGCTTAAAAGCAGCAACTGACTTCTTAGCAGTAGTAGCTACTGGCTTCTGTCCTGCGATAAGACCCATATCACGCATTGCGTTATCAAGAGCCTTTGGATTTTCCTTTACTTCGCCGACACCCATGTTGAGAACGATTTTCTCAATCTTAGGGATCTGCATTACAGACTTATACTTGAAGGTCTCAGCCAAAGCCGGTGCTACTTCAGATGTATACTTTTCTTTTAATCTGGACATCTAATTACTCCCCCTTGTCAGCCTTCTTAATACTATCGATAACTGCTCCGCACTTCTTGCAAACACGATCCTTGGAACCGTTGTCGTTTACTTTGTGTGCTACACGAGTTGCCTTACCGCACTTAGGGCAAACAAGCATTACTGTGGATGCATCAACGGAACCCTCACGCTCGATGATACCGCCCTGCTCCTGCTGTGTTCTAGCCTTCTGATGCTTCTTTACAATGTTTACGCCTTCTACGTAAACACGGTTCTTGGAAGGCTCTACCTTAAGAACCTTACCAACCTTACCGTTGTCCTTACCGGAGATAACAACTACCTTGTCATCCGTCTTAACATGAATTTTGTTAGCCATAAATTAAGCGACCTCCTTAAAGAACTTCCGGAGCAAGAGAAAGGATCTTCATATAGTCCTTATCTCTGAGCTCTCTTGCGATAGGTCCAAAGATACGAGTTCCACGTGGGTTCTTGTCTTCTTTGATAATTACTGCAGCGTTCTCATCGAACTTGATGTAAGAACCGTCTGCTCTTCTAACGCCCTTAGTTGTACGTACTACTACTGCACGAACAACGTCGCCCTTCTTAACCATGCCGCCAGGAGCAGCAGTCTTAACAGAGCAAACAATGACGTCACCAATGTTGGCATATTTACGCCATGAACCACCGAGTACCTTAATGCAGGCAAGCTCCTTAGCACCTGTGTTGTCGGCAGCTCTAAGTCTGGATTCAACCTGAATCATCTGATTTTTCCTCCTTTAGCCTTGCATTACTTAGCCTTTTCGATGATCTCAACCAATCTCCAACACTTATCCTTGGAAATCGGACGAGTCTCCATAACCAAAACCTTATCGCCGATGCCACACTCGTTGTTCTCGTCGTGTGCCTTAAGCTTATAGGTTCTCTTCATAATCTTTCCGTAGAGCGGGTGCTTAACGTGCTCTACAACAGAAACTACGATTGTCTTGTCCATCTTATCGGATGTAACGAGACCTACTTTAGTCTTTCTGAGGTTACGTTCTGTCATTTTCGTTATCCCCCTTAATTAGCCTTGAGCTCTTGCTCACGGATGATTGTCTTTACTCTGGCGATATCTCTCTTAACAGAAGCGATCTGCTGAGGATTCTCGAGTTGGTTTGTAGCAAGCTGGAAGCGAAGCTTAAAAAGCTCTTCCTTGAGAGCAACCAATTCTTTCTGAAGCTCTTCACTTGATTTAGCACGAAGTTCATTAGCCTTCATTTACGTCACCCTCCTGTTCCTTAAATACAAACTTTGTCTTACATGGAAGCTTGTGTCCTGCGAGACGCATTGCCTCACGAGCCTGTTCCTCTGTTACACCGGAAATCTCGAAAAGTACACGACCCGGCTTAACTACTGCTACCCAGTACTCTGGTGAACCCTTACCGGAACCCATTCGAGTCTCAGCAGGCTTTGCTGTTACAGGCTTATCAGGGAAGATTTTAATCCAAACCTTACCGCCTCTTTTTACATATCTGTTGATTGCGATACGGGCAGCCTCAATCTGGTTTGCTTTGATCCAGCATGGCTCTGTAGCCATAAGACCGTAATCACCGTATGCAACAAAATTACCACGAGAAGCTTTACCGGTTAAACGACCGCGATGCTGCTTTCTGTGCTTAACTCTCTTAGGAAGTAACATCAGTTCTCGCCTCCTTCCGTAACAACTGCTTTCTTCTCAGGAAGAACCTCGCCGTTATAGATCCAAACTTTTACACCGATACGACCGTATGTTGTATCAGCCTCTGCAAAACCGTAATCGATATCAGCACGAAGTGTCTGAAGAGGAATTGTACCCTCGTGGTATGTCTCGGAACGAGCGATTTCAGCGCCGCCCAAACGACCGGAACACATTGTCTTGATACCCTTGATGTTCTGCTTCATTGCAGAAGACATAGCCTTCTTCATGGCACGACGGAAGCTTACACGAGCCTCGAGCTGAGCAGCGATATTCTCTGCTACGAGAGAAGCGTTGCTGTCGATGTTCTTAACTTCTTTAACCTCAACGAAGAATGTCTTCTTGAACTTCTTCTGAAGTGCTGCCTTAAGTGCCTCAATACCTGCACCCTTAGAACCGATAACAAGACCCGGCTTAGCAGCGTTCAAAATAACTGTTGTCTTATCAGCGCCCTTACGCTCAATCTCGACAGAAGAGATACCGGCGATATTCTTACGGCTGTCGTCGAAAGGCTTCTTGGAGTTCTTTCCTGCTGCCTTGATGATATTGTCGAGTTCTTTCTTAACGAAATCACGGATTTGCTTATCCTCTACAAGGAAATCGCTGAATGTTTTCTTATCGGCATACCAGCGGGTGTCCCACTCTTTGATAACACCTACTCGCAAACCATGGGGATTAACTTTCTGACCCATGTGAAATCCTCCTTATACTCTTTCCTTGAGAACTACAGTAACGTGACTTGTTCTCTTGTTGATTCTGTTAGCCGATCCTCTTGCTCTTGGCATGTAACGCTTAAGGATAGGACCCGGATTAGCATATGCCTCAGCAACATACAAATCTTCTCTGTTGAGACCGTTGTTGTTTACAGCGTTTGCTTCAGCGGACTTAAGAGCCTTAGCAACTACCGGAGCAGCAGCCTTTGGAGTGTACATGAGGATTGCATAAGCCTCGTCAAGGGACTTACCCTTGATAAGATCGATAACAACCTTGCACTTGCTTGGGCTGATACGAATGTACTTTACGATAGCCTTACCCTGATCTTTGCCCATACCGAGGAGCTTCTTCTGCTTCTTGGTAGGAACAGGGAGCTTACAGTTTTTCTTTGTAGGCTCGGAATAAGCCTTAAGAATTTCATCGCGATTCTTCTCGATGTTTTCTTTTGTCAAAATAATCTTTTCCACAATCGTTCTCCCTTCTACAATCAGCGGGCATTAGCGGACTTCTCGCCTGCGTGTCCGCCAAACTTACGTGTAGGAGCGAACTCGCCAAGCTTATGTCCTACCATTTCCTCTGTTACATAAACAGGGACATGCTTGTGACCGTCATATACTGCAATTGTATGTCCGACAAACTCAGGGAAGATAGTGGATGCACGGGACCATGTCTTTACAACCTTCTTCTCGTTGGCGTCGTTCATAGCATTAATTCTCTTCATAAGTGCTTCTTCAACGTAGAAACCCTTTTTCGTAGATCTACTCATTAGTACGTGCCTCCCTCAATTAATTTCTGCCCTTAACAATGTACTTGTTGGACTGCTTCTTCTTGTTACGTGTCTTCTTACCAAGTGTAGGAACACCCCAAGGTGTAACAGGGCCAGGAAGACCGATTGGAGACTTACCTTCACCACCGCCGTGTGGGTGATCGCAAGGGTTCATAACAACGCCTCGAACGGATGGACGAACGCCCATGTGACGCTTACGACCTGCTTTACCAAGGTTAACGTTCTCGTGCTCTGCGTTACCAACCTCACCGATTGTTGCACGGCACTTAACGGATACCATACGAACCTCACCGGAAGGAAGACGAATCTGTGCGTAGTCGCCTTCTTTAGCCATAAGCTGAGCAGCAGAACCTGCTGTTCTAACCATCTGAGCACCCTTACCAGGCTTGAGCTCGATGCAGTGGATCATTGTACCAACAGGAATGTTAGCGATTGGAAGTGTGTTACCAGGCAAGATATCAGCGTTAGGACCGCTTACGATCTTGTGGCCAACCTTAAGTCCGTTAGGAGCAAGGATATAAGCCTTGGAACCGTCAACATACTGGAGAAGAGCAATGAAAGCTGTACGATTCGGATCGTACTCGATAGCTGCTACTGTAGCAGGGATATCGTCCTTTGTTCTCTTCCAATCAATGATACGAATCTTTTTACGATTACCGCCACCGATGTGACGAACTGTGATTCGACCGTAGGAATTACGACCGCCTGTCTTTGTACCTGTTGCGAGGAGGCTCTTTTCAGGCTCCTTCTTTGTAAGTACAGAATAATCTGCAACAGTCATCTGTCGAACCGCAGGAGAAGTAGGATTAAATGTTTTAACTGCCATTTTGATTCACTCCTTTTCCTTATTGACCGAAGCCAAACTCTTCGATAGATGTCTTGTACTTAGCGGAAACCTTAGTGGACTTGCCGCCCTTTGTAAGATATGCACCGTCTTTGCTCTCAGTAGCAATTGTAACGATTGCCTTCTTGTAAGCAGGTGTTCTACCGAATGTGTATCTCTGTCTCTTAAGCTTACCGTCGAAGTTGGAAGTGTTTACGGCAACAACCTTAACACCGAAAAGGCTCTCAACAGCGTACTTAATCTCTGTCTTGTTTGCATTTACTGCAACTTTGAATGTGTACTTGCCCTCAGCAACGTCATAACTTGATTTCTCAGTGATAACCGGAGCAAGAATGATATCCTGTGGTGCCTTCATCATGCGTACACCTCCTGAATCTTCTCAACAGCATCCTTAGAAACGAGGAAACTGTCATACTTTAAGATATCGAAAACGTTGATTGTGTTAACAAGAGCTGTCTTAACTGTAGGAATGTTTCTAGCAGAAAGAATTGTGTTCTCGTTCTTCTCACTCATAACGATGAGAGCTGTGGAATCAACCTTCAATGCCTCCAAAGCGTTTACCATGTTCTTTGTCTTGATTTCATCCATTGCCAAAGAATCAACAACGATGATCTTCTTGTCAAGCAACTTAGAAGAAAGAGCAGACTTCAAAGCAAGTCTCTTAATCTTCTTAGGAACTGTGTAGCTGTAATCTCTTGGTTTTGGTCCAAAGATTATGCCGCCGCCTACATACTGTGCAGAACGCTCGGAACCGTGACGTGCACGACCTGTACCCTTCTGACGATATGGACGCTTTCCGCCGCCGCTAACTTCGCTTCTTGTCTTTGTGCAGTGTGTGCCCTGACGACGGTTAGCAAGCTGATTACGGATTACTGTAGCGATTGCTGCCTTATTAGGCTCAATACCGAAAATTTCGTCGGAAAGATCGATAGAACCTGTAACGGCACCGCTGAGATTGTAAATATCTAATTTAGCCATTCTCGTTTATCCTCCTGACGTATTACTTTGCTTTTACAGATGACTTAACTGTTACCAAGCCACCCTTAGGACCCGGGATTGCTCCGCGGAGAACCAAAATACCTCTGTCGCCGTCAACCATAACAACGCTGAGGTTCTGAACTGTACAATTTACGGAACCCATATGTCCAGGCATCTTCTTACCAGGAAGAACACGTGCAGGAGTGGAGTTAGCACCCATGGAACCTACTCTTCTGTGATACATGGAACCATGTCCGTCAGGTCCGCCCTTCTGGCCGTGACGCTTGATGTTACCTGCGTAACCCTTACCTTTGGATACGCCGCTTACATCTACGTGATCACCAACGCTGAACATGTCGGAAACTTTGATTTCCTGACCCAAGGAATACTCCTCGTCAGCCTCGAACTCGCGGATATACTTCTTTACTTCAACGTCAGCCTTCTTGAACTGACCCTTATCAGGCTTGTTTACGAGCTTTTCTCTTACAGAACCTGATGCAACTTTAACGGCATTGTAGCCGTCATTCTCAACCGTCTTGTTCTGAAGTACGTACATTGGTTCGCACTCGATAACGGTTGCCGGAATTACATTGCCGTTCTCGTCGAACAACTGTGTCATACCGGACTTCTTGCCAAGAATGAATTTTGTCATCTTTCTTTTTCCTCCTATTTTGGTTATTGGTTCGTATTTCACGAACATGACCTCGGTCAGACATTTGGCATTTGTCTGCCGATTACAACCTACAAAGTTCTATTAAGCCTTGAGCTCGATAGAAACACCTGCAGGCATGTCAAGCTTTGATAATGCCTCAACAGTCTTAGCTGTCGGAGCGAAAACGTCGATCAAACGCTTATGTGTTCTCTGCTCGAACTGCTCACGAGAATCCTTGTACTTGTGAGGGGAACGGAGAATTGTTACGATTTCCTTCTCTGTAGGAAGCGGAATAGGACCGGAATAGCTGGCTCCTGTTCTCTGTACAGCCTCAATGATTCTTGCTGCACTCTGATCGAGAAGTTCGTGATCGTAAGCCTTGATCTTAATTCTCATTTTCTGTGTTGCCATGTGTTTTTTCCTCCATGTTTGCTGTATTTTATTCTCGATGTTGTCGGGCGTTTCTTTTATTTCCAATCAAAAACCCAGGCAACCAGTTACCGCTCAGTTAAGCAGCACTTTGGCCCTGGGCATGTGTAATAAAACACACGCTGCCGACCTTATGTCGAAAATCGCCTCGGCTTAAAGCCTCGACTCGCTGGTGTCGAAGTTACCCGCTTTCCAAGCGCAGCCCGCTTTTTGGCGGCAATCTCCGACGTCATAGCTCTCACGCCCAATGACGCAAGACGTATTTTATAACATTTATGGGGTTTTGACAAGTGTTTTTTTATCTCTGTAAAAATTTTTTTGAAGGCTCGAAGACCCGAAAAAATAAAGAATAAACGGTACCTTAAACATCCCGTTTTCGATACCGTTAACTTATAACATAATATGTATATAAAAGAAAGATATTATTTAAGAAATTCCTCGAGCTCGGCCTTATCGAAGTGATAGGTGCTGTTGCAGAAATTGCACTCAATGTCGATTCCCTTCTCATCGGATGCAAGTTCGGCAAGATCGGCTTTGCCTAAAGTTGCGAGGCCGCGGGACATTTTCGATTTGGAGCAGTTGCATTTATAGGAAACCTCACTGCCCGACAGGAAACAGATATCAGGGTCACCCATAAACATATCTACAATCTTCTCGGGATTTAAGCCCTCGGATAAAAGGAACGATATATCCGGGAAACCGCCGTTTACGCGCTTCTCGACGTACGAAATTTCTTCTTCGGTGGCGCCCGGCATAAGCTGAACTATCATACCGCCCGCTTCTGTAACCTTGCCCTCATTTAATCCGACACCCAAAGCTACAACGGAAGGTGTTTGCTCGGACGATGCCAAATAGTAGGTATAATCTTCGGCTATCTCACCCGATACAAGTTCAACCGAACCTACATACGGCTCACGAAGACCAATGTCTCTTATTATCGTAAGCATACCGTTTCCGACCGCGGCACCCACATTTAGTTTGCCCGGACGGTGATACTCTGCAGGAACTTCGTTTTGAATAACATATCCTCTGACGTGTCCGTTCGAATCGCAGACGCAGGTCATTCCTTTAATCGGTCCGTCACACTTGATTGTTGCGGTCTGGCTGTCATCTTCGCCTTTCATGTTTTCGGCAAGCATAAGCGCACCCGAGATGAATCTTCCGAAAGCAGCCGTAACAACGGGAGAAAGGTTATGAATCTTACGAGCCTCTTCTACGCTGTTTGTTGTTCTTATTGCAAAAATTCTCACGTGGCCGTTAAGGGCCGTTGCTCTTATTATGTAATCGCGGTCGTCGAGAGGTGCTCCCGGCGCGTGGTAAAACTCTTCGTTAATCATAAAGTCTCCCTCTTAAACACCATAAAAATTCGCTCGTCATCCTTTTTCGGAGCTTCGAAAGTAAGATTGGAAAAGGTTCCCATATGCTTAAGATTAAACTCCTCGGCGACTTTTATAAAAAAAGACTCGTCATAGTATTTTTCCGTGATGGTTCCGTCCGATCTTTCGTAGGTACCGTCCTCATACCTTTCAAAAAGCGTAAGGCTTGCCGTGTTTATCCGTTCTTCGGAATCATACTTATTGTCCCACAGCAGAGTAAAATCTTCGTAGTCTTCAAAGAAAACGTTATTTGCCAAGGTCTTCTCAAAGTGTTTTCGTGTTCCGATATCGAAAACAAAAATTCCTCCGACGCTCATATAATTCTTAAACGAGGCAAAAAGCTTTTTTATATCGCCTTCGTCGGCTATGTGGTTAATCGTATCCAAAAGCGCAGTAAAAACATCTGCCGTTCCGAAAAGCTCGTATTCGGTAATATCCTGATTCAAAAACAACGCTTTCTCAGCTGAAAGTCCCTCTTCGGCACATGTCTCCCTCGCCGTCTGAAGCATCTCGAAGGATGAGTCGATACCGATTACATCGTAACCTTTCTTTGCAAAAAGGATATCAAGTCTTCCGTTGCCGCAACCCAAGTCGCATAAGATTTTGCTGCCGTTGCTTCCGTCACCTTCGGCCGTACAGAACTTACGGATTAATTCGTCCGTAAAACAAGACCATGCTTCAGGATTTATATCTTCCTGAAGCACGTCATAGTAAGCTGCCAAATTATCGTAAAAGTTTTCTTCGCACATAGTTTGCCGATTTGATTACAAATATCCCAAAGGATCCGTTGTGGAACCGTTTACACGAACCTCGAAATGAAGATGTGCACCTGTTGAAGTACCGGTACTTCCTACTTCACCGATTGCCTGACCGCAAGATACATATTCTCCGTTCGATACATAAACATCTCTCATATGTCCGTACAAAGTGGAAATTCCGTTGCCGTGGTCGATAATTACATAGTTACCGTATCCGCTTCCGCCGTAGTTTGAACCCGGGCATGGTTCTTCAACATAAATAACCGTTCCGGAACCTGCTGCCATTACCGTATCACCGAAGCCTGCACCGATATCTATACCGGAATGGAATCTGTAAGTGCCGTATACAGGGTGATATCTGTTTCCGTAATAAGAAGTAATATATGTTGTCCATGTAGGCCATGAAAGCATACCGTTTCCCTGTACCGTGCTTCCGCCGGAAGACGATGTTGAAGCCGGCTGTGCTACAGGAGCAGGATGATTCTGCGCATAAAGCTGTGCCTGCAAATCTGCAATCTGATCATCCAATTCGGATGCCAACTCATTAAGACGGTCTTCTTCTGCTTCCCAAGTTGAAAGCTGTGTGGAAACATCTTCCAAAGCTGCTGATGTTTCACCGATTCTGCCTTCGAGTTCTATGAGCTGAGCCTGTTTCTCCTCGGCGATTGCCTGCATTTCTTCGGCTTCCTGCAAAGCGTATTCTGCCTGAAGATTCGCATCGTCCAAAGCAATCTGCATCATATCTACAGCCTGATCGTCGGAATCGGCAATGAGGGTAATAATTTCCATATTGGTAAAAAAGCCAGCAAGGCTGTCTGATTCCAAAAGAACTTCCAAAGTAGACTTGTTCTGATACTCGAACATAACGGAGATTCTTTCGGAGAAAACCTGTCTTGTAGCCTCAAGATTATCCTGGGCTTTTACAAATCTGTCCAATGCCTCAGCTTTTGCCGTAAGGGCTGCAGCATACTGCTCGGCAATAAGCGTGTACTGAGCCATCTGTTCTTCGCTTAAAGCATTTAATTCTTCAAGTTCTCCCGTAAGCTGTCCTTTCTGATCCGAAAGTTCGCTTACTCTTGCGGATGCTGCCTCAGCCTGAGCCAATGCATCATCTCTGTCGGCTCTTGCCTGATCGATATCGTCCTGAGTAACGTTGCTTATAGATACCCAACTTTCCATATCTCCGATGCCTGCATTGACATCGATTGAGAAGTACACTGATATTCCGAGTGTTACAAGGAAAATAAGCGCAAATGACAAGAGGCACTTAACTAACGTTGCAAGTTTTCGAGTCATAAACTCATCTTTTACAAATCTCTCTTCGTTCATCATACTTTAATATACTTCCTTACTGAGATTCCGCTTCCGATGCTTCCGATGAAAACACCCATTACGGCACAAATTATCAATATCCACCACATTATTTTTCCGGCAGGCAAAAGAGCATAAAAACTCGAAAGGTCTATGCCCTCCATAGTCTGATAGAAAGCAGTTCTGTAAATCGCAACCGTAAACACCCATGCAATAATCGCACTGATCAAGCCTACAATTGCACCCTCGATTACGTACGGCATTCGTATGTAAAGATTGGTAGCGCCTACGAATTTCATGATTTCTATCTCATTCGCTCTCGAAAACACGGAAATGCGCACCATGTTGGAAATAATAAACAAACTGATGATAAAAAGCACAATAAAAGAAACAACCGTAGCGATATTTACAATGTGCTTGGCTTCCGAAAGGAACGACATAACTTTCGTTTCCTGGGCTACCTTCTCAACACCGGGCATAGCCTGAAGTTTTACTACGATTTCATCAGACAACGCAGGGTCGGTAATTTGAATATTAAAAGTAGTCGGAAGATAGAGATTATAATCGAAATCATCCAATACGGAAGAACTGTTTCCGAGATTGGATTTGAAATACTCATAGTTCTCGAAAGGGTTTCTCTCTACGTGATCCACGATTCGCTCATCAGCCTCGATGACGGCTCTCATATAATCTATCTCCTCGGGAGAAGCATTTAACTTCATATAAACCTCGATAGGAGGCTGCTGTCCGAGTTTGCGCATAATATTTCTCGCATTCACGGAGAAAATAAAGAAAACACTCATTATGATAAGCATAAGGAGAATGGTGGTAACGGAAGCAATCGTAACAAGAGGATGTCTTGCTATACCTCGAAAACCTTCCTTAACCGAGTTGAAAAATGCTCTTACAGACACCTTTATCCTCCTTTAAGTATCGAGCAAATCTATGTCGATACTTTCTTCCATACTTTTAAGCCACTCTTCGGAATCCTGAACGTTATCTTCCTTCTCAGCAGCTGCCGTTATATTCTCAGCGCTTGCAGGTCTTGTAGCATTGGCGCTGGAATCACCGAACGAAAAACCATCGTCTTCCGTTACGCAATTATTATTTTCTTCAGGATCGCCTTCAACTTCCGCTTCTTCCTCCAAAGCAGAAACAGTCTCTTCGGAAAGCAGGCCCACATCGGTTATGGTTTCTTCATAAACCACAGATTCGGCCGAAGTGTCTTCAAAATTATCATATTCGGCATAGTCATCAATACCGTATCCGCCGAATTCCGTATTCTCATAACTGATTTTGTTATCGCTGTTATAGCTGCTCGAAAGTTCGTCTCGAACGAGATATCCTTTCTCGATTTCGATAACACGCTGTTTCATACGGTCAACGAGATTACTGTCATGTGTACAAATAACGACGGTTGTACCGGTCTTATTGATTTCCAACAGAAGCGCCATTATGTTCTCGGATGTCTCAGGGTCAAGGTTACCCGTCGGTTCGTCGGCTACGATAAGCGTAGGATTATTAATCATGGCTCTTGCGATGGCAACTCTCTGCTGCTCGCCTCCCGACAATTCCTGAGGGAGACAATCCGCCTTGCTCTTAAGACCTACGATACCCAATACCAAAGAAACTGACTGATCGAGACTCTTTTTGGGTACACCGATAATTTCGCCGGCGAAAGCGATATTCTCGGCTACCGTCTTGGTTTCAATCAAACGGAAATCTTGATATATCATACCGATCTGGCGGCGTAAAGTCGGAACAAGTGCTCTCGACATATGCGATATATCAAAATTATCTATTGTGACCTTACCCTCCGTAGGCTTCTCTTCACGAGTAATGCACTTAAGAAGTGTCGACTTACCCGAGCCGCTTTTTCCGATTATGAATACGAACTCGCCGTTCTCTATCTCGAAATCAACGCCCTTAAGCGCCTCAACGCCTGAAGGATATGTCTTCTTTACATTTTCGAACCGTATCACCGATTAATTCCTTCAATCTTCCTAACTAAATTTCCTCGATCAACGAATCATATTGTCGTTGTTGCCCTCGATGTACTCAAGGTAAACACGAACCATAGCCGCGATTTTGAACAAAACCGCATCTTCGAAAGATCTCAGATTAAGACCCGTGTTCTTCTGAACCTTATCGAGTCTGTATACCAAAGTATTTCTGTGCACGAAAAGCTCACGGCTCGTCTCGGAACCGTTAAGGTTATTGGCAAAGAAACTGTTGATTGTCGCAAGAGTATCCTCGTCCAATGTCTCATAGGCATTATTAGGGAAAACCTCATCAATAAACATTCTGCAAAGCGTCGGCGGCAACTGGTAAATAATTCTGTCCAAACCGAGCTTGTCGTAACGGGTAATGTACTGACCGTTCTCAAAAATATTACCGATCTTCAAAGACTGCATGGCATCTCTGTAAGACTTGGAAATATTCTGGAAATGCGGAACTACGGCACCTACACCGATATAGGCCGTTACTGCCTCATTATTCAGGCAATCCAAAACGCTTCGGCTCGTCACGTCAATGATGTCCTCTTCCGTATCCGTCTGAGCACTTACAACAAGAATTATCGTACGCTCATCCATTGCTACAACATGAGCATCTTCTGAATCGCTGTAGAGATTTTGCAAAACTTCCAAGGCATCGCTTCCGTCGTCTGCGGAAGTTCTTACTACCATTACAAATCTGGAACCGCTGCAATCAATCTTAAAGTTTCTTGCCTTGAGCGGGATATCACCCGGAAGCTCATTCTCAAGAAGAACACTCTTAATAAAAGCATCTTTCTCGGAATCTGTTCCGCGCTCTTTGATAGCAGCCTTAACCCACTCAGCAATAAGCTCGAGATATGTTCTTACGGTAGGCTCCGTAGAGTCAATATAAAGAATATACTTGGTCTGCTCGCCTATCGGCACTTTCATATATGTTTTGCCGGAAGTACTTGAGAATACATCGTTAGAAATCATTACCGCTCTTGCCGAAGAATCTATCGTGCCTTCGAGCGACTGATCCATAGCCGCAATAATAAGGCCGTTGGTATCCATAATACCGACCTCTTGAGACAAAATGTTCTTAGCCTGACGCATACATTTTTTCATCTCTTCCATAAAGCAAACCACACTTTCTGCCATTCGAGCATTTTTATACAAAGTAATGATAACTTTTTAGGTCAAATATTGCAAACTTTAAGTTAGGCACAAGTTCGTGTTTTTGGTTACGTTTTGGTTACACCGCAAAACTCTTCTTTATTTCGAAAACAAAAAATAGACCGCCGCAAAAGCGACGGTCTGTTTTGATTCAAAATTTTCAATCTCTCGATTAAGAAATGATGCTCTGCTCTGTATCCTTATCGAAGAGGTGGATACGGTTTGTATCGATAGCGAGGTCAACAACCTCACCAACCTTGGACTGAGATGTTGTAGGGTCAACTCTACATGTGAGAGGAAGTGCACCGTTAACTGTAACATAGAGATATGTCTCAGCACCGAGCATTTCAACGACGTCTACGTCAGCAGAGAAAGCTGCCTCAGAGTGGTCGGATACGAATGTTGCTTCATCTGTGATAGCCTCAGGACGAACACCGAAGATAACTTCCTGACCGTCACGCTCCATAACTTCCTCAACTGCATAACGCTCCGGGAGCTTAACGCTGATGTTCTCGAAAGATACGAATACATCAGAACCCTCAACGTTGATTGTAGCATTGATGAAGTTCATAGGAGGCATACCGATAAATCCTGCAACGAATGTGTTAACCGGGTTATCATAGAGCTCCGTTGGGGAGTCAACCTGCTGAATAAATCCATCCTTCATTACAACGATACGAGTACCCATTGTCATAGCCTCTGTCTGATCGTGTGTAACGTAGATAAATGTTGTCTTGAGTCTGTGGTGGAGCTTTGTAATCTCAACACGCATCTGTACACGGAGCTTAGCATCCAAGTTGGAGAGAGGCTCGTCCATGAGGAAGACCTTAGGATCACGTACGATAGCACGGCCCAAAGCTACACGCTGACGCTGACCACCGGAGAGAGCCTTCGGCTTACGCTCGAGGAGATGCTCAATCTCAAGGATCTTAGCTGCTTCTTCAACACGACGCTTGATTTCTTCCTTAGGCATCTTACGAAGCTTCAAGGAGAATGCCATGTTCTCTCTTACTGTCATATGAGGATACAAAGCGTAGTTCTGGAAAACCATTGCGATATCTCTGTCCTTAGGAAGAACATCATTGATGAGACGATCCTCGATATAAATTTCACCTTCTGAAATATCCTCGAGACCTGCGAGCATACGGAGTGTTGTAGACTTACCGCAACCGGAAGGACCAACGAGAATAACGAATTCCTTATCTGCTACTTCAAGGTTAAAGTCTGAAACAGCGATAACGCCGCCTTCATACTTCTTGTAAACGTGCTGGAAAGATAAACTTGCCATATTGTATATACCTCCAAAATTGTGCCGAAACCATCGGCCTTTTACATAACGCTAATATACCAAAGCCCCCATCTCTGTTCTATATGACATTATTACCAAAATTAAACACCCTAATTTGTGAAGAAAATTTTATTTTTTGGTTACGTTGCACATCAAGTTATTTTGTTTTTTGTGCTATGCGAACAAAAAAACGCCTTTTTTCGAAAAAAAGCATCGAAAAAACAATGAGCAATTTGCACATTAACCTCAAAAAACACCTCTGTTTTACGTGCTTCTTTTTGATATATTTATGAACTTTGCAACAAGAAACGTAACTGTTTCTCCTTCAGCCGAAAAAACATTCGAAAGAACCCGGGCAGGAAACTGCATATTTATGTTGACTTTTGCATAATTATGCAATATTGTGTATAAATATTGCATTTGAGGATGTCAATTCTGTGCATTTTCGATGTTTAATATTTATGTAATGTATTTATAATTAAATGTGTATTTAATTTATATATGTACTATATTAGAATGTGCTTTGTATATTGAACAGGAAGTGAAAACTTATGAATATTAACAATAACGACAACAAGAAAATCAAAGTAAGCATCATCGGTGCTACAGGTTACGTAGGTGCCGAGCTGGTAAGAGGCTTTGTCGGCCATCCGTATGCAGAACTTACTCACCTTACATCGAGAACCTTTAAAGGAAGCAAATTCTCCGATATCTATCCGGTGTTCAGAGGAGTATGCGATATTGAACTTTCAGATTTGGATCCTGCCGAAGTCGCAAAGGACAGTGATGTTGTAATTACAGCCCTTCCTCACGGAGTATCCTCCGAGACGGTTCCGATTCTTCTTGCAAACGGTGCAAAAGTAATCGATCACAGCGGTGACTTCAGATATAAGAATCTCAATACATACGAGACTTCCTATAAGCTTACGCATCCGCATCCGGAACTTTTGAAGGATGCAGTTTACGGTATTCCGGAGTTTTACCGTAACGAACTTCATAATGCTGTCCTGGTTGCAAATCCGGGTTGCTATCCGACATGCTCACTTATTGCACTTGCTCCGTTCCTTAAGTCCGGCGCAATCGACACCGATCAAATCATTATCGATGCCGTTTCCGGTGTATCGGGTGCAGGTCGTAAGTCTGATTTGGCTTATGCCTTCTGTGAAACAGACGAAGCTTTTAAGCCTTACGGCGTAGTAGGTCACAGACACACAAGCGAGATTTCCGAGCAGTGTTCTTTGATTTCCGGCAAAGATATTAAGGTTACTTTCACTCCGCATCTTGCTCCTTTCAAGAGAGGAATGCTTGCTACAATCTATGTTAAGCCGACCGAAGAGTTTAAGGATTTGGGTAATGAGGAATTAATCGATATCATGCGTAAATTCTACGAGGGTGAGAGATTCGTTCGGGTTTTGGATTCTAAGACTTTGCCTGACGTTAAGGCTGTTAACGGTTCAAACTATATCGAAATCACGGCGCGCAAAGATAACGACACAGGAATCATTAAGCTTTTCAGCGCTCAGGACAACTTGGGCAAAGGTGCTGCTCTTCAGGCAATTCAGGCATTCAACGCTATGAATAATCTCCCTGAGACGGCAGGACTTGAGACTCTCATAAGAGGCGTTTAATTTATATTAGGTATAAAGAGGTGTCAGACATATGGCAGATAACAAGAATCAACCATTTACAGATAACAGATTTGAAGGAAGCATGATGGATCGTGCATCGGTTCTCATCGAGGCGCTTCCTTACATAAAGAAACTTTCCGGTCAGACCGTAGTTATTAAGTACGGCGGAAATGCAATGGTTAACGAGGAACTTAAGCAGTCTGTTATGGATGACATCACACTCCTTAAATACATCGGCATTAATCCGATTGTCGTACACGGCGGCGGACCTGACATCAGCAACATGCTCGGAAAGATGAATATCGAGTCTCATTTCGTTAACGGTTTGAGATATACCGACAGCGACACAATGCGTGTAGCTCAGATGGTTTTAATCGGTAAAACCAATAAAGAGATTGTTTCAAACCTCAACTCCAAGGGTGCCAAAGCAATCGGAATCTGCGGTATCGACGGTAACCTGATTGAGGCCGAGAAAATGACAGAAGACGCAGACGGTAATCCGATTGATGTAGGTTACGTGGGTAAGATTACAAAGATTAATACTAAAGTAATCGAAATGCTTGCAAACGACGAGTATATTCCGGTTATCGCACCGATAGGCGTAGGCAAGAACGGAGAAAGCTATAATATCAACGCCGATACCGTTGCCTCCGAGGTTGCCGTAGCTCTTCAGGCAAGTAAACTCATGACTCTTACCGATGTCGGAGGTGTTCTTGAGAAAGATGAGAACGGCAATGACAAAATCATTCCTGTTCTTACAGAGAAAGATATTCTTGAGAAAATCGACAGCGGCATCATTACGGGCGGCATGATTCCTAAGCTTATGGGTTGCCTCGATGTTATCCGACGAGGAGTTTATAAGGCTCACATTATCGACGGCAGAATACCGCACAGCCTCCTGCTTGAGATTTTTACCTCAAAGGGAATCGGCACTATGATTATTAAAGAAAAGAGGATTTAACTTATGGACTTCCTTCCTGAGAAAGAAAAAATAGATTTCGAACTTATTAAAAAATTCGAACAGCAGTACTGCATGAACGTATTTAACCCTATTCCGATTGTTTTCACGCACGGAAAAGGAGTATATCTTTACGATACCGACGGCAATAAGTATATCGATATGATCGGTGGCATCGCCGTTAATTCCTTGGGACACGGCAACAAGGAGCTTGTAGGTGCCATTAAATCCCAGGCAGGAAAGCTTATTCACTGCAGCAACTACTACATGATTGCGGAACGTGCCGAGCTTGCTTACAGACTTTGCAAGCACTCTTTTGCAGACAAAGCATTCTTTTGTAATTCAGGCGCAGAGGCTAACGAAGGTGCCATTAAACTTGCTCGCGGTTATTTCTACCATAAGGGCGTAAACAGATATAAGATTATTACCGCTCTTATGAGCTTCCACGGAAGAACTTTGGGAACGATTCAGGCAACAGGACAAGAGAAGTTCCGAAAGCCTTTCGGACCTTTCGCAGACGGTTTTGATTATGTTCCTTTTAATGATATCGAAGCTTTAAAAGAGGCTGTGGACGGCGAGACCGCAGCTGTAATGCTTGAGCTTGTACAGGGCGAATCCGGTGTTCATCCTGCAGATCCTCAATACATCAAGGCAGTTGAGGCTTTGTGCAGACAGGAAGGCATTATGCTCATTATCGATGAGGTTCAGACCGGTATCGGAAGAACGGGTCGTCTTTTCTGCTATGAGCAGTATGGTATAAAACCGGATGTTGTTACCCTCGCTAAGGGCTTAGGCGGCGGTGTTCCTATCGGTGCCGTTCTTGCCACAAACGAAGCTGCCGAAGGCTTTGAGGTCGGTGATCACGGCTCAACTTTCGGCGGAAACCCACTCTGCTGTGCCGCAGGAAACGCAGTTCTCGACTATATCGAAGAGAAAGATGTTTTGGCCAACGTTAATGATGTATCGGATTACCTTTTCGATGAGTTGCTTAAGCTTAAGGAAAAATTCCCTGAAATCATAGGCGTAAGAGGAAAGGGACTTCTTATCGGAATCGAGTTTAATGAATCCATTCAGGCTACCGGCATGAAGACAAGATTAAGACAGAAGGGTATGTTGGTAAGTTCCATCGGAACATCCGTTATCCGTATTGCACCTCCGCTCATCATCACAAAGGCTGAGGCAGGAAAATTCATTAAAGCACTTAAAGACACATTAAAGAATAAATAAGGAGAGACCGACATGAAACACTATATTGATTTCCACCAGGATGTATCTTTCGAAGATTTGGACTATTTACTTGATATCGCAGCAGACATGAAAGCTAAGACCAAGGCAGGAATCCCTCATAAGATTCTTGACGGAAAGTCGCTTGCAATGATATTTACAAAGTCTTCTACAAGAACCCGTGTCTCATTCGAAGTCGGTATGTATCAGTTAGGCGGTCAGGCACTTTTTCTGAGCAATAACGATATTCAAATCGGAAGAGGCGAAACCATTTATGATACGGCAAACGTTTTGTCCGGAATGGTTGACTGCATTATGATCAGAACTTTCGCACACCAAGATGTTCTCGATCTTGCTAAATACGGCAAAATCCCTGTAATTAACGGACTTACCGACGATCAGCACCCTACACAGGTTTTGGCTGACCTTCTTACAATTAAGGAACATAAAGGCGACCTTAAGGGTCTTAAAATGGCTTATGTCGGAGACGGAAACAATATGACGGCTTCCCTTCTCCACGCTTGTGCCAAGGCAGGTATGGATATCTCCTGTGCATCACCTAAGGATTATACGGTAGGACAAAAGTACGTTGACGACGCTCTCGAAGATGCTAAGGTTACAGGTTCCAAGATTCTTATTACCGAGGATCCTTTCGAGGCATGTGACGGTGCAGACGTTATCTACACAGATACATGGACTTCTATGGGTCAGGAAGCAGAAAAGGCTAAGAGAGTTGAGATTTTCAAGGGGTATCAGGTTAACTCCAAGCTTATGGGCGTTGCTCACAAGGATGCTATCTTTATGCACTGCCTCCCTGCTTACCGCGGATATGAAGTTACGGAAGATGTTATCGACGGTCCTCAGAGTGTTGTTTTCGATGAGGCTGAGAACAGACTTCACGCTCACAAGGCAATTCTCGTTAATTGCATGACAAGATAATGGCCTACAGTACCGACAGTTTTAATTACGTGCTTCGCCCGGCGAAGCCTGAAGACTTAAAAAAACTCCTGAAGCTTATTCAGGAGTCTATGCTGTCGTACAGTCATGATTCGTTTATCGATCCGTCCATTTTGGATTCCATGCATGAGTCCGAAAGCGATTTGCGGAAGAGACTTAAAACTCACCTGATGCTTTGCTGTTTCGACGAGGAGGATAATCCTGTCGGAACGATTACGCTTAAAATCCGTGACAACTTGGATTCTTTGAAATTCTCGGATAAGTCTTCTTCATATTTGGAGGGCGCTGAGAAAGTCCTTTATATATCACGTTTCGCCGTACTTGATACTTTGCGCGGAAGCGGAATCGGCGTGCGCCTTTTGGAAGAAGCCTTCGTATTTGCCCTTTTTAATGAGGTTAAAACCGTTGTTTTACATACGGCTATCAAGAATACCGGTCGTGTCGAGTTCTACAAAAACCGCGGATTCGAGCTTATAGACAGCGAATCCGGCAGAGGCTACGAAAGAGGCCTTTTCGGGAAAAAACTGTAAGCGTTGTTCCCGTTCGCGAGAGTTTTTAAAGTTTCCTCAGAAACACTCCTGTCAGGTTTCTCATTTCACGTCCCTGCCGGACCAAATTATTCATCAATAACTTATATTAAGCCGGCAAATATATGCAGGAAGCGTCGGTGAAATCCATTTCCCACTGATTTCCTGTCTTGGTAGCAGTAAATTGGACTTCTACGTCTCCGCCCATCTGTGCAATCAAGATGGTGTAGGTACCTTCCGGGATACCGGATTGCTCAAGTCCGAAAACGTATGGGCACTTCTCATTGAATCCGGCGTATGTCAAATCAACAGCGTCAGCCTCTTCGTATGTTGTGTAGTTACCCTCAGGACATACCATCATATAGTGTCCGTCATAACCTTCAGGGTCGACTGATTCGAGATAGAATCCATCAAAATAGAAGGTTGCCCAATCATCATTTGTTTCCTCCGGTAAAGTTGAGAACGTAAACCACGATGCAATTTCTTCCTGTGGTGTTTCAAACTCCTCAACCTTTCTGTCTTCGCCTGCTCCGATCAGCCATCCGGATGTAAAATCGAAATGGAAGTTTCCGTCACCTTCTGCAACAAATAACCACTGACCAACGACAATATCGTCCTCGTAAAGAAGAACGGACCATGTACCCGGAGCCCATTCATCTGATGCTGCAATACCGTCAAGGTTTTCCTTCTCGAAGTAACATGTGTAAATGCCGTCGAACCAATCCTTATCAAACTCAGAAGCAATGCATCTCCAATCATAAAGGCCCTGCTCGGCGTCTGACGCAAAGAAAAACAGTCCCGGTTCGCAAATCTTAAACCATGTGTTGTCTCTGTCAAGTTCAAGAGAAGTCTTAATCTTGAAATAAACATAATCACCTTCTGTATAGTAAGTAATTGCTTCGTTTAAAACTGTCGGATCCGTAACTGCACCCTCAGGCACCAAAGAAGAGATATCCTCTGTCTCAGTAGCAGTATCCGAAGGCTTGGCTTCAGTAGCTTTTGTTGTGGCCTCTGTTGTCGTGGTCTCCTCTTCCGATTCAGACTCAGCCTCGGTTGCATTCTCTTCCCTAGCTTGATCGACTTCTTTTTTACCGCAAGCGGCAAACCCGAAAATCATGGTCAACGCTAAAAACATTGCAACAAGTTTCTTCATAATAATTTCTCCCTTTCGGCGAAAATTATCGCCGCAATAAATTTATCTGAATTGCTGTTATCATATCAGCAATTATCATCAGTTAAAATTATACACTGCCAAAACCTCTTATGAACGTCAAATTGTCTCGCAGGCGAAGCAGGTGAATACAGAGTCAGGCGTATTTATCGTCTCGAAAACCTTATCTCTTAACTCTTCCGAGTCAAACATACCGAAAACTGCACTTCCGGAACCTGACATTCTTACAAAGGATGCACCGCCATCGGAAAGAAGTTTGCAGGCTTTGGTTATGTCCGTAACAAAGCTCTCGGCAGGTTTCTGAAGATCGTTTTGAAGAATTTTCTCGTTATCTTCAAGTATTTTCAAAGGCTCATCGGCACGATTCATATCGGTAAGGCATTTTTTGATAGCCGTAAGTTCTTTTTTTGCTGTGGTGCCGGAACACAAGTAATCTGCCGCCTTAAAGCAAAGAGGGGTTGAAACGCCCTCGGAAGGCTTCAGGATAATCATAGGAATACCGGAGAAAGAAACGGAATCTGTCATTATCTCGCCGATGCCTTCACAAATATGCGATCCGCCGCGCAGGAAAAATGCCGTGTCGGCACCAATATTTCGGGATAGTTCAATTAATTCGTCATCGTTAAGCGGGTGATTAAAGTGCTTTTGCAGTATTCTTACTACCGCTGCCGCATCGGAGCTTCCGCCTCCGAGACCGGCCTCGGACGGGATTTTTTTATCTACGGTAATGTTGACTTCAACATTCGGAAGTTTTGCATTTTTGCGTGCCGCCATAGCGAAAAATCTGTCGGCAGCCTTGTAGCAAAGATTTTTCTCCGACGGTATGTCGTCCCTGCCGACACACTTAGCGATTATGATTTCTTCTTTGCTTTCTTTTATCTCAACCGTTACGGTATCGAAAATATTCACGGTCTGCATAAGAGTGGACAATTCATGATAGCCGTTCGGAAGTGTTCCGCAAAGCTTCAAGTATATGTTAACCTTGGCAGGTGCCTTTACTTCGTATCTCATGTTTTTCCCCCGAAAAATGATTACGGTTAAATATAACACATAAAAACACGTTTTTTATAGAAAAATCAATATTAGGCCGCATTTTGACAAAATGTCGGCACAAATTTTGTATTTTTCCGCATTTGTAAGATTATCGTGCGATAAAAAGAAGTGCCTTGAAAACTAATCAAGACACTTCGTGTTTAATCCGGCACATTAAATCTCGGGCATAATTACCCGCCGCACACCGTAAAACGGCAACTCGAAATAAATGTATCAGCTTGCCTGCTCGGAAACCTCGCTGGAAGGAACGGCTACGCGAACCTTTCTTGTAAGGACGTCAACGTAACTATAAGAAACTACGTCGTCCTTAGCATCGCTTCTGGTGCATCTAACCGTAAATACATTAGGATAGCAATTCTCAACTATGCCATCATGGATGATGAGTCTCTTTCTGCCGCCGTTGGACGTAAGTCTTACGCGCTTGCCGAGCAAACTCTCTATCAAATTCTTACACTGTTCAACATCTGATCTGATAATCAAAGCCTTATACCCCCTGCTACCACATATATGTGACATATGCACTACAAAATCTTATCATTTGCTTGATATTTTGTCAATTGAAAACACAATATATAGTGTCGTTTTTGTGGACTGTGCCCAAAATATAGTATTTTCGGGACTTTACACACCTTTGCCTTTTTATCGGTCTTGAAAGACTTAATATAAGTATTGTAATATGATTTTGGTTCTTAATTTTACAGGAAATTAAAGCGCTTAAGGCGTCCGATTTGGGGTAAAATTAAGTGCATATAAAACAGAGAATCGAGGGAAAGAGTATGCTGAGTGATATTGAGATTGCAAAACAGGCAAAACTTATGCCTATTGAGGATGTAGCCGCAGGTTTGGGTATCGAACGCGACGAGTTGGAATTCTACGGAAAATATAAGGCTAAGTTCCCGTTAGACGAGATTAACAAAAGAAGTAACAACCCTGACGGTAAGCTCGTTTTGGTTACTGCCATGAACCCGACTCCTGCAGGAGAAGGTAAGACTACCGTAAGTATCGGTCTTGCTCAGGCATTAAAGAAACTCGACAAGAACGTAATGCTTGCATTGCGCGAGCCTTCTTTGGGTCCTGTTTTCGGTGTTAAGGGTGGTGCCGCAGGCGGCGGATACTCTCAGTGCGTACCGATGGAGGATATTAACCTTCATTTTACGGGCGATCTTCACGCCATCACTTCTGCCAACAATCTTTTGGCAGCTATGATTGATAATCACATTTCCCGTGACAATACACTTAAAATCGATAAGGACAGAATTCTCTGGAAGAGATGTCTCGATATGAACGACCGTGCACTTCGTAAGGTTGTAGTAGGAGCAGGCGGCGGACTTCTTAAGGGTGCCGGCGTTGAAAGAAACGAGGTTTTCTCCATTACGGCAGCTTCGGAAGTTATGGCTATTCTTTGCCTTTCCAAAGACACGGCAGATTTAAAGAAGAGACTTTCGAGAATCGCCATCGCTTATAACACCGACGGCGAAATCGTAACGGCAGGCGATTTTAATGCTCAGGGTGCTATGGCTACACTTTTAAAGGATGCCATCTCCCCTAACCTCGTTCAGTCCTTGGAGCACGTTCCTGCATTCGTCCACGGCGGTCCGTTCGCTAACATCTCACACGGATGTAATACGGTTATCGCTACGAAGGCGGGTCTTAAGCTTTCCGACATTCTTATCACGGAAGCAGGCTTCGGCGCCGACTTGGGTGCTGAGAAATTCCTTGACATCAAGTGCCGCGAAGCAGGTATCTGGCCTGATGCGGTTGTTATTGTTGCAACATGCCGTTCCTTGAAATATAACGCAGGAATTCCAAAGGAAGAGCTTAACAATCCTAACCCTGAGAAGGTAAGAGAAGGCTTTGCCAACCTCTCAAAGCATATCGAGAACATGAAGCAGTTCGGCATTCCTTGCGTAGTGGCAGGTAACAGATTCCTTACGGATACGGAAGAAGAAATCGCCGTAATGAAGGAGCTCGTTGAGTCCATGGGCGCCAAGTACGAGGCTTGCGAGATTTTCGCCAAGGGCGGTGAAGGCGGTATTAACCTTGCCAATGCAGTTCTTGAAGCAATAGACGGAAATACCGATAAGAAGCAGAACTTCATGTACGATTTGGAAGATTCCGTTGAAGTTAAGATTAATAAGCTTGCTACAAAGATTTACGGTGCCAAGGACGTTAATATCCTTCCTGAAGCACAGGCTAAAATTGATGAATTTACAAAATCGGGCTACGGCAATCTTCCTATCTGCGTAGCTAAGACACAGTACTCACTTTCCGATAACGATAAGGCATTGGGAAGACCTGAGAACTTCACACTTACGGTTCGCGATGTATGGCTTTCCGCAGGTGCCGGCTACCTCGTAGTTTTGACGGGCGCCATCGTAACAATGCCGGGACTCCCTAAGCATCCTGCAGCATTGGACATCGATATTGACGAGAACGGAGAAATCTACGGATTGTTCTGATATTCCGTTTAAGATTAGTTAATTATCAGTTCGATGAAGTACCCGAATCCGACATTTCTTGACACGGCCGAAAACCTTAAAAAGACACGACGCAAACGCACGTTAATAATTATCGTGTGTTTGGTCGTTGTTGTTTTGGTGTTCCTTTTCGTGCTCAAAATGGCATCGCTTCAGGATCAATACAGACAGGATTACCCTGAGCTCGTAGGTGCTGCTACGGCAACTTATACCTCATATGAGCGTGTGATCACTTCGAGAACTACGGCACCGACGGAGACCGAGGCTGCAACGACGGAATCCGAGACCACGGTTTTGTCGCCTTCAATCGTTACGACAACGTTGGAGGAAGAGACCGAACCGACGGAAGCAACAGAGCAGAACAATGCGCCGGACATTTTCGATGAGGCGGAGGAAAACACATATTTTCTTAACTATCATCCGTATCAGTCAATCACGCACGATTTGCGCGACCAGTATTTGGATGATTTGAAGCTTGCGGTATCGGGTTATATCAGCGACTGTCAGGGAGAAGCAAGAATCTGCTTCAGTTACCGCAATCTTAAATCCAACGAGACCATGGGCATAAACGATTTGGAGCCGATTGTACCTGCAGGAAGCTTTGCTTTGCCTATCGAAATTGCCTTCTACGAGAAAGTTTACGATAACAGTATCTACCTCTACGACATTGCTACCTACCAAAACACCGTCGGACCTTTGTCAGGCTATATCGCATCTAATTACGATATCGGCAAGCAGTTCTACTTACGTGCGCTTGCAAACTATGCAATTGTACATAGCGATACCGTCGCTTTAAATCTTCTTCTTGCAAAAGCCGGCGGACTTGAGAATCTCGTTCCTTTAATAAATGATATAAGCGGTTATATAGACTTCTCAAGTGAAGTTGTTTATCAGGACTATCGGGGCAATTCCTTAAGAGGTACCGGAAGAACTTCCGCATACGATATGTCGATTTATGCCGAGTATCTTTACAATGGTTACATTAATAATCCTGAGAAATATCAGTTCCTGATAAATGATTTATCGGCATCGCAGGTTTCTACGCCTCTGTCCGCCGTTTTCGAGGGCGACTTAATACTTCATGTATCCGGTCGTAACGACGACGTCGGAGCTTATACGGATGTGGCAATAATCGACGGTGATGAGCCGATTGCACTTTGCATTTATGTGGAATGCGAAAGTTATGAGCGTGCGCAGGTTATCGAGAACGATATAGCAGCCTTCACGGAAAGCTTTATTTCATCTTGCCATTAATTGGGATTGTGGTATATTTAAGTCATTCGAAGGATGTTCATAACTGACGGAAGCGGATTAACCGCATGGAGTGAACATTTTAAGTGCCGACCGTCTGGGCAGTATCTCTTTAACGAGGGCTGCTTTTTTTGTGCTTTCGTTAGCGTGATACCTGATTTAGTGCATTTATGCGGGAGTATTATTTATGTCTATCGAAAACAAATGGTTTCGCGCAGCAATTCCGGCCCTCCTTATTCATTGCAGTATCGGAACGGTTTACTGCTGGTCTTCTTTCAGTGAAGAACTTTCGTCACAGGTAGGTGTCTCGGGAAGCATCCTCGGTTGGGCTTTCAGTATCGCTATTTTCTTCCTCGGTATGTCGGCAGCTTTTGCGGGCAGATTTGTTGAGAAAGATATTCACAAGTCTTCTCTTCTTGCCTGCATCTGTTTCACAGTAGGTATGCTCGGAACAGGCGTTACAATAGAGTTCGCTTCAAATCTCGGTCCGGTTCTTACGGTTATCGGCATTTTTCTTTTCTATGGTGTAATAATGGGTATCGGTCTCGGCGTCGGATATCTCACTCCTGTTAAAACTCTCATGCTCTGGTTCTCGGACAACAAAGGGCTTGCAACAGGCATTTCCATCATGGGCTTCGGACTTGCAAAAGCTATCGCAAGCCCTATCATGAACTACCTAGTCTCGAAAACAAGCATCAGCATGATGTTTTTTATCTTGGGCGGTGTATATTTCCTCATGATGCTTTTGGGCCACTTCCTCTTAAAGAAGCCTGAAGGCTGGGTTGAAGAAAAAACCTCAAGTGTTTCCCTTAAAACTCTCATCAAGAAGCCTACATTCATCGGCTGCTGGCTTATGTTCTACTTAAATATCACCTGCGGTCTTGCACTTATCGCCTGCGAGAAGCCTATCCTCAAGCTTTTGGGAATAGGTACCGCTGCCATAAGCGTAGTTCAGTCCTGCACGGCTGCCACCAACGCATTGGGCAGAATCGGTTTTTCTACCGTGAGCGATAAAATGAAGGATCGTAATATCGTTTATAAGATTATTTTCGTGATGTCTGCGCTTATATCCTTAGTCGCTTTCTTCAGCAACTCGGTTACAAACAAAATTGCCGTTATCGCAATCATCCTTCTTCTTTTAATCAATGCGGGTTACGGCGGAGGATTCTCAACCATGCCGGCGCTTTTGTCTGCCCGTTTCGGCATGAAGAACATCAGTAAAATCCACGGACTTATTCTTTCCGCCTGGGGTTTTGCAGGTCTTACGGGAAATCAGCTTACAAATCTCATAATAAATAAAACGGGACGTTATGAGAATGTTCTCATTACCATCGCCGTTTTATATATTGTAGCTCTCGTAATTGATTTCACACTCGTGAAAAAGACTTCCGAAGAACTTTGATTTTGAAATTTTGAAATTTGAATGCGACTTTAACCGTGCCTTATAGGCTTTGTCAGTTCGATATGTAACCTTTCTCAGAAAGATACATGTCAAACTGGTTATATGCGTCTTCCAAGGTCTCTGCGTCGCCGTTTACATAGATATCAACGGAAAGCAAGAACTCCGAATCAATGTCGTCATCGCGCTGGATACATACCGGATAGTCGATTGCCATAGCAGTGTTAAGAAGTACCGGCAACGGATTTTGACCGCCCAATTCGTCCATGCAGAAGGATACGTCCGATGCACAGTTTTCCATTACTGTTTTTGAATTTACAAAAATGCCGTCTGCAGCCATTTCGGAAAGATTATCTTCGTTAAGTGTAATAGCTCTGATAATCTCGGCTACGGATGCTTCCATATCGCATGTCTTAGGGATAATCATCCACTGACCGTTATTAAAGCTTGCCGTAGGTGAAGCAACCAGGCCCCAGTTTCCGTCGGAAGCCTTGATGTCATTCATTACAATGTGATAGTTAAACACATCGAGAGGACCCCAGAAAGTCATTACTTCGCCGTTCTTGATGTGATCATTCCATGAATTTGTCCATATAGGCTCGTTGAAAGTAAGTTCGTCGTTATTGAGCGTTTTCGCGTACTCGTAAAAATCACTCATATAAGGCTCAATTGTGAGATTACCGTCCAAAATCCAGCTCCGAGTTCTGCCCATACAGTAGGTATCGTAAATCTCGTCAATTCCGGTGATTACCTTAACAGCGCCCTCGGAAGCAGTATTTACGGTACCGCAGGTCTCCACTACTTTGTCCCAGCTCTCAAAATAAGGAGCCACATCCTCAGGTTCCGATACGCCGAGATATTCTTCGGCCAACGCTCTGTTATAGAAAATTCCGCTCGGGCAAAGCTGCCACGAAATTCCCATTATTACACCGTCATCGCTGCAAGCAGCCTGCAAAGTATAATTGAACATGTCGTTTAATTCGTCGTAAGTGATACCGAGGCTGTTAACGGATTGTACATCCAAAGTATTCATATACTCCGATGCCATGCTGCCGTCCATAATGATAAGATCCGGCTCGTTATCGTCATCAGCTTCATCAATAGCGGCATCAATTGTTGACTTATATATATCTGCATCGCCTCCGAAATATCTGTAATCAATCTCGATGTCACCGCAGTACTTATCAAGCAAATCCTCGAAAGTCTTGTTGTTGGAATAAATAACAACTTTCTCGCTGTAGTCATTTACGGAATCAACATTTACTTCGCTGAATTCTGCTTCTTCGCTCGTTTCTGTTACTTCCGAAGTCACCTCTGTCGTCTCGGCTGTATCGGCTGTCTCCACCGTTGCCTCGAAAGTCGCAGCAATTACGCTTTCCGTTAAGCCGGATGTCTCGGCTGTCGTATCCGTCTCGGCTGTGGAACATGCCACCGTTGCCGAAATCATTGACAAAGTCAACACGAGAGATATTGCCTTCTTATAATTCATTTGATGTGTTACTCCTATGTTTTTATTTTCGATACGCATCACAAGTAAACTGTTCTGCCGTATCTGTTCATGAGGCCTGAAACCTGATTGATATCAGCCACGAAACTTATAATACCGTCTTCGGTCTCAATATAAATCTCCGATGTAAGTGCCGAAGCACCCTGCTGCGGCGCCAAAATCCAGAAGTTTACTACATCCTCAGCTTCAGGCGCATCCTCGATATTGCTCATTTCCAAAAGTGCCGAAAGGAGAGCATCAGTATCGTCGCAAATATTGTTTACGGTAATAAACTGACCCGTATACATATCAAACGAAGCAATCTCGAAAAACTCCTCATATACTTCGTTATCGTCATACTTGGAAGCCTTCATGATAACCGAAAGGATTCTGTCGTTGCTTATGTAAGAATAAGTAACCTCAACCGTTACCGGGAACGGCATTTCTTGAGAATCTGCATACTCGGCCAAAGCCTCGTCAACCGTCTTATTATATTCGCCGAAAACCTCCTGATAGAAACCGTCAAGAATCTGATTTACTGCATAGGTTCTGTATTCCTCATCAGGAATCTCTACGGCCATTCTGTTACCGCAGAAACTTGCCAATGTAACTTCGTTCTCCTCGTAATGCTCGGAAAAGTCCTCAACGTTAATCGTAACATCGCCGCAGGCAGGCTCTGTCACCAATTCCGAGAAATCAACTCTCTCAGGAAGCGGTGTAGGAGTAGGCGTTGCCGTCGGCTCCGGTGTAGGTGTGGCCGTAGGTTCAGGTGTTGTCTCGGTCGGCTCCGTACTGTCAGCTCTGTCTGCCGTAGACTCAATTATTTCTGTAGTATCCGGCACAACAGGCTCTGTGCTTTCTTCAGTTACTGCCGTAGTCTCAGTATTTCCGATATAGTCGTTTACAGCATCATTCAAGTTATTAAATCCGTCATTTAACTTCTCAGTATCAACAGAACAGGATGTAACAAATACACCTGCAGCAATGCTCAATGCCAAAGTAACTGCGATACATTTTCTGTTCATTTTCATATGGCACCTCCGACTTATTCCTTAGAACAAAATTACATAAGTTCACACAATAATTTTACTTCTTAAATGTTAATATCATGTTTCAGAAAGGATTCAAATTGGCTTCAATCCGCCCTTCTTCAAACCCTTATAACCGAAAGAGGCTGTCTCAGTTTTTCTTTGAGACAACCCCGTCATTAATCTGATTTGAAAAATATTAATGCTCGTCTATATCAATCTTCGGAGCTCGAACGCTTCCGCCGGAAGTCTTTACCGAACCTTCAAAGCTTCCGCCCGGACGATGACCGAATTCCTTCTCGGAATCAAGTTCCGATTTCGATTCGCTCTCCTTATCGGACTTAAAATCTTCATTCGTCGGCTCTTCCATCGACTCAGACTTCGGTTCTTCCTGAGGCTTAGAAGATTCTTCCTCCTCTTTAGGTTCTGTCGATTCAGTATCCTTAATATCTTGAGCTATAGGATCGATCACTTCGGATTTCTCTATTACGCTGTCACTTATTCTCGGAACTCTTACGCCTTCACGAAGCTTCGAAGAATTGCTCCTGCCGTCTGAAATTGAAACGAAGTCGTCATCCGCATCCCCGATTTCCTTGAACTCCGAAGGATAAGGAATCAAAGTTTTCTTGCTTCTTAATACTGCGGAAATAATGCCGATTAAAAGAAGCAGAATACCAAAGGCAATAAGAACGTAATCAATAAAAGCTTTCTCTATGGTGAGAAGCGTGGCGTTTTCCCAGTAAGGGAAAACAAAGCCTTCCGTTTTCTTATCGTATTCGCCCAACGGAAGCACATTGTCGAAAATCTTACTAAGGCCGAATCGACCGGTATTACTTACTATGATGTGATTGTTGCTCTCAGCCGAATATCTCGGAACAGCATTTAACATATCGGTTCTCGCAACACCTTTAACCGTCTCCGGAAGGAATGCTTCGTAACAAAGAATTGCAGGAGTATAGCCATCAAAACTTATCTCGCCGAAAGTTCCGTCTTTAACCATCTCTTCAAGAGCTGAGAAGTAAACGTAAACTCTTCTCTCGTTTGTGCCCGCAACCTTATCGATTGAACCTTGGTTCTCGCGTACGACACCCGCGATAGTAAATGTCTTACCGTATATCTCAATTGTCTCACCGGTTACGTTATAAGCCGAGTACAACTCCCATGCCAAAGTATCGTTTATTACACACTGGTAAACATCAACGGGAATCTCAGGAAGAAATCCGCCTGATAAAAACTCGAAAGGATGAAACGCTTTGAAATTACCGCCTACGCCGTAAACTTCAATTTCGCGGCACAAATCGCCTCTGTAGGCGGTTCCGCGCAGAAATGTGCTGTAGCAATCCTCCCAGCCTTTAAGTTCGTTCGTATCCGAAGCGGACGTTTTATAGCCCATGGATGAGTTTACGATGCCCTGAAGATATCCGCGCATCTCGTCTACGTCGGATCTGTTAAGAGAAGTGTCGTCAGTCCTGCAAAACGGTGGAACATTCTCTCCTCCGATGCTGTCGCCTTTCGCGAAAACGGTCATCTGCCTATATCCGATGCTGCTTCCGCTGCCCCAAAACTCAGCCATATTCTGCTCTTTACGGGCATCAATTGCCGTAAAGGCGCGAACTCCGAAGAAAATAATAAGGAACAGTGCGCAAGCCGTAATCCAAAACGGAGCCGACAATACGATACGTTTTATGTTTTTCGAAAAGGACGATTTGGTCTCGGCCCATTCTTCTTTTATCCATTTGATGAAAAACATATAAGCCTTACCTCATCATTATTTCGAATAGTCTGCAAGACGAACTCTGTCGCCGTCCTGAAGCGGTTCTTCGCTTCGTGTTACAATCTGATACCTGTTATTGTTAAGTTCTTCTGCGGAGATGGCCGTTCTCGTGCCGTCAGTGTTTTCGACGGTAACGTTCAAACGTCTTACTACGAACTTCTGACCCAAAGGAGTATTGCTTTCCTCAAGGATATAAACGAAAGTTCCCGCATTATCTTCATTTACGGCACTTGCCGGAACAATATTGTCATAGTTCTGGTTGGATCTGTCTGCGATAACCGTAATCATCTCGCCCGGCCAGATATAATCTGCCTCGATGCTGCACTTAACGATTCTCTCGTTTCGCGGATTACTCGGATTAGGCTTAATAGACGTGATTATTACATGCTCGTACCAATAGCTTTCGGTGGAAGTAAGTTCCATTCCTACGCTTAATCCTGCTACGGCTTCTGTTTTGAAAGTAAATGAAGCAACCGCTTCCGCATCATCAGGGATAACGTTAAAAATAACGGCATCCTCAGTTAAAACATCTCCCTTTGATATGGCCACGTTAAGAAGGTAACCGTATGAACCTGCCTTAATCTCGGTTATGTTTATGGATTCGGTAAGTTTCGCTATTTTATCTTCCAAATCAGCAATCTGCTCTTCTCTGTCGTCATAGGCATCCTGAGCTTTATCTGCCGAGATACCGTCCATGGTAAGCTGATTGCTGTAGCTTGTTCTTGCACTCGAAAGTGCGCTGTTTGCCTGATTCAACTGGTTCTGACATTCATCTACGGAAGGAAGAAGCGATGCTTCTGCAATTTCTGCCTGGCAATCAGCAATTTCAAGGTTAACTTCTGCCAAGTCAGCTGATGCAGAGTCGAGTCTGCCCTGAGCGTCGGAAAGTTCCGACTCCAAAAGCTCAAGCTGAGCATCTATCTCGTCAAGCTGAACAATTACTTCATCAATGGAACCGGGCACCGGATCTATCGGGTCACTCTCGATTGGAGTAGGTGTCGGAGTAGGTGTTCCCATGGTAGTAAAGATTTCGAGTCTGTTCAAAAGCACATCTCTTTGTGCGTTTAATTCCGAAATCTGTGTCTGAATATCTTCTACTGTTGCAGAAGCAGCATCTACGCTTGCCTGAAGTGAAACTGCGTCTACGCTCAAATCAGCTATAGTGTCATTTGCTTCGTCGATTATGGAATCCTTATTCTGTGCTGCCTCGAGTTGTTCCCGGGCCTGCTCAACAGCAAGCTCGCAAGATTCAATTGAGTTGGTAAACGAAGAGTAATCGTTGTTACTTGGAGTTCTTGATTCATACTCTTTCTCACGCTCGAGCTGTTCCAACTGTTCCTGATAACCCTGAAGTTCTTCGGATTCTTCAATCGGAACAAGCTTCGCTACAACTGTATCCGGAGCAACCGAATCATAATCGCCCAAAAGAACCTCTTCAACCTTACGTCCTTCAATACCTTTTACTTCGGTCTTGTTGTCGATATCTATCGGAGCCGTGGCGTTATTGGAGAATGAGAGATTACCCCAAGCCGCATACTCGGCGGAAACCTTCGGAATTGTGGCGTTCATAATCGTATTCGAGAAGAATGTCAAAAGTCCCAATATTATAAGGAAAATTATTATCGCACGAACGACCCATCTTCTGTTTTTCTTAGCTTCACTCATCTTATGTTCCCTCCGATATCATCATTTAATTCCCGAGTGTGAAATGCCTTCAACCAAGTAATCCTCGCCCAAAAGGAATATTAAGAGCGCCGGTATCATATAAAGCGCCGAGGCGGCAAAGGCAATTCCGATTTCCGCTTCGTTAATCTTGGAAAGGAAAACCGAAAGCGGCTGTTTATTCTCATCCGTTAAAAGAACAAGCGGTTGTTCGACCATGTTCCAATAATCGATAAAAAGCAAAATAATCAAAGCGAAAATCGCACTCTTACAGTTCGGAAGCGCGATCTGCGTAAAAATCTGCCACTCGCTTGCACCGTCAAGCTTTGCGGCCTCGATATAGGACGATGGAATCTGTCTCATATATTTAGTCAAAAGGAAGCAGGAGAACGTTGAGAAAATGCCCGGCAGAATAATCGCCCAGACAGTATTAAGAATTCCCAATTTCTCGCTTATTATGTAGTTCGGAACAAGCGTAACCTGGAAAGGCATAAGCATCAATATTACGTAAGCGAAGAATAAAATCTCACGTCTCTTTCGTCTGTATCTGGCGAAACTGTATGAAGCAAGGCAGGATACCGCAATCTGTCCCAATACGATAGGCACTACCAGAATAATGGAGTTCCAGAACTTCAAAAGGTACGTCGGGCTCATGAAAAGAAGCGTCTTATACTGCTCGCCCGTAACTCTTTCAGGTACCAGTTTCAAAACCGGTGTCTTATCGATATATCCGTTCGCGCTCGTGTTTCCGGAAAGACTCTGGAACACTACTCCGTAGTTGTCCTTAATCTCGGCCGAAGACATGAACGAATTGATAAACGTATAAAAAATAGGAACGAGTGCAATAATTGCGGCGATTGCTGCAATAAGCACACCAAGACCTTTGGCAATCTTAAGACGTCTTTCACGCTTAATCAGAACCTTTCCGGCTCTGGCTCTCTCTTTACTTATGAAGTTCTCTCTTTCATCTTCGCTCATGGCGGAGAACAAGCTCTGAACTTCCGGAGTCTCGACATAAATGTTACGGCGCGCTTTTGTAGCGGCGAGACGTCTTTGCTTTATTTCTTCTTTGCTTAAGTTTTCGTAACTCAAAGAACTTCTCCCCCCTTACTCTTCAACGCTGCTGTCGAACTTGTTCTCAAGCACGAAAAGACCGCCGACTATAATCACCATTGCGATGCACAAAACGATTGCGCCCGCGGAAAGTTTTGAATAATCAAGATGGTTAAACGCATTGTTCATGAAATGCTGAAGCATATAAAGCGTGTCGCACGGATAATCGCCCGTCATGAGGTAAACCTCACGGAAAATCTTGAAGGAATTTACAAGCGACATAATGCCTACGAAGAAAATCGTAGGGCTTAAGTAGTTAAGTTTAATCGCGAAAAATCTCTTAAAGGCACCCGCACCGTCCATTTTGGCCGACTCGATGACTTCGCCCGGGATGTTATTCAAGGCTGCAAGGAACAAAACCATGTTGTATCCGAGGTTCTTCCAAAGGAACAAAAGCAAAATTACTATCTGGCCGTATTCTTCCTTAAGCCAGTCTATTTTGTCGATACCGAAAAGGGCCGTAAAGCCGTTAACCACACCGTTATAACTGAAAAAAACCTGCCAGATCAAAACGATTGAAGCAACCGGTACCATCATCGGGTTAAGCAAAATACTTCTGAAAATACTTTTGCCCGGAATACCGCTGTTTAAAAGAAGGGCCAGCAAAAGCGCGAGCACAACGGCCAAAGGAACCGCCAGTAAGGCGAACGTCAAGGTGTTCTTGGAGGCCGTAAGGAAAGCGTCATTGGTTACGGTTCTCGTGTAGTTTGAAAAGCCCGCGAAAGTCGTATTGGTTGCAGACTTCTGAAATGATGTCTTCAAAAGAATCAGAAGCGGCAGAAAGAAGAAAACGAAAACACCCACCAAACTCGGGGTAAGATAACCCGTAAACAAAGCCCAATCCTTGAGCTTTCTTCTCTTACGAAGCTTCTTCTTGTATAAAATCAAATCGTTTCCGGTCAGTCGGATGTTTTGATTCGTGTCCTTCTTGCTCATTTCTTCTTCCTTCGAAAAGCCAAATTAATTAATATAAAATCATTACCTATTTAATAATATCAAACTGTCACCGATTTTAGCGGCAAATTCGTGTTATTTCCGCGAAAAAATCAAATTCTTTCCGGTTCCGAAATAATACCGGCACTACTTGCACCGTAAGTTTTTAACATCTGATTAAGATGCATTTAAATATAACTTAGAACTCGCCGGGCTAATCAACGCTCGTCAATTACCGTTTGCGCACGGTTATTAATCGTTGCGGCAACATCTTCGATGGTCTTCTGGCCGGCAAAGTATGCAGGAATCTCTTCAACGGCAATGGCAAGAATTGCCGAATCAATACCGTAAACGTGATCTGCCGTTCCCAGAATTTCGAGATATCTTTCCATGGTCTCCTCGGAACATTCAATTATTCCTGCGGAGCGAAGCTCGGCCTGAGACATTCCGACATAGTACTCTATGTTTTCGTCATAGTATTCGTTTGCCGAATCCATAAATGCCGTGCTGACAGTTCTTGCCGCAGTTCTGTTAACCGGATTTACGTAGTCATAGCCTGCCTTAGCCTGGATGTCATCGCTCAAAAGGCACAAAATGAATGCCCATGCACCGTCCTTATCGTTACAGTTGGCAGAAATAGCAGCAGACTGAATAATATTAAGTGCAGGTCCTCTGCCGTCGGACGAAAGACCGTATACTCCGCGTTCTGCCTCGCCGTAAACTATCGTAGCGTAGTCCTGAACAGTTGCGAGCTGTGCTTCGTTAAACTCATTAAACTCGCTATAGATGTCCATGCTTCCCATAAATTCGTCATATACATAGTTTTCCGGAACATAATTCATGCAGTATTCCGCAAATGAGTAGAAATTATCGTTTTGGAAATCTACCGTACCTGTCTCCATATCGATAAAAAGGTCACCCATCTCCTTAAGTCCGTTGGCAAAATACTCGAGGCGATTCTCGAAAACGGCTTTCGGATCGCTGCCGTTTCCGACGGTTGCAACAAGTTCGGCATACTCGTCATAGGTGAAACCGATTCCGTTTGACGGAGCGTTTTCGGGATTGGTTGATATGCCGTTAACGGTAAATGCAAGCGGAATCTGATAGAGTTTGCCTCCGCAGTTTGCCGCCTCGAAAACGTTATTGTAATAAAGACTTCTGTCAATGCCGTTATCACCGTTAATCAACTCGTTCAAATCGAGAAGATAATCTTCGTTGTTAAGTTCACTGCAGCCTGCCGCGTTGATGATGATATCAGGCGCATCACCCGACATAAGATCGATTGCAAGCTGGTTCGTAAGTTCCAATGTGGCTTCGTTCTCGTAGGCAGTCCAGCTTTCAGGCTCCTCATTTGTCAAAGTCGGGTTAAGATAACTCTCGTAGTTAAGATACGAAACTCTGGCAAAATAGTCCGGATTCGTCTCGTTAAACTGATAAACTGCTTCGTCAACCGTAGAAGGAATGTATGAATTGTATCCGAAAATTCCGATATCGACTACGGTTTTACCTGCGTTAGGATTTGTGTCGGCTTTCGTGAAAATCATCAACTGAAACTCTGATTTTATATTAAAGTTTCCCAAAGACGTCGGATGCACCGTACCTGCCATAACCAAGCGTTCTTCGCTGAATGAAATCAGGTTCATACCCATGTACAAATCCTGTTTTATGATATTACAATTCGAGAAATCGAAAACCGTATCCAATGAGAACGTTTCAGTATTTAATCTCTTAATTCCGTCAATATCGACACAATACGAATTTCCGTCACCGCAGCTTGAAAGATTCCACAGATCGTCGTATGAGATTTTGCTGTCGGAAGCATCAAGCTCGGAAAAGGTATATGTTCCCAAATCAAAATTTACAGGATAAGCATCACCCTCATCAGAGAAGAAAATCAAAAGTCCTGCGTCGCCTATATTGAAAAATCCGCTGGCATCCCAAACCTGTGAGTAGCCGATAGCCGCAAGATCTATACTTGCTACTTCTTCGCGGTTCTCAACAATATGGAAAATATAAGCAGACGTATCGTATCTGTATTCCGCGAAAAGAACTCCGCCGTCAGGCAAAGCCTTAACCGTCTCAATTGTGCCGTTATCCGCATCATAGTTAAACGGAATCTCGTAAGAGTCGATAACAGAATCCGTCCCGACATCAAATTCCAGTATCTTCTCCATATAAGTATCATTTTCCCATGACGAAATTACGGAATAAAGCGTGTCATCCTGAAAGTAAGAAGTTTCAATGTACGAATCACCGGCAAAATCGCTCATAGGAATCTTTTTAACAACGTTTCCGGACATATCAATCTTGAGCAAGTCGCTGATTGAATACTCAGAGTAATCAATTTCTTCAATCTCTGTTTCGCTTAATCCGTTGAAATCAATTTTCTTGCTTCCGGATACCGGTACATAGATGAAGTCACTTGTAAAGAGCGGTCTTTGGAAATAAAGGTATTCAACTTCGCCGTAGTCTGCATCGACGGTCACGTTCTCGACGTCATACCAAACACTGTCAGCCTTTATGGTCTCGGCATCGTTTCCGCCGCCGAAAATACCGCCGCCTGAAGAACCGCCTCCGAATATACCGCCTCCGGTTTCGCCCGGTATCGTTTCCTTTTTGCATCCGCTTACCGCTGCTACGGAACCTATCACCATAGCAACTCCCAAAATACCTGCTGTCAGTTTCTTAAAATGCATTCGAATTTTCCCTTTCACAAGCGTCCGCCTCGGCGTCCGATTTTTTACATTACCGATATTAGCACAAGGGTTTCCCGAGTGTTTTAACTTTAGTTTAAGAAACCCGTAAATTGTATTAAAATAAACGCGAACAGAAGTTTATCATCCTTTATGTTTTTACGGAGGTGTCATATGAGAATAGTAATTTTGGACGGCGGTGCAGCAAATCCGGGAGACCTTTCCTGGTCCTTCCTCGAGAAATACGGCGAAGTAATCTGCTATGAGTACACCTCTCCCGAACAAACGGTCGAAAGAGCATCCGGCGCCGAAATCTGCCTTACCAACAAGACTGTTTTCGATGCCGACATAATCTCCAAACTTCCGTCTCTTAAATATATCGGCGTTTTGGCCACAGGCTTTAACGTAGTTGACTTGGATGCCGCAAGCCAAGCCGGAATTGTGGTTACAAACATCCCTGAATACGCAACTTTCGCAACGGCGCAGCACACCATCGCCCTTCTTCTCGAACTTTCAAACCGCGTGGGCGTTCATAACACCTCGGTTCAAAACGGCGAATGGATTAAGTCTTTGTCCTTCTCGTACACCGTATCGCCTCTTACGGAGCTTTCGGGCAAAACAATCGTTGTAACAGGTCTTGGCAAAATCGGACTTCGCACCGCACAGATTGCTTCGTCCCTCGGAATGAACGTAATCGGCGTTCCGCATAAGAAAGAACTCTTCGGTTCTTATGTAACTTTGCCTGACGGCGTTACAGAAATTCCGACCATGAGCTTTACCGACGCGCTCCCGAAGGCTGACGTTCTCACCTTCCATTGCCCTCTTACTCCTGAAACCAAAGGACTTCTCTGTGATTCTTCAATCGCCCTTCTTAAGGAAGGCGCTTTTGTAATAAATACATCCCGCGGACCTGTCATCAACGAGAAAGCGGTTGCCGAAGCGTTAAAATCCGGGAAAATCAAAGGGTTTGCCTGCGACGTTCTTTCAAGCGAACCGATGACAGCCGACAGTCCTCTGTTCGGACTTCCGAATACGATAATCACACCTCACATTGCATGGGCGCCGAAGGAAACCCGAAAGCGTCTTTTGGATGTTGCAGACAAAAATATCAGGGCGTTCCTGCAAGGAAGCCCTGTAAATAAGGTTAACTGATTTCACCTGTTACACGGTTTGCTTCAGCATTCTCATTGTCAGACAATTCCATATTTCTCTCCTCAAAACCGAAAACAAATTACCTAAACAAACCCATAAATACAAGCATTTCGCATGTTTTCAACATATCGAATCACGATAGGATTGTAAAGATTCGGCTTTTCCCTTACGCGAGAGGAACAGATATACAAAAATAATTTGGCTCTTCACATTTTTTGTGGGATTACAATAAAGTTAGCAGGAAGTGATATGTAACGAACCAAGGTGAAAAAGTAATTGTCATCTCTGTAGCCGTAGCCAACTCTCTTAGCAACTTTAATCTTATTGTTCAGGCCTT
>JAZLML010000052.1:0-16881 GCA_045598625.1 Saccharofermentans sp.
CCACGAAAACCCGTTGTGCTGCAAAAGTCCGCTCTTATTGCTCTCGACGATGCTGTACTTCTCGTCGTGCTCCAAAAGCATTCCGACTATGGAGCCCTGCGGAATGAGAGTCGTTATGCGCGGCTCAAGCTTCTCGAAAGCGCTGTTTTGGGAAATTCCGTTTAAAAATCCCGGGCCGTCGTGATTATAGATGTGCTCGATTCGCGAGTGAATCGAAGAATGCGAGTTGATTGCAGAATAAATCGCCAGATTTCCGCCTTTTGAGTGGCCGCCCAAAATAATCCTTCGGTTGCTGAAGCGCGTAGCCGTATGAATAAGGTATGCCAAAGCCGAAGGCTGCGACGGAATCGTCTCGAGAACCCCCATATTGAGGTCTTCCTTCCAGCCGACAACCGTGTCGTCGGTACCTCTGAAAGCGATATAAATGAGGTCGCCGTAAAGCTCGTACGTTATAGCGGAAAACTGCATCTCGCGGTCCGTATCAATATTGTTTACAAAATTCAAAAGCTTTATATCGCCGAAGCGCTTGCTCGCGGAAGCCTTAGCCAAAAGTGTGCTAAACTCCTTGGTATCCAAAAAAAGCATCGAGAAAACGGATTTACGCTCATCATTTATAAGCTTCTCGGCGGCATTCTTAAGAGTAATCGGCGTCGAAAAATCCGCTCCGACACAATCTGTGAAGTCCACATAACTTAATTCACTTAAAATCAAGCTGTCGACCTCATTAAACGGCGAAGCCTCAAATCCGATATCACCGCGCCAATCAAGATAATCCAAAATGTTCGGCATACTAACCTCGAAAATTTAAAAATACTTTACAAGAACATTATAACCCCGCACGCACTTTGAAGTATAATGAAAAAAACGAAAACATTGAGGCAGGTGATTTTATGGCATACAGATTTATTACCATCAGCAGACAATTCGGCAGCGGCGGCAGAACCATCGCCAAGAAACTTTCCGAGGAACTTGGTTACGCCTATTACGATAAAGAAATCATCGATAATGTTGCCGAGAAATCAGGTCTCAGCAAAGACTACATCGCAGAGCGCGGCGAGCACGCACCGGGCAAGACCGTTTTCTCATACGGTTTCGAGCCTCAGGGTGTTCCGGGCGTAATGAACGGCATGAACGCCACAGACTATCTTTGGAGCGTACAGCGCCAGGTAATCATTGATATCGTGGATTCCAAGAAGCCTTCCATCATCGTCGGCCGTTGCGCAGACTACATCCTCCGTGACCGCGACGACGTTCTTAACGTATTTATCTACGCCGATAACGATTATCGCAAAAACAGAATCGTCGAAGTTTACGGCGAGACAGAAGTTAAGCCTGAGAAGAGACTTTCCGAGAAGGATAAGAAGAGAAAGGCAAACTACAAGTACTACACCAACCGCGAGTGGGGCGATCCTACAAATTACGCATTGTGCCTGAACGCGGGCCTTTTCGGAATTGATAAGTGCGTCGAGATGATCAAGGCTATCGTCGAAGAGAGCAAGTAAAGTTTCTTCTTTAATCAGTCAGTGAGATGAGCGTATAGATTTGAATTATTATTCGTTTCTATACGCTTTTTTAATGCCCAACATTTTCGGGCATCAATTTTGCCATCAAACAGGGGGTAAATGATGGCATTTTTGATGGCAAACGCCCTCGGGCATCAATTTTGCCATCAAACAGGGGGTAAATGATGGCATTTTTGATGGCAAACTGAATCTAAAAGTTTTTTCTTGCAAATAATCCCTTTCAAATAGTATAATCGGACACGTAAAGACATTGACTGAGAACAAGTAGTTGTCGTTGGGTGACTTTCAGAGAGAGGGCGGTTGGTGAAAGCCCGAAGCATTTGCGGTGATGAATACATCTCACGAGTCGGACACTGAAACGAAGCATTGTAGTATTGTAGTTTGCCGTTAACCTTTGGCGGCGGAAGCGCTTTGTAAGTAGGATGTCCCGGAGTGATGCACGTTACAGCATATGAGTGGTTTGTTGCGTTTGATGCGTTTGATGCGACGGCAGGTCACTCGCTGAGTCCCGTTATGTGAGTTACGGGAGAACAGAGGTGGTAACACGGATTATTATTTCCGTCCTCTGGACTTTTGGACAAGGTCCGGGAGGACGTTTTTTATGCCCTGAAGGCGGTTTGGTGCCGCATAGGGTTTTCGCGAAACGATTTCCTCCGAACAATCAATTTTTAAGGAGGAGCATTCTATGGCTATCAAAGTTATTATGCTCGTGGTATTCTTCGCAATTATCGTTGCGGTCGGAGTACTTTGCAGACGTAAGTCTACAGACGTTAACGGTTTCGTGCTTGGCGGCAGAAATGTAGGCCCTTGGCTTACTGCTTTCGCGTACGGAACAAGTTATTTCTCGGCGGTTATTTTTATCGGTTACGCCGGCCAGTTCGGTTGGTCTTTCGGTGTTGCTTCCACTTGGATTGGTCTCGGAAATGCTATGATCGGTTCACTTCTTGCGTGGGTTATCCTCGGAAGAAGAACGAGACTTATCACTCATAAGTTGGACAGCTCCACGATGCCGGAGTTTTTCGCTAAGAGATTTGAGTCCAAGAGCCTTCGAATCGGCGCTTCGATGATTATCTTCATTTTCCTCATTCCTTATACTGCATCTCTTTATAACGGTCTTTCGAGACTTTTCGAGATGGCTTTCGGAATTAACTACATTGTATGTATCGTGGCAATGGCTGTGTTGACGGCTATCTACGTTATTGCCGGTGGTTACTTTGCTACCGCCGTAAACGACTTCATTCAGGGCATTATCATGCTTATCGGTATCGTTGCGGTTGTTTTGGCAGTGCTTAATGTAAACGGCGGCTTCATGGGTTCGCTTTCCGCTTTGGCCAATGTTACGGGCGACAGCGATATTCCGGGTGTTTACGCTTCGTTCTTCGGTCCTAAGCCTCTTGAGCTTTTGGGCGTTGTAATTCTTACTTCTTTGGGCACTTGGGGACTTCCTCAGATGGTTCAGAAGTTCTACGCCATAAAGTCCGAGGATGCAATCCGTAAGGGTACTATTATTTCGACGCTCTTTGCAATCATTGTTGCAGGCGGATGTTATTTCTTGGGCGGTTTCGGTCGTCTTTTCCTCACACAGGAGCAGGTTTCCGCTATGGGATATGATGCTATTATTCCGTCCATGCTCGAGAAACTTCCTGATATCCTTATAGGAATCGTTATTATCCTTGTTTTGTCGGCTTCCATGTCTACGCTTTCTTCACTTGTTTTGACATCAAGCTCAACACTTACGCTGGACTTCATTAACGGTACTGTGGTAAAGGAGATGTCAGAGAAGAAAAAGGTTACAGTAATGCGTGTTTTCGTGTTTGTGTTTATCCTTATTTCTGCTGTAATCGCCATCATTCAGTATTCTTCGAGCGTTACGTTCATCGCTCAGCTCATGGGTATTTCCTGGGGTGCTTTGGCAGGAGCGTTCCTTGCACCGTTCCTTTTCGGTCTTTACTGGAAGAAGACAACAAAGGCTGCTTGCTGGGTTTGCTTCATCACAGGTCCTGTTATCATGATTGTGAATATGCTCTTCAAGAATAGTTTCCCGGAGGCTGTTTCACTTCTTAAGTCTCCGATTAACTGCGGCGCTTTCGCTATGCTTATAGGCTTCATTATTGTTCCGATTGTGAGCCTTCTTACGAAAAAGCCTGACAAGAAGTTCGTTGACGATGTGTTCTCGGTTTGCGACAGCGAAGTTAAGACTACGGCTAAGCACCAGCTCGATTGATGTGGTTTGATTTCGGTTAACGCGCCTGCGGGCGATGCTGATACTGTTTTTGTTTATGTCAGAGCCGTCTCGTGTTTTATGCGGGGCGGCTTTTTCTGTGGCTCGAAAACTTCTTTATCCGGCTTCGGCCTAAAGCCCGAACGCGGGCGGCCCGCGAGGGTGATTTATGGTAAAATGGTCGGGTAAGGGAGAAGTTAAGGAGATTGGTTTTATGGCTGAATTTAGTTATGACGTGATAATAATCGGCGCGGGCCCGGGAGGCATTTTCTCGGCCTACGAGCTTTTGAACAGAAGACCTGACTTGAAGGTGGGCGTTTTCGAGCAGGGATTGCCTTTGGAAAAGCGCAAGTGCCCGATTGACGGCGATAAGGTTAAGTCCTGCATTAACTGCAAGAATTGTGCGATTATGCGCGGATTCGGCGGCGCGGGTGCGTTCTCGGACGGCAAGTACAATATCACAAACGATTTCGGCGGCACCTTGTACGAGCACATCGGCAAGGAAAAGGCGCTCGAGCTGATGCACTACGTTGACGAGATCAACATTAATAACGGCGGCGAGGGCACCAAGCTTTATTCTACCGCTGGAACCAAGTTTAAGAAGATTTGCCTTGAGAACAAGCTTCATTTGCTGGACGCTTCCGTAAGACATTTGGGTACAGACAAGAACTATGTGGTTTTGCAAAATCTCTTTGCCGGCCTCAAGGACAAGGCCGATTTCTTCTTTGAGACCGGTGTAAACGAACTTAATATTCTTAAGGATGATGACGGCTCCGAGTATTTCGAGGCGGTTACTGCCAAGGGTGCTTTTACGGCCCGCAAATGTATCGTCTCGGTCGGCCGAAGCGGCAGCTCCTGGATGCAGGAAATGTGCAAGCACTTGGGTCTTGAGACTTACTCGAATCGTGTTGACATCGGTGTAAGAGTTGAGCTTCCGGCGGTTGTTTTCTCCGATTTGACGTCGGAACTTTATGAGAGCAAGATTGTTTATCGTACGGAGAAGTTCGAGGATTTGGTAAGAACATTCTGCATGAATCCGTACGGTTATGTGGTTAACGAGAATACGAACGGAATCGTGACGGTTAACGGTCACAGCTTTGATTCCGCCGATTTACAGTCCGACAATACCAACTTCGCGCTTTTGGTGGCTAAGCATTTCTCTGAGCCTTTCAAGGACAGTAACGGTTACGGCGAGTCCATCGCAAAACTTTCGAATATGCTTGGCGGCGGTGTAATCGTTCAGCGTTTCGGTGACCTCATTCGGGGAAGAAGATCTAATGCAGAGCGTATCGAGGAATCGACCGTAAGACCTACTCTTAATGCGACTCCGGGCGACTTGAGCCTCGTCCTGCCAAAAAGAATTCTTGACGGTATTATCGAGATGATATATGCTCTCGATAAAATTGCGCCGGGTACCGCGAACGACGACACGCTTTTGTACGGCGTGGAAGTTAAGTTCTACAATATGGAAGTACAGATTGACGATAACCTTGAGACTTGCCATAAGGGCTTGTTCATAATAGGTGACGGCAGCGGAGTTACGCATTCGCTGTCTCATGCTTCCGCGTCCGGTATCTACGCAGCACGATATATTACGGAAAATGAGATTTAATAATGCCTTTACTATCAGTAGATAACGTATCGATTAATTTCGGTGACAGAGAACTTTTAAATGAGGTTTCCTTCAGAATAAACGAAGGGGACAAAATTGCATTCATAGGAAATAACGGAACCGGTAAATCGACTTTGTTTCGAATTATCCGAGGTTCCTTAACGCCTTCATCAGGGCAGGTAATTAAGCACGGAAACACGGTAATCGGCTATCTCTCCCAGAATATGGAAGAGCAGGATTTTAACGGCCAAAGTCTTCGTCCGCGCGGCTTAATAGAGGCCGAGGCCGATTTGAAGAACGCCGAAAGCCTTGTAAGTCAGTCCTATAACGACGGCACCGACGAGTTCGCTTTGCGTAAAATTATGGACGACTATTCGAGGATTCTTGCCAAATTCGAGGCAATGGGCGGCTACGATTACGAGTACCGTCTTCAGACCGCTTTGGCGGGCTTGGGTCTTACGGGAATCGATGAGTCCCGCGACCTGATGACCTTGTCGGGCGGCGAGAAAATGCGCGTGTGTTTGGCTCAGCTTATTGTGTCGCGTCCCGATATTCTTATGCTCGACGAGCCTACGAATCACTTGGATACCGAAGCCATCGAATGGCTCGAAAACTTTCTCAAAAGCTACGGCGGTGCGGTTTTTGTAATTTCCCACGACCGTCACTTCATAGATGCCGTCGCTAACCGCGTAATCGAATTGAACAGCGGCAGCGTTCGCGAATACAAGGGCAACTATTCCGACTATAAGCTTCAGAAGGCCGAGTTCTTAAAAACTCAGGAGGCCGCAGTAGCAAACTTGGAAGCAGAACTTGCGCATCAGCTGGACGTCAAGCAGACAATGCTTTCGCACAGAAATATAAGCGGCTATCACCAGCGCGAGAAAATGGTAAATAAGCTTCAGGACATCTTAGCCGCCGAAAAATCAAAGCTTGACCACGACCCTATGCGAATGAGCTTCTCGCTTGTGCCCGAGGAACGAAGCGGTGCAGACGACAAGATTTTGCTTCAGGTTAAGGGCGTCTCTAAGCATTTTCCGGATAAGGTGCTTTTCGAGGACATAAACTTCGAACTTAAGGCCTGCGACAAGATTTTCCTGTGCGGACCGAACGGCTGCGGCAAAACGACGCTCCTCACAATGCTTCTTGGCAGACAGGGCGGCTTTGACGGCACCGTCTTTATTTCCGCTTCCGCCGAGTGCGGTTACATGGGCCAGTTCGTGCCTTTTGACGACGAGACGATAACCGCTTACGATGAGCTTTTGAATCGAAGCGACCTGTCCGAGACACAGATTCGCTCGCTTCTTGCGCGCTTCGGTTTCAGGGGTGACGACGTATATAAGACCATCAACGTTTTGTCGGGCGGCGAAAGATCCAGACTTTATCTTTGCTGTCTTTTGCAGGAGAAGCCTGACATATTGTTCCTCGACGAGCCTACAAACCACTTGGACATCGAGTCCCGCGAGGTTTTGGAGGACGCTTTGCGCGACTATAACGGCGCCATCATTTGCGTCAGCCACGACCTCTACTTTATCGAGAAGTGTTCCGACAAGATTTTGGGCTTCGCAGGCGGCACCGCAAAGCTTTACGACAGCTATCAAATCTATCGCAAGAACCTTTCTGCGGCAGCATCTGTTTCGTCAGCACCTGTAGCTTCTTCCGAAGCTCCTTCCGCGAAAACTTCCTCTGAAACACCTGCGAAAACAGCCTCCCGCAACAAGGCCGCCGAGCGTCGAGAGACTGCAAAGCGCCGTGAGAGAATCCGCGCCATCGAGAAGGAAATCTCCGATTTGGAAAGCGCCCAGGCCGAGCTCGAAAGTTCTTTCGGCGTTTCCGCTTCTGCTTCCGACTATGAAATTTATGCCGACAACGGCACCAAGATTGAAGCTTTGTACGAGGAGTACGAGTTTTTGCTGGCCGAGGAAGAAGAATCTTAAAATGACTTTTCTTTCTAAGTGCGTCTGCCATCAATATTGCCATCATTTGACCCCCATTTGATGGCAAATCTGATGCCCAAGGGCGTTTGCCATCAATATTGCCATCATTTGACCCCCGTTTGATGGCAAATCTAATGCCCAAGGGGGTGCGAGTGTGGCCGACAGTCAATCGCACAATTAGGTGACGGGATTTACGTGGAAAAAGGGAGAATTTTTGTATTTTTTCTGCGGCATCTCAATTAATTCGACATGGAAATCCCTCAATAGTTTATAATGGATTTATCTTCATATAAGCTTAGAGGTGATGGCTATGGGAATGACGTTGACTCAGAAGATTTTGGCAGCGCATGTGGGCGTAAGTACCGTGAATGCGGGGGATTTAATTGAGGCCGAGCTTGACTTGGTGCTTGGTAACGACGTCACGACGCCTCCTGCGGTGAAGATTTTCGAGGACATGGGGGCCAAGGAGGTTTTCGATAAGAAGAAAATCTGTCTGGTGCCGGATCATTTCACACCGAATAAGGACATTAAATCTGCTGAGCTTGCGAAATGCATGAGATGCTTCGCACGCGAGCAGGAGATAGCAAAGTACCCTGAGCTCGGGGATTTGGGGCACGGCATCGAGCATGTGATTATTCCCGATAACGGCTGGATTTTGCCGGGAAATTTGTGTATAGGCGCGGACTCGCATACATGTACTTACGGTGCGGTCGGGGCTTTTGCAACGGGAGTAGGTTCGACAGATTTGGCTTGCGCGATGGCCTCGGGAAAAACGTGGTTTAAGGTTCCCGAAGCGATAAAAATCGTGCTCTCGGGTAAGCCTGACAAGTACGTTAAGGGCAAGGATATAATTCTTCACATAATCGGAAAAATCGGAGTTGACGGTGCGCTTTATAGGTCGCTTGAGTTTACGGGCGAGGGAGTAGCGGAGCTTTCGATGGCGGATAGACTTACTATATGCAATATGGCGATCGAGGCGGGCGCGAAAAACGGTGTTTTCGCCGTGGACGAGGTTACGCTTGAGTATATTAAGTCCGCAAATCCGAAGGCTTACGAAGACAGAGATTTTAAGGTATATGAGGCTGACGAGGATGCAATTTACGCTGCGACTTATGAATTTGATTTGAGCGAGATTCCGCTTACGGTTGCACTTCCGCATCTGCCGTCGAATACGAAGCCTGCAAAAGATTGTGCGGACATCAAAATAGATCAGGTTGTAATAGGTTCATGCACAAACGGAAGACTTGACGATTTAAGACTTGCGGCAAAGCTTTTTAAGGGCCGTAAGGTTATGGAAGGTGTAAGATGTATCGTTATTCCGGGTTCTCGCAAAGTTTACAGGACGGCCTTGGAAGAAGGCTGGCTTCAGGTTTTCGATGATGCCGGATGCGTAATTTCAACACCGACCTGCGGGCCTTGCCTGGGCGGTCATATGGGCGTTTTGGCAGCCGGGGAAGTATGTGTTTCAACTACCAACAGAAATTTCGTCGGACGAATGGGTGATAAAACATCCAAGGTTATTTTGGCGGGAATTCCTGTAGCGGTTATGTCTGCGGTCAGCGGCTTTGTTGATGTTCCGGAGGAAGAATAATATGGTTATCGAAGGCAAAGTTTTTAAATACGGCGACGATGTAAATACTGACGTTATTATTCCTGCGAGATTTCTTAATACCGCGGACCCCGAGGAATTGAAGCTTCACTGTATGGAAGATTTGGATGCAGATTTTATAAAGAAAGTGGAAGTCGGCGATATCATCGTGGCGGGCAAAAATTTCGGCTGCGGTTCTTCGAGAGAGCATGCGCCGGTGGCAATTAAGGCGAGCGGAATTTCCTGCGTTATAGCATGTGATTTCGCGAGAATTTTCTATCGAAATGCAATAAATACGGGCCTTCCTATAATCGAGAATAAAGATGCCTTCGAAGGAATCGATAACGGCGATAAGGTGAGCATCGATTTTGAGAAGGGTGAGATAAAGGATTTAACTAACGGCAAAGTGTTTGCAGTAAATAAGTTCCCGGACTTCATCGAAAACATAATCAAAGTCGGCGGCCTTGTATCCTACACCAAGGAGAAATATCTATGAAGAACTATAATATAGCAGTAATTCCGGGTGACGGAATAGGGCCGGAAGTTACGGATTCTGCAGTTAAAGTAATGAAAGCCTGTGCGGATAAATTCGGATTTGAACTCGATTTCAGATTTCTTGACGCGGGCGGATGCGCAATAGATAAATACGGCATACCGCTTCCCGAGGAGACATTAAAGTCCTGTAAGGAAAGCGATGCGGTTTTGTTGGGTGCAGTAGGGGGCCCAAAATGGGACAACGTATCAAGTAATTTAAGACCTGAGAAGGCTTTGCTTGGACTTCGTAAAGAGCTCGGTCTTTATGCAAATTTAAGACCTGCACTTTTATATGATGAATTAAAGGATGCCTGCCCGATTAAGGAAAAAACTTCCATCGATATTCTTATAGTAAGAGAACTTACGGGCGGAATTTATTTCGGTGAAAGAGGCAGAAACGATAATGATTACACGAGAGCTGCATTCGATACTGAATCTTATGACGAGGATGAGATAAGAAGAATTCTTGTTGAAGGCTTTAATTGTGCCGAAAAGCGTAAAAAGAAGCTTACGGTTGTTGATAAAGCTAATGTCTTGGAGACATCAAGACTTTGGCGCGAGATTACAAACGAGGTGGCGCCTTCTTATCCGGACGTTAAGGTTGATTTCTTGTATGTAGACAACGCGGCGATGCAGCTTATCGCAAGACCTGAGACATTTGACGTTATAGTAACTTCCAATATGTTCGGTGATATCTTGTCGGACGAAGCAGGTGAGATAACGGGTTCCATAGGAATGCTTCCGTCGGGTTCCTTAGGTAAGAAGGATGAGCCCGGAATGTATGAACCTGTTCACGGTTCGGCTCCTGATATCGCCGGATTAAATAAAGCTAATCCTTTGGCGGCGATTTTATCTGCGGCGATGCTTTTCAAGTGGTCTCTAAACGAAATCGAAGCATCCGACCTTATCGAGAAAGCAGTTAAGAAAGTTTTGCAGGAAGGAATAAGAACCGCAGATATTTCTTACGGGAATAATGATAAAATAGTAGGTACTGATGTGATGACTTCGGAGGTATTGAAGTACATCATCTGAAACGAATCGGAGTAAGGGTTTATGGCAAAAAAGACAGTTGCAGTTATTGATTTGGGATCGCTTACGGCGAGACTTAAGATATATGAACTTGGCGTCAAGAAAAAGCCTAAGACGATTGAGTCTGTCAGGAAATTCATTAAGGTCGGTATCGAGAGCCTTAAAAACGGCGGATATGTTATGGCCGAACAGATTAACGAGCTTTGTTCGGTATTGAACAGTTTCGATGTTAAGTGCAGAGAGTACCGTGTTTCCAAGGTTTTCTGCGTTGCGACGAGTGCATTCAGAGAAGCGGGAAACAGAGACGTCGTTCTGGAGCAGATTAAGGTAAGAACCGGATTTGACGTTATGATTCTCGATAACTCCACCGAGAGATATTTCCATAATCTTGCGGTTAAGGAGAATTTGAAAAATTTCGAAGAGCTCGTTCAGTCGGGTACCATGATTCTTGATATCGGTGCAGGATCCGCTCAGGCAACCGTTTACGATAAGTCGGAGTTTATTTTCAGCCAGAACATGGTTTTGGGTTCGCTTCGTATTTCGGGAATGCTCTCGGATATTCAGAAAAGAACTTCCCACTATGAGGACGTTTTGGAAGAGTTTATCGACCAGGATTTGGACGACTACCACGCAGCCGAGCCTAAGGGTATTACTTATAAGACCTTTATCGCATTCGGAGGCGAGCTGGGATTTATTAAAGCTCTGGCAGGCAAAAAGAGTAACGACAACCTTATTCTTTCGAAGAAGGATTTCCTTAAAGTCTACGAATATCTTCTTAAGACAAGACCTTCGGATTTGACGCTGAACGATTCCATTCCGTCTCACATTGCGCCGCTTCTTTTGCCGACCGCAATGATTATACGTAACATGCTTTTGTATACTGAACTTGAGGAAGTTTATCTCCCGAGCACTTCGCTTTCCGACGGTATTGTTTTCGATTATGCGGCGAAAACGATGGAATTTAAGCTTACGAGTAAGCCTGAGAAGGATATTATCTCATCTGCGAGAAACATCGCACGACGTTACAAGACTGACATCAAGCATATTGAGTTCGTTGAGAAGACGGCTTTGGAGGTTTTCGATGCTTCGGTTAAATATACGGGACTCGGAAATCGCGAAAGACTTCTTTTACAGCTTTCCGCAATTATGCACGAGGTTGGTAAATACGTTACGGCCAATAATCATAACACCGCAGCGTACGAGCTTATCAGATATTCGCAGCTCATCGGTATAGACACGGAAGATCTTGATATCATTGGTCTCATCGTAAAGCTTTATCCGTCAGAGAATCCGTACGACGATATTTACTATTCATCTCTTCCGTCATCAAAGAAGGTTTTGGTATCCAAGCTTACCGCTATCTTAAGAATTGCGGATGCATTGGACAGCTCCCACAGACAGAAGGTGGATAAAATATCCGTACATCTGCAGCAGGACGATTTAACGGTTTCCTGCACAACCAATAACGATATGTCTTTCGAGGAATGGTCCTTCGAGCATCGAAGCGGACTTTTCGAAGAGGTAATAGGAATTAAGCCTCAGATAAAGATAAGGAGGCAGGTATAATGTCCGAGAAGAAAACAAAAAAGACAAAGTCCAAAGAGTTAAAGCAATCGGTGCCTAAGCGCAAGTCCGACAAGTTTTTTAATCGCGAATTAAGCTGGCTTGAGTTTAATGACAGAATTTTGCACGAAGCAAGAGATAATAAGAACCCGCTTTTGGAACGAATCAAGTTTCTTTCCATCACGGCATCGAACTTGGATGAATTTTACATCGTAAGAGTTGCATCTCTTTGCGACATGTTAAGTATAGATTTTGCCCAGAAAGATATTTCGGGTATGACCGTTGCGGAACAGCTTACCGCAATCGACAGCAAAACACGTCAGTCCATGGCTGTTATGTATTCAACCTATAACAGGTCTTTGGTTCCGCAGCTTCACAGTAACGGAATAAGCATCCTGGATTATAACGATTTGGACAGGGAAGATAAGGATATCTGTGATTCGTATTTTAAGTCAGTTCTTTATCCGATTCTTACCCCTATGGCTATTGACTCCTCAAGACCGATGCCGCTTATTTATAACCGTATGTTAAACCTCTGCGTTATGCTCGCTAACGATAGAAACGGCATAATCCCTCAGGGTGAAACGGGTGACGATTACGAGGAGCCTGAGGAGACGGAGCATAACTTTGCCACGTTGCAGATTCCTACGGTAGTTCCGCGTATTTATACGATTAAAAAGGATAAAAATGTATCGGTTCACGTACCGATTGAGTCTATTATTAAGGCAAATCTTGATATGCTTTTTACGGGCCAGCAGGTTTTGGCTTCAGGTTGCTATCGAATCATGAGAAATGCCGATTTGGATATCGACGAGGATGAGGCCGAGGATTTGCTTAAGGAAATCGAGGAGCAGGTTCGTAAAAGAAGATTCGGTGAGATTATCCGTCTTGAAGTTGAAGATGAGATTGATGACGATATCTTGGATTTCATCACGACCGAACTTGATATCAAAGAAGATGATATCTTCAGCATTAACGGTCCTATCGATTTAACTTTCCTTATGAAACTTTACGGAAGCGTTGAAGACGACCACCCGGATTTGTGCTATCAGCACCACGTTCCGAGCGAAGCTTCGATGTTTGATTCCGATTTGAGTAATATTTTCGAGCAGATTAAGAAAAAGGACAGAATCGTTCATCATCCGTATGAGACATTCGATCCTGTTTTGGAGTTTGTTAAGCAGGCCGCAAGCGACCCTAACGTACTTGCCATCAAACAGACCTTGTACCGAGTATCTTCCAAGTCGCCGATTATCGCAGCCCTTTTGGAAGCTGCAAGAAACGGTAAGCAGGTAATGGTTCTCGTTGAGCTTAAAGCGCGATTCGATGAGGAGAACAACATTAACTGGGCAAAAACACTTGAGAAAGCGGGATGTCACGTAATTTACGGACTTGTAGGTCTTAAAACTCACAGTAAGATTACTCTCGTCGTTCGCAAAGAAGAAGACGGCATCCGTCGTTATCTCCATCTTGCAACCGGTAACTATAACGACATTACCGCCAAGATTTATACTGACTTGGGTCTTTTTACCGCATCCGAAAGCTTCGGAGAAGATGCATCCGAGTTCTTTAATATGCTTTCGGGCTTCTCTGTTCCTCAGCACTGGAACAGACTTGTTCCTGCACCGATTTGGATGAAGAGTTACTTTATTAAGAAAATCCGTCGTGAAGCTCAAAATGCCAAGGACGGCAAAACGGCAAGAATCATCGCCAAGGTAAATTCTTTGGTTGATGACGAAGTGATTACCGAATTATATGAGGCTTCAAACGCAGGAGTTAAGATCGACCTTATCGTAAGAGGAATCTGCTGCTTGAGACCCGGGGTTCCGGGAATGTCCGATAATATTACGGTTCGTTCCATCACGGGTAGATTTCTTGAGCATTCGAGAATCTTCTATTTCAGAAACGAAGGTCATGAGGACTTATATATGGCTTCTGCCGACTGGATGCCGAGAAACTTAAACCGCCGTGTGGAGCTTTTGTTCCCGATTGAGGACGAAGACTGCAGAAAGCGTGTTTTGGAGGTTCTTTACACGGAACTTGACGATACAGTAAGAGCTCATTTCTTAAGTCCCGACGGCACCTATCACAAGCTTGATTTGAGAGGAAAGAGTAAGCTTGACAGCCAGGATGCTCTTATCAAGTTTGCCGAGAAAGCTGTAGCTGATCGAAAACAACTTGAGAATTTTATTGAGTTCACACCTCAGGAAAGTAACGAATAAATATATACACATAAAGGAGAACAACAATGGCAGTAGTAATCGAAGATTATTTAAGCAAATCAAATCCCGATCCCGAGAAATATAAGGGCGTTTCCAAGTGCTTCTCTATGAAGAGCAGCTACGGCACCGAAGCAAAGATTTTGACATACGGTGCTTTGGTTGAGCAACTTTGGGTTCCGGATAAGAACGGAAACGTAACTGACGTTATGCTCGGTTTCGAGAACCTTGACTACTATATGGCTTCCGGTGCAAACCACGGTTCCGTAGTAGGAAGATCTGCAAACCGTATTAAGGACGCATCTTTCGTAATTAACGGTGAGACATTTAACATTCCTAAGAACGAAGGCGAGAATAACCTTCATAGCGGCGTTCCGGGATATTCGAATGTTTTCTGGGACGGTAAGGTTTTGACTAAGGATGAGACGGATGCATTTATTAAGGCTTCCGGTATCGAAGGAATTCCTTGCGCTGACGGTGAGTCCGTTCTTCTTTCTTATACATCTCCTGACGGAGCAACAGGTTTTCCGGGAAATCTTGCAACAGAAGTTTTGTATGCTTGGCTTTCCGACGGAACCTTGATTATTTTCTATAAGGGTACTAGCGATAAGGATACAATTTTTGCTCCTACAAACCATTCTTACTTTAACCTTCGCGGCCAGAATGCCGGTATCGTGGAAGATCACCTCCTGGTAGTAAATGCCGACAAGGTTACCGTTAAGGATAACGAGAACTGCCCGAACGGCGAGTACATGGATGTTGAAGGCACATGCTTTGATTTCCGTGAGCCAAAGCCGATTTCCCAGGCACTTTATACGGACGAACCTCAGGTTGTTATGTCTATCGGTTTGGACCAAAACTTCTGCATCAAGGACTACGACGGTAAGAAGTACGTTTTCGCTGCAAGCGTTCAAGATCCTGTTTCCGAGCGCAAGATGGAGGTTTATACGGATCTTCCGGGCATTCAGCTTTACGCAGGCTGTCATATCGCAGGAACAGAGAATCCTAAGGGCGGAATTCCTTATGTTCAGTACGGTGCTATCTGCCTCGAGGCTCAGATGTATCCTAATGCCGTAAATCTTCCTGAGTTTGTTTCTCCTGTTATTAAGGCAGGCGAGACATGCTACCACGCATGCGGTTACAGATTCGTTTAATAATTGATTTTGGTAAGGAGTGCAGTGAGGCCTTTTGACCTCGCTGCTTTTTCGTGATTATGGACTTAACATTTTTGGTATTTGTTTTTTTGACAGCCGTTTTGTTCTTCGGTTCCCGTGGGTATAAATTCAGAGAGTGGAACGAAGAGGCTTTGTCTTTGGAGCAAACGAAAATGCTCCAGGGCTTTTGCGCACTTTTGATTGCTTTCCATCACATGAGCCAGAAAACCTGCGCACCTTGGAATCCGCCGAATGTAAATGTCGACGGTATCAACATTTTCCTTTATGCGGGTTATCTTCTTGTAGGCGTTTTCTTTTTCTGCTCCGGTTTCGGCCTTTTTAAGAGCTATAAGACTAAGGAGAACTACCTTAAAGGTTTTATTGTAAGACGTGTCATTCCTATTTATGCGGCATTTGTTCTTTCCGAGATTATCTTTATCGTTATAAGATACCTCCTCGGCGAGAAAATGACTTTCGACAAAATCTGGAAATACGTAATCGGAATAAACCTTTCTAATAATAACGGCTGGTTTGTTCTTGTATTGCCGCTATTCTATCTCTTCTTCTGGATCGGCTTCAGACTCTTTAAGAATGAGAAGGTTAAGGTAATCGTAACCTGCGTTCTGGGGCTTCTTTTCTTTGCCGTGGGCGTTATGTTTATAAATAAAGATTTCTGGTCACAGGCATACTTACAGTTTCCGTTTTATAAAAAGGCGGCAGCTCTCAAGTTCAATTGGCCTGATGAATGGTGGCATTGTTCTACGCTTTTGTTCTTCGTAGGTATCGTTTTCGCGCAGTACGAAGAGAAAATCGTATGGCTTTTAAAGAAGATTTATTGTGTAATGCTTCCTATAAGCATCGCACTTTGCGCTTATTTCCACTTCCTCGGAAAGAAACATAATGACATGATGTATAACCCTGAAGTTAATAAGACTTTGGGACAGGTATTTATGCGTCACGGCGAGCTTCTCGTATTTAAGAATCTTGCGTGTCTTTTCTTCGTCCTTGTTTGCATCCTGCTTTTGATGAAGATAAAAATCGGCAATCCTTTCCTTAAGTTTATGGGTACCATCACGATGGAGTTCTACCTTATGCACGGCATGTTCGTAGAATTTTTCGGATTTGATTTCTTCGGTGTTTTAAAGAGTATCCGTTGGGTTAAAAATGTACCTCTTTATGTTCTTTTGGTTCTCGTTTGCTCGATTCCTGTTGCATTACTGTTTAAGCTTTTGCTTAAGCCCGTTAATATGCTTTGCGGCAAAAAGAAAAAAGTATAAAACGCTTTTTGTAAATCTATAAGTAAATGATGCTGAGATTGTCTCAGAAGTAAAATAGGCTAAAATCTCGAAAAATCGGGTTTTTAGCCTATTTTTTGGCTCTTCACATTTTTTGTGGGATTACAATAAAGTTAGCAGGAAGTGATATGTAACGAACCAAGGTGAAAAAGTAATTGTCATCTCTGTAGCCGTAGCCAACTCTCTTAGCAACTTTAATCTTATTGTTC
>JAZLML010000053.1:0-43191 GCA_045598625.1 Saccharofermentans sp.
TATATTAATCGGTTGAATACTACTGACAAGAAATGGTTAGATGAAGACATTGATGCTATTTTGGATGGATTAATTCATTTTATAGAATCTTTATCACCGTGATAAAGAGTTGATAAAGAACCACGAATAACATTGAATAAAGATATCGATTTTGATAGAATCACAACTACATATAGTTTTCCAACGTCAAAAAAATGTCAAAAATTTCTTTTGTTTGTTAGTTAATATCCTAACTAATTAAGTCAGAAAATGGAGGTTCTTTATCACTGTGATAAAGATTTGATAAAGAAACACGTATAATTTGAATTATAGTGATGTCCCCTAAGATGTCCCTCAAAATGTCCCTCAAGATGTCGGTCAAGATTTGGCATCTAAGATTATTGAAATGATTACTATTGATTCAAAAATTTCGAAGAAGAAAATGGCAGAAAGATTGAATATTAGCGAGAAAACCATTGAACGTGAGATGAAAAAAATGCCAAATGTTAAATATGTCGGTAGCGGTTACAGTGGCCATTGGGAAATTATTGGATAATCGAATTGGAATGAGTTAAACAGCTAAATACATTTTGTATTTGGCTGTTTTTCTGTGCGATAAATTTTTCTATTATATGTGTAACCTTCACCATGCAAAATACGCTATATATAGTGAAGACCATAAAAACTTCGGAAAGGAGAAGTTATGGAAGATAAGCAGATTGTTGATATGTTTTTGGCTCGTGAAGACGACGCAATAAAAGAAACTGCAAATAAGTATGGAAAGCGACTTGGTAAAATTTCTTATGGAATTACAGACGATTTCCAGATAGCAGAAGAATGCATCAATGATACATATCTTGAAACATGGAATAGAATTCCACCGAATAAGCCATATGCATATTTCTATGCTTTTCTTGCAAGAATTGTACGTCACATTTCTATTGATTGCTGTAGAAAAAGAAACACATTAAAAAGACTGGAGTATCTTGTTGAATTGACAGAAGAATTGTTGGAAAGTATTCCTTCTGGTAATTCAGTTGAAGACACAGCCGAAGAAACAGAACTTGTAGATTTGATTAACATATATCTTTTGTCTATAGATAAAGAAAAACGAATTATATTTACCAGAAGATACTTTTATCTCAATTCTGTTTCTGAAATATCAAAGCTGTGTTCCATTAGCGAAAGCAAAGTCAAAACTACACTCTTTCGAGTTCGTAATGGTCTTAAAGAGTATTTAAGCAAGGAGGGTTATTTCTTATGAAAAAGAATGACTTATTAGATAGTATGGAAATGCTTGATCCTTCCATTATTGAAGAAGCCGAATTAAATGTTAAACCTGCCACAAAGAGAACAAACTTGATAAGAGTAGTAGCGATAGCAGCGAGCCTTCTTGTTGTTGCAGGAATTGGATTTGTTATGAGTAATATAATAAGCAAAAAAGATAATCCAGTTATCAGTATAGAGGCTACAGAAAGTGGTGATTCGAGTATTGTAGTCAATAATACAAGTGCTAATCCAGAAGAAACACAGACGACAGTTGAACAGGGTGGATTATATATTCCGGCTATCGAACTTCCAGATAACATAGATGGAGCTGCAATGGATATGATAGGTCTTGTTGTTTATCAAGGTGGTATCTATACACAGGCAGGTAACTATCGAGGAGCTGATGCAGTAGCAATTGAAAGCAATTTGCTTGGTGATTATTTAGGATATACAACTGGTTCTATTGATGAGTGGGCAACACAAGAAGATTACTCTACTGAGTTTGCATCTTCTATTGAGGGAGAGGTATATTCGGTTGTTGGCTATAGCACAGATTTCCGTATTTGTATTAAATGGGAGTCTGAGGGCGAGAATGGCGAAAGTGAATTACAGATAGAATTCCTTGACCGTTTGAATGATATTAGCTTAAACACTGGTTCAGACTTATTTGAAGACAGACTTCATCTTAATAATCGAATCGTATCAATAGAATGGCAAAGCCATAATGATTGGGATTATGCAGTTAATAGTTATCATGTTGCAGATATTGATGATGCAACATGGAATGAGTTTATAAATGAGCTCTATAGTGGTAATTTTGTAAACACTTGGGATCCGGATAACTATACCAATACTATTTATGATACAGATAATCAAGTTCATATATATTTAAGAATGAATGATGGAACTACTATTGGTCTTCGATTAATTGAAGGCGGATATGTTGGCTATGATGCACTGGGTTGGTATTTCGTACAGATTCCAGGCGAAACATTCGATGCAGTATTTGAAGCTTGTGGTGGCAACTAATAACATATTCTTTATCACTGTGAAGTTGTAACAGTTAGTACATAGCGCCGAAAAAAACTTTGCCAAAACGCCGAAAAACTTATTGCCAAAACGCCGAATAGTCAATATATTATATCTAGTTGAGGTGACGGCATATGAAAGATTACAAATCAAGAATAGTAGATAGTATATTGAAAGAAAAGCTTGAAGCCAAAGGAGCTGTAGTAATTGAAGGACCTAAATGGTGCGGTAAAACAACTACTGCTATGGAAGTTGCTGGAAGTGTATTACGAATGGATGAACCAAGCAAACGAGAGGTCAATATTCAGTTGTCTGAAATTGATCCAAGCAGGCTTCTTAAAGGTAATACACCTAGATTGATTGATGAATGGCAGATAGCACCAAAACTTTGGGATGCAACTCGCTATGAAGTAGATACAAGACGCGAAGTAGGACAGTTTATACTTACAGGGTCAGCAGTTCCCGTAGATTCAAAAGATATTACTCATTCGGGAACAGGTAGGTTTACTTGGCTAACTATGAGACCAATGTCTTTGTTTGAGTCAGGAGAGTCATCTGGTGATGTTAGTCTTGAAGAGCTGTTCAATTGTCCAGATAAAATAAATGGAATTAATGATTTAGATATTGATAAACTTGCTTTTGTAATTTGTAGAGGTGGATGGCCTTCAGCAATTGGTATGAAATCAAAAGCAGCTTTATCCCAAGCTGTGGATTATTATGAAGCGGTTGTAAAATCAGACATTAATCGTGCTGATGGTGTAACTAAGAATCCAGAACGAGTAAAAAGATTGATGAAATCTTTTGCAAGAAATCAAGGGGCTCAAATAGCCAATACTATGATTAGAGATGATATAAAAGCTAATGATACTGAGTCATTAAATGAAGATACTGTCGCTTCGTATATTAATGCATTGAAGAAGATTTTTGTAGTTGAAGATATGCCGGCATGGAATCCAAATTTACGCTCAAAAACGGCAATACGCTCATCGGATACTCGATACTATATTGATCCATCTATTGCATCTGCAGCCTTGGGAATTGGGCCTAATGATTTAATTAATGATTTGAATACGCTTGGACTCTTATTTGAAACTATGTGTGTTCGCGATCTTCGTGTTTATTCAGAGAGTATCGGTGGTGAGATATTACATTATAGAGATAAATCCGGTTTGGAGTGTGATACAGTAATTCATCTAAGAAATGGAAAATATGGGTTGGCAGAAATTAAATTAGGTGGTCAGAGATTGATAGAAGAGGGTGTTACTAATTTGAAAAAATTATATGAAAAGATAGATACTACCAAAATGCCAGCACCTTCTTTTATGATGATTGTTGTTGGTACAGGAGATTTCGCTTATAGAAGAGAAGATGGAATCTATATTGTTCCAATTGGCTGCCTAAAGAACTAGGCTTAGACTGTTGAATATACTCAGGGTAATTATCATATGCACTAAGCAGAGAGATAGAACATCTTTATCACCGTGATAAAGATTTGATAAAGAACCACGAATAACATTGAATAAAAGCATCGATTTTGATAGAATCGCAACTACATATAGTAGGTGGATTAAGCGTAAACCACAGTATATGTTTTGCTATACCGAGCTTGAATAATAAAAAAACGCTGAAAATAGGGCGTTTCAGTTTTTTAAGCCAACATTAAGCCAACATAAATCAGCGATTTGTATTTTTGAGAAGTCCGCCCGCAGCTATAGGTGGATCAGATTTGCTACTCAAAAAAAGTATTCTTCTTCAATTAGCAGAAGCAAAGCGTAGTGTATAATTATAAAAGCTACTTGATATGATGGGAAACCATGTATGCGTTCTATAATTATGGAGGATCACATATGCTTACAGTAAAGGAAACAAATACCCAATACAGTGTTCCGGATGATGAAGTTGATTTTGTTGATGACTTCTTCGAGAGTGCCAAAGAAATTATTGTCGATGATGCATACAATAATATTATTTCCAATCTGTTGACTGAGTTGTTTAACAAAAAACTGCCAAGTGACGGAGAAATATCTGAAAAAGAAATCTATAATCTGATCCAAACAATGTATTTCGGCGAACCTGTAGGTAAAAACCGTGATATTGGGCTTGATGCACAGTATTGGATCCACGATTATGTCATGTACGGTTTGTATCTTGGCGATAAAGCCAAGTTCAAGTTTTCTCCTAATGGAGATATGGCACGTGGTGTCAGGCAAACCGGTGATCAATCAGGTTATTTAATTGTTGTTAACTACAATAATCAGGGAGTCGATCATCCTATTATTTTCCAGATTACTGCCACCAGTGCAGATTCAATATTTGTGCAAGGCGGAGTATCCGGGAATTATATAGAAAAAGAAATGGATGCCAATAGTGCAATACAGTTGTTGTTAAATTATTAAATAGCGCTTACAGGCTTCGGACTCGAATAGTCTCAAAACGCTGGAAATGCCCTAAAACATGGCGTTTCAGTTATTTAAACCAACATAAATTACAGAAATTTAGTTCACTTTTCAAATAATATACGATTGATTAGAGCGTATTTAAGATGATGATAAGCCAACAAAAAGCCAACATCCGCTCCCTAAAAGCCAAAGAATCGGTGGAATAGAAGGAAAAGTACCACAAGATATTGTGCTTTTTGGAACTTATCTACCACAAGATATAGGAGTCTGCAAAGAACTTGTATAGTATTTACTCGATTACTTATTGACTTGTGATGAGTAGATCAGTCGATTTTCTGCTTAGTGAAGGTGCTTTGAACAATAAGTGAACAATAAGTTTCCCTTATTTCATGAAGTCCCATTATTGTCGTCACGTTTGTGATAAAATCCCTATGTTAATTATTTAAAAGATTGAGACGGTTTAGTTTAAGTGGATTTTGATTCTGATTCTATGGAATTTGATTTGTTCTCGGATATGACTCAGTATGCGCCCGTGGAAGATTTCGGCGGGGATAACGATGCTGCCGAGAGACTTTTGGAGGGTTTGAACCCGGAGCAGGAGACTGCCGTTAAGCATTTGGACGGACCGATGCTTATTTTGGCGGGCGCGGGTTCAGGTAAGACAAGAGTTATTACGTATAGAATTGCTTATATGATGGAGAAGTACGACGTAGCGCCGGGCTCCATTTTGGCGATTACGTTTACCAATAAGGCCGCCAACGAGATGAAGGAGAGAATCGAGAATCTCGTCGGTGAAAGAAGCAAGTATATATGGTGCGGCACTTTCCACTCGATTTTCGCGAGAATATTGAGAAGACATGCGGAGTGCCTGGGGTACGGACAGAATTTTGCGATTATCGATACGGATGACCAGCTTAAGCTCATTAAGCAGGTTATGACGGATTTGGAGCTGCCGGAGAAGATTTATAAGCCGAAGGAGTTTTTGTTCGAGATTTCAAATCGCAAGAACGATTTGGTGAGCCCCGAGGAGTTCTCGAAACTTGCGGGAAACGATAACAAGCTTAAGGTTACCGCTAAGGTTTATCACGCTTATCAGGCGAGACTTAAAGAGAATAACAGCATGGATTTCGATGATATCCTCGTTAACATGGTTATGCTCCTTACGAAGCACGAGGACGTCAGAGATTATTACAGAAACAAGTTCAAGTACATCATGGTCGATGAGTATCAGGATACGAACCGCGCTCAATACCTTGCGGTAAGAGCTTTGGCGGACGGCCATCAGAACATCTGCGTTGTAGGTGACGACGATCAGAGCATTTATTCGTTCCGCGGTGCGGATATCCGAATGATTCTGAGCTTTGAGAAGGATTTTCCGGGAACCGAAGTGGTTAAGCTTGAGGAGAATTATCGCTCGAGCAAGACTATTTTGGATGCGGCAAACAGCGTGATCGTAAATAACCGCGGTCGTAAGGATAAGAAACTTCGTACCAGTAAAGATGCGGGCGACAAGATTATCGTAATGAATGCCGACACATCGCAGGTTGAGGCGGATTTTACGGCAGATACAATTAAGAAGCTTACTTCCAAGGGCAAGTACAAGTATTCGGATATTGCAATTTTGTACCGCATGAACGCGCTTTCGCGTTCGCTTGAGGCTTCCCTTCGTGACAGAGGCATTCCGTTTAAGATTTTCGGCGGTCTTCGATTCTACGACCGTAAGGAAATCAAGGATGTTTTGGCATATTTAAGACTTATAGCGGATAATCACGACAATCTCGCTTTCGAGCGTATCGTAAACGTTCCTAAACGAGGAATCGGCGATACTACCGTAGATTTGATAAGACAGATTGCTTCAGACAACAACATGGACTGTCTGTCAGTTTGTTCTGCTGCTCTGAATTTTCCGGAGCTTTCGAGAGTAGCATCGAAGCTTTTGGGATTCTCATCTCTTATTGATTCCTTCAGGGAAGAGCTTGCCATGGATACGATGAGTTTCTCGCAGTTTATCGAAGAGGTCGAGAACAAGTCCGGAATCATTGATGAGATTATTACCCAGCGTGAGAGCAAGGGCGAGCTCGTGGACAGAGTCGAGAACCTTAAAGAGCTTTTGTCCGAAGCTGTTGAGTTTGAGAAGAAGAGACGTTACGGCGAAGGAAATACCGAAGATGCTTTGATGGCATCCGAGGAAGAAGCGGACATCTATCTTAAGGAAGAGCAAAAGACGGCGGATTCACTTGAGGGTGTTTTGCGCCTTTATCTCGAAAACGCTGCGTTATACACAGCAGGTGACGAGACAACCGAGACAGATGATTTCGTGCGCTTGATGTCCATTCACAGTGCAAAAGGTCTTGAGTTCGGGGCTGTCTTTATAGTAGGCGCCGAGGAGGGTATTTTCCCGAGCTATATGTGTATGTCGACAGAGAGGGAACTCGAAGAGGAACGAAGACTTATGTATGTAGCGATAACCAGAGCCAAGAAGAATCTTTTTATCGTTCTTACAAAGCGAAGAATGCTGTTCGGTCAGACTTCATGCAACAGTCCGTCGAGATTTTTGCGTGAGATTCCGCCGGAACTTACATATAAGATGGGTAATGCGAGACCTGCAATCGAGAAACCTACACCTGAACAGGCAGGAAGTCCTGCGACACGAGAACTTGCCAAGAAGCAGATTGCGAGTGCACTTTCTTCGGGATTTATTCGCAAAGGCAATGAAAAAACTTCAGGAAACGGTTATAGTAGTAACATGAATTCAAATTCCGGCGACGACGGACGACTTAAGCCGAACGAGATATACGAAGGTATGACGGTTCATCACCCGAGATTCGGTGACGGAATCGTGCTTAAGGCGGAGGCCGTAGCGGGAGATGCATTGCTCACGGTAGATTTTGACGGCATGCGAAAGAATATGCTGGCAAAATCAGCGGGACTTACGAAGGCTTGACGCATCGTTTAAACGGAGGTGTCCGATGGAAGAAAACAGTTTGTTCGATCTTTATAAAACAGAGTTCAGCGGTATTACTTTCGAGCCGTTGGTAATTAAGAACGAGCGCGATACGGAAGTTTTGCGTCTCTTAAGAGAACAACAGGAGAAAAAACTTTCGCCGTTCGCATTCAAGGCTTCCGAGACACGCGGAAGACTTTATGATGAAGAACCATGCTCAATAAGAACCTGTTACGAGAGAGATTACGGACGAATTATTTTCTCGCAGTCCTTCAGAAGACTTCGTCATAAGACACAGGTGTTCTTTAACCCGATGAACGATCACATATGTTCACGAATCGAGCATGTTATCTACGTAAGCTATATCTCGACGATTATCGCAAGAGCTTTAAATCTTAACGTTGATTTGGTTCAGGCGATTGCCATGGGACACGATGTCGGACATGCACCTTTCGGACATTCCGGTGAGAGGATTTTGTCGAAGTGCATGAGCGCGATTGACGAGAATTTGTTTTTCGAGCACGAGAGACAAAGCCTTCGAGTTCTGGATTTGTTGGAAGTACACAGCAAAGACGGAAGAAACGGTTTAAATCTTACTTTCGAGGTCAGGGACGGAATAGTATCGCACTGCGGCGAGACCTATAATGAGAATGTACTTACACCTTGCTCGGACAAACCTACAAATTCCATAGTTAATAAGCCGAAGGGCGACAGAACCGCGCCTGCAACACTTGAAGGATGTGTTGTACGATTCGCGGATAAGATAGCCTATGTGGGACGTGATATGGAAGATGCTTTCAGAGCGGGATTTATCGATTCGAATTATCTTCCTGACAATATTTCTTCGAGACTCGGCGCAAGCAATTCGGAAGTAATTAATACGTTGGTGGGCGATATCATTCATAACAGCCTTGATAAGAACGAGATAAGAATGTCCGAGGAAACTTTCAGTGCAATGAACGAGTTTTTAAACAGAAACGTATCGGAGATTTATAAGGCAAAGAAGATAATGACCTACGAGAAGAGTGTTGAGACTACCGTGGAGGCTCTTTTCGAAGCCTTCTATGATGCAGGACAGGATTTGGAGAAGGCATCGAAATCAAGTTCGGCAATAGTAAGAGACTTCGCGAAATTTGCAATCGGGCATCCGGAGCCTGAATGCCACTTGGCGGTTAAGGTTGCCGATTATATCTCGGGTATGACCGATACATATTGCCAGTCCTGTTTTGACGGACTTTTCAGAGTATAAACGGAGAAAGAAAATGGAAAAGACTTTTAATGACGGCGAGAACTACGGATTTTTCGCGATGATAGACAGAATGCAGTACATCAATCGTTGGGGATTGATGCACAATACCAAGACCGAGAACATTAAAGAGCACAGCTTTGATGTTGCGGTAATAGCTTATGCGCTTTGTGTTTTGCATAATAAGTTTGCTGACGAGAAAGAGGCAGAGGGTGTTGATGTTTTACCTGAGTATCAGATAAAGCCGGATCCGTTCAGAGTACAGGGGTATGCTCTTTATCACGACTGCACGGAGATAATTACTGGTGATTTGCCTACACCTATCAAGTATCGTAATGAGATAATTACAAGGGCATATAAAGATGTTGAGCAGGAATCGGCCGAGACTTTGGCAAGCCTTCTTCCTGAATTTATGCAGGAAGAATATATGGATTTATTGGCTCCGGAGGCTCAGGAAGGCGAGGCAAAATTGATACACCGCCTGGTTAAGGCTGCGGACAGAATTTCTGCTTTTCTTAAGTGCCTTTCGGAAGTCAACGCCGGAAACCGAGAGTTCACGAGCGCTATGGAGACCGTAAGACAATCAATTGAGGCAATAGGACTTGACGAGGTAGATTTCTTTATGGAAAAATTCGTACCGTCTTACGGTATGACACTCGATGAGTTGAATGCCGGCCGAAAGTAAGTTTTTGCGGGAAACGATATTGAAAAAGAATAACTTAAAAATTAAATATGTCATCTTAAGTTTTTTGTTTATGGCGGCGGGAATACTTCTCACCGTGATATTCTGCTTTTTTATGTTCGGAGGCAGAAAAAATGTAAGACTTAAAACCGATTGCGACGATATGATTGAAAGAGCCGCATATGTTATAGGTGACGAGGATGTTTATAAGGCGGGAAAAGCCAAAGTCGAGGCAGGTCTTATTGAGCCCGGAGAATATGTAATATCCGTACTTACGGGATCCGACTATCTCCTTAAAAACAGAGACGACAAGGGTTTTGCCGAGGATCTTCTTTATATCCTGTACGATTCCGACGGGTACGATGCAGATGACGTTAACGATTTGCTTAACGATTTGAACGGTTCTTCCAGACGTGACATCGCTGCAAAATGCATTATGGATTTCGATGAAGAACTTCTTTCCGTCAATAGGTATGAGGGGAATTTTACTTCTGTTTATGAATGTCAGCTTACGAAGGATTTGTTCGGCTCGGATGATTTTGCCGTAGGTATTCGTAAGGGTGAAGGTTACTTTAAGGTAAGCGGTGATGAGCTTCGTACGGACTTTTTTGTGGACGGGGTATTATATCGTGGTGCCATTAAATATGAACAGGCCGATGACGGCTCGACTTTCGTTTTGGCATTTGATACGGCGGGAATCGTTCCGGGTGAACACGATGTAAGTATTCTCATAAGAACATCCGACGGCCGCGGAAGGATAATCGACGGCGGACATGTGGTAGTGCCTGAATATAAAGTTGTAAACAACAACGATGCCTCTTTGGGCTCATTGCTTTCGTCTCAAAACGAGGCGTGGTATATGCTTGATGCAGGTGACGGCAATGCCTATATTAATTTCGTGGGACTTACGGACGACATAAAGGTAAGCCTTTACGATATGTACGGAAACGAGCTTGGCACCAATGATGCGGAAGGTACGGATTTCGAAGTTTTAAGAGGTTTAAAGCAGGATGTTTTGAAGGCCGTAACCGATACGGGTATCGAAGGTCTTTCCAATGTTTTCTATTTTAAAGTTACCAGAGGAGCTTCGTGCACCACACAGGGCGACGTAATTTATACGATGGTTCAAAGCCGCGAAGTTGCTTACTATAATGACTGCTATATGGCTGTTACGGGGACGGAAGGATGTCCTGATTTTGCTGTTCCGACACCGCTTCCTACGGTCGGAATAAATCAGACTTTTTATGATTATACGGTAACGCTCGCCGACGGCAGCGGAAATACATACGATGTAAAAGCAGGTGAGGTTAAATTCCTCCCGATTAACGGCTTTTTGACGTCCTTTATTGTAAGAGACGGCGGTACGGGAAACGGTATAAATTTCTGTCCTGTTTTCGAGACGGAGACGGTGAACTATGCGTACTGCGCACCTGCGGGAGCACAAAGTTTGAGCATTACCGTGAGCGGAAGCGAGGGCGTTTTCGGAACATACGTAATTACGAACCACTCGACAACGGGAGAGTATCAGGCAGAGCAGGGTGAACGAATCGAACTGGGTCCGGGAGAGAACGAGATAACAATTGATTTGTATTCCGTCGACGGACAGTATAAAACCTATACGCTGTATGTTTTGTACGGAGATGATTCCGGAGATTTCTGCGAGAATACGCTGTCTTCGTTCCCGGAGTCATACCGCAGCGGACTTTGGCTTTTGCATTCGTTGCATCCGAATTATCAGTTCAGAGCATATAACACGGGTCTTGATTATACCGATGTTTTAAATAACGAAGATCATCTGGACAGAAGTCTTGCCAATGTCTATTCGCATCCTAACTGGGTTGTTCCTTCAAGTCCGATGTATGACGGCGGCGGATGGATGCAGGCAGACAGAAATGTCGTTAACTACTATTTGGATCCGCGTAACAGCTTAACACCGGAGAATATTTTCTCTTTCGAGCTTCTTTCGTTCGACAGTACGGCTCAGACGATTGAAGGCGTAAGGTCAATTATTGAAGGCAGCTTTATGGATGACCCGTCTACCGACTATGCGCAGATAATTTATAATGCGGGACAAACCGCAGGAGTTTCTCCGTACTTTATCGCGAGCAGAATTTTGCAGGAAATGGGATATAACGGTGAGTCCGCTTTGTGTCACGGAACTTTGGAAGGTTACGAGGGCTATTATAACTTCTATAACATCGGTTCCACTCCTGATCCGAGCATCGAGAACGGCGCACTGATAAACGGTGCGCGATATGCCATGTGGGGACAGGACCCTGACGGTCAGACCATAACGGATGAGGAAGCTTCACTTCTTTTGCCTTGGGACAATATTGAAGATGCGATAACCGGAGGAGCGTTGTGGATTGCTTCGCGCTATACGGATGCCGGTCAGGATTCGCTTTATTTCCAGAAGTTTGACGTGATTGATAATGCAGACGGTCTTTATCTTCACCAATATGCTCAAAATATTTCGATGGCATATACGGAGGGGGCGAGGTACTTCTCGGGATATGTAAGCATAGGAATGGCGGATTCTTCGTTCACATTTATTATTCCTGTTTATCTCAATATGCCGGAAACCTACGGATATTTGCCGGAACCCTACTGATTGAATCGTTTTTGTGATACATTATTTGTTGAGGTGAAACGATGAGCAAGGAAAAAATCACAAACAGGATTATTAAAGGTCTTGTTGCGATTGCAGCAATATCGATTCTGTTTGTCTCGTTTTTTGCTCAGAACAGTCTGCGCGCAGATTCAGAGCCTATAGAACTTTACCTTTTAAGCGAGACGACGGATGCCAATGTCGGTGACGTAGTAAACGTGTCACTTATGGCCGATTCTTTCCCTAATCTTATTTCTTTCGGACCGATAGAGGTTTTTTATGATTCGCAGTTGGTAGAATTTATGTCTTATACTGCTTCGACGGATTTGCCGGAACAGGTGGTAATCACGGCCGAAAACAGAAGCGGAACAATTTCGCTTTCGGGTACCGATTCCGATGCTTTGGATGCGGCTACGGAATATTCGGCTTCTTTGACAGCAATTATGAATGATGAGAATCAGGAAGATGCAGAGGAAAGGATTCAGGAGTTAAATGAGAATTTTGTCGATTACTCTTATTCTTCCGACGAAGATGTTTGCTTAGGTACATTTCAGTTCAGAATTACAGGTATGGGTGAAGGTACGGTTAAATTCTGGCTGGGCAATGCACTCTATTTTTTTGATAAATATTTTCAGGAGACTACGGTCTCAATAGGTGACGGTGTTTCCATCAACGCTGTTCAGCAGGTATCGGATAATGCTACGCTTGCTTCGCTCAAAATCGAGGAAGCTGCAATAGTTCCTGCTTTTTCTCCCGATATTCTCGAGTATTCGTGCACCGTCGTAAGTGACATAACCGAAGTTTCCGTAACGGCCGTAACTTCAAATACCGGTTCAACATTTACAATCGCGGGCGATAAGGATTTGATTTACGGCGATAACGTTATATTGATAAACGTTACGGCCGGCGATAATCAGACTTCGCTTCAGTATAAGATTATCGTTACCAGGCAGGCAGTAGTTATTCCTACCGACCTTAGGATTACGGATTCTTTGGGAATAGAATATACGATTATGCCTTTACCTGAAGATTTGACTCTTCCTGAAGGCTTTGCGCCGTCGGCGTTTACCCTCGGCGGATATGAAATTCCGTGCTACAGAAGTGATTCTTTCGCTTCCGTTTTGCTTTATCTTTTCGACGGAAACGATAATCCCGGATATTACCTTTATAACCCGGGAACGGGAACTGTTGTGAAGTACGATTCCGAGCGAACATTCGCTGTTCCGGGAAAGATTTTTACCGTTAAGAGTATTCCGAACACGGTAACGGTTCCGAGGGGATTTACGCCATACAGATTTACCCGTGACGGTAAAATGTACGACGGATATATAAATGAAGACCATGTGATTATTTGTTATTTGTCGGATGAGTACGGTGCGACTGCTTTTTATGTTTACGACAGCACATCTGACAGTTTCAGCCTCTATAAGGTTGAAAGCAAGTTAAAGGAAAGAGTATATCAGGTTCTGACAATGCTTTTTGCTGCGACAACCGTTATTGAGGCCGTAATGATTATCGTTATTGTTCTTACAATCAGACGACTTCGTAAGGAGAAAATAAACCCGCGACCGAACAGAGTCTGATAAGTTTTGTTTTGCCTTCAAAAAACCGTTTGCGGGCAGGACAAAATCAAGTATATTAGTATGGATATTTGAGGATAGAAGGTGATGGCGTGTCCGATACACCGGAGTTTTTACAAAACGCATTGAAATTCGGCATCAATCTCGGATTAACGAGAATGAATGCTTTGTGTGAAATTCTTAATCATCCCGAGCAGGATCTTAAAGTGATTCATGTGGCGGGAACGAACGGAAAAGGTTCGACAGTAACATATATATCATCAATCTTGGCCCGTGCAGGTCTTAAGGTCGGTATTTATACGTCACCGTTTCTGGAAAGATTCGGTGAGAGAATCCGTATTTTGGACGGATATGAAAGCTTGCTCCGCTACGTTAACGAGGATGACTCCGAAGGAGAAATCCCTGAAGATGCTCTTAAAGAGATTTCTGCCGAGGTTGAGAAAGCAACCGAGGTTATGCTTAATAACGGAATGGAGCATCCTACTGAATTTGAGCTTGTAACGGCTGTTGCATTTCTTTGGTTTAAAGAGCAGAACTGCGACATCGTAGTTTTGGAGACGGGCTTGGGCGGACGATATGATTCCACCAATGTAATTACTAAACCTTTGTGCACGGCGATTTGCGCCATAGGCTTGGATCATACGGACAGATTGGGCGATACCGTAACCAAGATTACCGGCGAAAAGACAGGTATTTTTAAGGCCGGGGTTCCTGCGGTTGTAACGGAGCCTTCAGATATGATTCTTACGGAAAGTCAGCAGGAAGAAGTGCGGGTAGTTTGCGAGAAGACGGCAAAGGAAGTTGGATGCGAACTTATAGTATCCAAAATCGGTTCTGCTTCTTTCAAATATTCGGAAGAAGGCACTATGGTTTTTAAGTCCGATGTTACGAACGGAAGAATCTATGAGACCACGCTTTTGGGCGAGCATCAGATCAGCAACTGCTCGCTTGCGGTGAATGTAATTCGTACTTTGAACCGCGACGGCGAGATTTACGTGACGGAAGATCAGATTTCCGACGGCGTAAGACTTGCAAGCTGGAAGGGAAGAGTTGAAAGAGTCTGCGGAAATCCGATAGTTATTTTGGACGGCGGACATAACCCTCAGGGCGCGACCAGCCTCGTATCTGTTTTGGAGAACATAAGCGGAGTAGGCGACGCTCCTTCGGTGCGGCTTGTTTTCGGAGGTATGGCGGACAAGGATTTACGAAGCGTAATAGAAATATTTAAAGCAAGTAAACTTAATATTGATGAGGTGTATTGTACACGCGTCGATAATTCCCGCAGCATGAGCGGAAGTGACCTTTGTAATGAGTTTAAACTTGTGTATAATAACGGGGTTAATATTTCTTCTTATGAGGACGCAATTGACGCTGTAGAAACTTCGTTGAATGCATCTTTTGAAGACAAAAAACCGCTTCTTATTACGGGCTCTCTTTATCTTTTGGGCCAGATAAGAGGCACGGTACTTAAGATAATTAAGGAAAAGGGTAACGCTGATGTTTGATTACAAACAACTGGTTCTTGCGATGGCACCTATCACGGAAGAGAGCTTGATTCTCTTCAATGTGTCGCCGGAAGAAAAATCCCGAATAGTAAAACAGTTTAACCGTGCTCTGATAAATGCGCAGCGCGACGGTACGGACGTGGCACAGATTTTCTTAAGACCGCTTATTACGGAGTACCCGACCTGGGGTGACGCGGCTTTGATTTTCGGTCTTTGCTTGGCTCAGGAATATCAGTTCAAGAGAGCCGGCGAGAGTATCGAGTTCGCTATCAGTAACGTAATCAGTACGGAAAGTAACCTTGCGATTGCGCAGGAAGCATTAAGACATATTCAGGAAGATATTAAAAATCCTCCTAAGCCGCCGCAGGTTCAGACTCAGGATAAGAATTCCATGGTAAGTGAAATCGGCGGACCTCAGATAAGAAAAGGTATGCAGGCCCCGATTCTCATGAAGGCATCGAAGTCGCCGTTAAAGGCATCGATGGCAAGCGACAAGGAACGTCGCGACGTTATGATGAAGGCCGCCGCATCAAGTAACGGTGAACTCCCGGATGACGATATCAAGGTTGAAATTCCTTCAACACCGGCTGACAGAATGCGTACGACATTCCTCGTTATCGGAATAGTTTTGGGATTGGTTGCAATCGGAGCATTAATTTACTTCCTGATTATTCCTGCAGTCGTTAATATTAAGATGGCAAACGATAACAAGGCACGACTTGATTATTTGACGGATGCTTTGGGAGAAAACAGAACAGACCCGACCGTAGAGTCGATTCTGAACGGTTATCTTGAAGAATTTAAGGTTGATTTATCCGCTACGGTTCCGTCCGATGAAGGTTCTGATGTAACAGGAGCTTCAGATGTTACGGTTCCTCAAGTTACGGCAGCTTCTACCGAAACCGAAATTACGACCACAGAGCCTACGGAACTTAGGCCGACCATACAAACAGTTGAAGAAACGGTCCCGGAAGAAACGGGAGAACCTGAAAGCACGGAAGGTGTTGAAACCGCCGCAGAGGGCGCAGAGACAGCCGCCGAAGGTTAATTATTGATAACAACGTACCCATCAAGGAGGGTTATTTATGAAATATATAAGCACAAGAGGATACGACGGAAAGTTTACGGCAGCAGAAGCCATTGTTAAGGGAATTGCGCCGGACGGTGGACTTTTCGTGCCTGAATCGATTCCTTCGATTTCTTTCGATGAGATTGAAGAAATGATGAATATGGAGTACTACCAGATTTCTGCCCGAGTATTGAGCAAATTCCTTGAAGGATTCAGCGAAAACGAGCTTCTTGAGTACACGAGAGCTGCTTACGATCCTGAGAAGTGGGAAGAAAAAGGCGTTTCTTTGGTTCAGCTTAACAAGTATAACGACCGCGAGTATATTTTGGAGCTTTGGCACGGCCCGACGTGTGCATTTAAGGATGTAGCGTTGCAGCTTTTGCCTCACCTTATGACAGCTTCTATGCGTAAAACAGGCGAGACAGCAAAGATTTGTATTCTTACCGCTACTTCGGGCGATACCGGAAAGGCTGCTCTTGAGGGCTTTAAGGACCTTCCGGGAACAGAAATCATTGTTTTCTACCCATCCGACGGTGTATCCGAGGCTCAGAAACTTCAGATGATTACAACCACAGGCAGTAACACACACGTTATTGCGGTTAACGGTTGCTTTGACGACGCACAGACCGGCGTAAAGAATATTTTCGCTGACGGAGATTTCGCATCCGAGCTTGCTTCCAAGAATGTTAAACTTTCTTCCGCAAACTCCATTAACTGGGGCCGCCTTGTACCTCAGATTGCTTACTATGTTTATTCTTACGTTGAGCTTTTGAGAACCGAGAAGATTGAGAAGGGCGAGAAAATCAACATCGTTGTTCCGACAGGTAACTTCGGTAACATTCTTGCCGCATGGTACGCAAAACAGATGGGAATTCCGGTTCACCGTCTTATCTGTGCATCCAACAAGAACAAGGTTTTGTGTGACTTCTTCGCTTCCGGCACATATGATCGCCGCCGTGAATTCTATAAGACAAATTCACCTTCGATGGATATTCTTATTTCAAGTAACCTGGAGCGTCTTCTTTTTGAGGTTTCAGGCAAGGATAGCGCTAAGGTTTCGGAGTGGATGAAACTTCTTAATACCGAAGGCGCGTATACGGTTGATCCTGATACCAAGAAGGCTTTGCAGCGCCAGTTCGTAGGCGGTTTTGCAGATGAAACAGGTATCACCAAGACAATTAACGATGTTTACGACCGCACGGATAACGTTATCGATACACATACGGCAGTAGGCTTTAATATCTATAACCGTTATCACCAGCGTTCCAACGACGAGAGCAAGACTATATTTGCTTCAACCGCATCACCTTTTAAGTTTGCACCTGCCGTTATGGATTCTCTCCGCGGTGCAGGTTACAGCAACGGCCGTTCGAACGAGACAATAATCGCTGAGCTTTCGGAGGAATCCGGACTTCCGGTACCTTCTGCCCTTGCCGATCTTGCCAAAAAGGAAGTTTTGCACAAGCTTACGATCAACAAGGAAGACATGAAGGCTACGGTAGCCGATATCCTTATGAAGTAATTTTGATAATTTGAATAAAGTAAAGCCGTCTCTGCGTGATTTTTGGGGGCGGCTTTTTGTTTGCTTTCGATTTATGAGTGACAACCATAAAAATTCTCATTTATCCTGATTTTTATGGTTGCTTCCTGCTCGAAAACCCTCTTGCTCGGGGGAAAAACCATAATTTGTGTGAAAAAACGCATTTTTTATGGTTATTTCAATGAGCTACAGCAAATAACTGATACTACGCGAACAAGGATATGGCACTGCCTTGCTGAAGTTCGGAAAATAACCATAAAATTTCGTGTTTTCGAGGTTTTTTATGGTTTTACGGTCGCCGAAACGAGCCAAATATCAAAAATCATCCATAAAAAATGCAAAAAACGAAGAAAATTATGGTTTCTTTCATTTTTTGCATTTATAGATGTTTAGCGGGTTAACTTAAGAGCGCCGAATTACTTCTCGTGGATATCCTCGAAGCGGAGCTCAAGCTCTTTGTTGTGGTCGATTGCCCAATCAATGGCCCACTCGGACTCGAAAAGTACAACCGGCATATCGTCACGGTCCAAAACCAGCATGGAAGTGGAGGTTAAGGTGAGCTCTTTCCAGTCGTAATCAGGCTCTACGTCGCTCTTTACCCAGCGTGCGAGACGATAGGTGAGAGGTGTGCGGATGATGTCAACTCCATACTCGGTCTTGAGACGATATTCGAGAACTTCGAACTGGAGGATGCCGACAACGCCCATAATGTAGGTCTCGGTACCGATGTTCGGCTGCTTATAAAGCTGAACTGCGCCTTCCTCGGAAAGCTGCTCGATGCCCTTGAGGAACTGCTTACGCTTCATGGAGTCCTTCGGTTGAACTTTGGCGAAGTTCTCAGGCGGGAAAACCGGAATCGGGTCGAACAGGAATTTCTTGTTGGAGCCGATGAGGGTGTCGCCGATTCGGAAGTGGCCCGGATCGAAGATACCGATGATGTCACCTGCGAAAGCGTCCTCAACGATGTTTCTGTCCTGTGCCATGAACTGCTGCGGCTGTGCCAGGGTGATTTTATTGCCGAGGCGCATGTGAGTTACGCTCATGTTTTTCTCGTAGCGTCCTGAGCAGATACGTACGAAAGCCATACGGTCGCGGTGCTTAGGGTCCATGTTGGCCTGAATCTTAAATACGAAGCCCGAAAACTCGCTGTCTAAAGGATTTACCATGCCGGCGTCGGTGTGGTACTCCTGAGGTGCAGGACTGATTTCGAGGAACTTCTTGAGGAACGGTTCTACACCGAAGTTTGTGATGGCGGAACCAAAGAATACAGGAGTGAGCTGACCTTTAAGGATTCTGTCGAGGTCAAACTCGTCGCCTGCCATATCGAGAAGCTCGATGTCGTTACATAAAGTCTCATAGTGGTCGATGGTCATGAGCTTTTTGAGTTCAGGGTCGTCGATACCTGTCGAGGAAGCGCGTACCATGGAGGCACCGTGGTCCTGGTTGGAACTGTCGAAAAGCAAAACCTCGCCGGTCTCACGCTGGTAAACACCTTCGAAGTCACCGTCGGTTCCGATAGGCCAGTTAACAGGGGTGGAACGGATGCCCAAGACTTTCTCGAGCTCGTCAATCAAGTCGAACGGGTTCTTGGCTGCTCGGTCCATCTTGTTGATGAATGTGAATATCGGGATACCGCGCTTGCGGCAAACCGTGAAAAGCTTAATTGTCTGGGCCTCGACACCTTTTGCGCCGTCAAGGAGCATGACTGCGGCGTCGGCTGCACAGAGGGTACGGTAGGTATCCTCGGAGAAGTCCTGGTGGCCCGGGGTATCAAGAATGTTGATGCAGTAGCCGTCGTATTCGAACTGCATAACGGAAGATGTGACGGAGATGCCACGCTGCTTCTCGATTTCCATCCAGTCGGAGGTTGCGTGATGAGCTGCTTTACGAGCTTTTACGGAGCCTGCCTCGTGAATGGCGCCGCCGTAGAGCAAGAGCTTCTCTGTCATTGTAGTTTTACCTGCGTCAGGGTGGGAAATGATGGCGAAAGTTCTTCGTCTCGAAATTTGTTCCTGAGTTGTATATTCCATATTTGTGCTCCCAAATAAAATAGTGCGTACGTTATAAAAAAAGCCAAAACATTATAACAGGTATTAATAATAATATGCAACGGGAAACCTAAGTCCGAAAAGCGCTCGAAAATGGTGTATAATACCAAAGTTAAGAAAAAGCCCCGAAGGCGGGGCGGGATTTAAGGAGTAAGACAACAGATGGAAAGAGGCGCCGGAATATTAATGCACATCGCATCGCTGCCGGGACCGTTCGGAATCGGTGTTTTCGGAGAAGAGGCAATCAGATTTGCAGAGCAACTTAGGAAAATGGGAATGAAGTATTGGCAGGTTTTGCCGTTCTCGTATCCCGGTGTGGGAGATTCTCCGTATCAGAGTTTCTCGGCTTTTGCGGGAAATCCGCTTTTTATCGATCCGAGAAGACTTATGCGTAAGGGACTTCTTACGGCAGACGAGGTTGTAAGAGCCGAGTATAACGTAAATAAACGCAAAATCGATTACGACTACTTAAGGGGCGCCAAGGAAAATCTTTTAAGAGCGGCTTTCTCCAGAGTCGGCGATGAGATGAACGCCGAGATAGATAAGTTTTTGAATGAGAACAAATGGGCCGACGACGTGGCTTTGTATTCCGCAATCAAGGACGATAACTACAGAAATGCGTGGTGGGACTGGCAGGACGAGAAGCTCAAGGCCCACGACGAGAAGGCACTGAAGGAGTGGCGCGCGAAAGAGAACTACAGATTCTACGCTTTCGTCGAGTATATTTTCAGAAGCGAGTGGGCCGAGATTAAATCTGAGATCAACGCACTCGGAATTAAGATTATCGGCGATATGCCTTTTTATGTATCCGGAGATTCGGCCGATGTTTGGGCTTCAAGAGAGCTTTTCAAGATGAATTCGGATGCGGATTCGAAGTATGTTTTCGAGAAGGTTGCGGGAGTTCCGCCGGATTATTTCTGCGAGGACGGCCAGCTTTGGGGCAACCCTATCTACGATTGGGACAAACATAAGCAGACGAAGTACGCATGGTGGATGAACAGAATTGCAGAGAACTATGAGCTCTACGACTATTTGAGAGTCGATCACTTCAGAGCATTCTCCTCTTACTGGGAGGTTCCTGCCGATGCGGCTACGGCTAAGGAAGGCACTTGGATTAAAGGTCCGGGTATGGATTTCTTTAAGCAGATGGATAAGACCTTCGGCGGTTCGGAGAGACTTTTCGCTGAGGATTTGGGCGAGATGACAGAGGACTTAAAGGAGTTCATGGTTGAGTGCGGACTTCCGGGCATGAAGGTTATGCAGTTCGGCTTTAATCCAAACGACAATTCATTCCACATGCCGCACAATTATTCTAAAAACTGCGTTGCCTATACGGGAACTCACGATAACAATACGCTTTTGGGCTGGCTTTGGGAGACTTCTGAATCCGAGAGAAACGAGTGCCTCAAGTATTGCGGTTTCGAGGGTAATAACTGGGGCGACGGCGGCTCGAGAAGTGCTTCCTGCCGTGCAATCATAAAAACTTTGTGGCAGACGGCAGCCGATTCGGTTTTGGTACCGATTCAGGATGCTTTGGGCTACGGCGGTGATACGAGAATTAACGTTCCGGGAACCCCTAACGGTAACTGGGCCGTAAGATTTACGAGCGAAGATTTGGCAAGTATTGATAACGAATGGTTCTTTGAACTTAACAGACTTTACAGAAGACTATGAGCAAATTTATTCTTTCAATCGATCAGGGCACAACTTCCACCAAGGCTTTCCTTATAGATAAGGATGGCAAAGTTATCTCGTCCGACGGCGTTCCGATAAAGCAGATTTATCCGATGCCGGGGTACGTGGAGCATGACGCGGAGGAAATTTTTAAGTCTGTGTTGAAGGCTGTGTCCAATCTGTTGATTGAAAATTCAGTCGACCCTTCAGATATTGACTCGCTCTCGATAACAAATCAGCGCGAGACGACGGTTCTTATTGAGAAGGAAAGCGGACGGCCGCTTAATAATGCGATTGTTTGGCAGTGCAGACGAACCTCCGAGATTTGTAAGCGTGCGGAGTATAAGGAGAAGGAAACTCTCATTCACGAGTTGACCGGACTTAAGCTTGACCCTTATTTCTCGGCCACGAAAATGCGATGGTATTTCGAGAATGTGCCGGGTGCCGAAGAAAAGGCAAAAAACGGCGAGGCTCTTATGGGCACGATTGATTCCTTCCTCATATACAGGCTTACGAATCTTAAGTCCTTTAAGACGGACTATTCGAATGCGGGAAGAACTTTGCTTTTTAATATTCACACCTTGGATTTTGACGATGAATTGGCCGAAATTTTTGATATTCCGCTTGAAGCATTGCCTTCGGCCTGCCCGTCCTGTTCGGATTTCGGAGAGGTTTGTTTGACGGATGAGACTTTGAATAATTGCTGCGAGCTTTCTTCAGAGGCTAAGGAAATTCTAAAGAAACTTAACGGCAAACACATAATGGGTGTTGCGGGCGATCAGGCTGCGGCACTTTTCGGGCAGACGTGCTTTGAGAAGGGTAATTCCAAGACCACTTTCGGAACGGGATGCTTTACCCTCATGAATGTCGGATGCGAGCCTATATTATCCGATAACGGACTTTTAACTTCACCTGCCTGGACCATAGACAGCAAGACCGTATATGCTCTTGAGGGAAGCGTTTTCCAGGGGGGTTCCATCATATCCTGGCTCAAAGACGAGATGGGCTTGATTGAAAAACCGAGCGATTGTGACATTATCTGTAACCGTCTTACAGATAACGGCGGCGTATATTTTGTTCCTGCCTTCACGGGGCTTTCGGCTCCTTATTGGAACGCCGATGTCAGAGGTGCGATTATGGGACTTACCAGAGGCACGGGCGCGGATTACATTGTGCGCGCGGGTGTCGAGGCGATATCGTATCAGGTTGCTGATTTGATAAAACTCATGCAGGAAGACTTAGGTCTTTCTTACACCGAGATGAAGGTTGACGGCGGCGTGACGAGGTGCAACTTTGCCATGCAGCTTCTGTCCGATATCCTTCGAATGAGAATAGTAAGGGCCGCTTCAGACGAGATGACCGCAGCGGGTGTTGCCTATATGGCAGGCCTTAACACCGGATTTTACGAGAACTTGGAAGAGGTTAAGAGTCTTTACAAAGCATCGGTAACCTATGAGCCTGTTCGTGACGCGAAAACCTCCGCGGAACTTCTTGCCGCCTATCGAAAACACGTAAACACCGTAATCGGCGGGGAGACTTTATGACAGTTCTTCTTAAAGTTTTTGCACAAATGGCGATGCTCATAATAATAGGCATCATCCTTCGAAAAACCCGTGTAATCGACGACCGTATCCAGACCGGACTTTCGAATATCCTCTTAAAGACGGTTTTGCCTTTTAATGTTATAGCCTCAAGCCAGTACGAGTATTCGAATGAGATGGTAAGATCTTTGGGAGCCGTTGCCTTATCGGCATTCTGCTATTACTTTTTCGCACTGATTCTCATGGTGAGTTTGACCAGGCATATGAAAATTCGGGAGAAAGAGCGAATAGTTCTCATTCTGACTTCGATTTTTGCGAATACGGGATTTGTAGGATTTCCTTTGATGCAGTCCATCTACGGTGGGCAAGGCTTGTTGCTTGCGGCATGCTACACCATGATATTTAACGTTTTTATGTACAGCTACGGTGAGCACCTGATTTCGGGTAAGAAGATCAGTGTCAAAAATATTCTCATGAATCCGGTTTCCGCGGCAACAATTATTGCCGTTATGCTTTTCATACTGCCGTGGCGTATGCCGCCGGTCGTAACCGAATGCATCAAACTTTACGGTGATATGACCGTGCCGATGGCGATGGTAATTGTAGGATCGACTTTGGCTACGGTTGACATACAGAAACTTTTTACAGACAAATATTCTTATGTTTGTTCGGCTTTCAGAATGGTAATCTTTCCGGGAATTATGCTCGGCGTGATGGTTTTGCTTCGTCAGTTCATCGGTATCAATCCGGTTACAGCGAGCACCATCGTTCTTATGACGGGACTTCCGTGCGGTTCGGTAGCGGTTATTTACAGTGAACAGTACGATTGCGCGCCAAAATTTGCCGCCAGAAATTTCTGCCAGTCCATAGTTTTTATGGTAATTACCATTCCGTTACTTACAGTTGTAACGTCACTGATTTTCAAATAATTATCAAATTAATATCAAATAAATGCCAAATAAATATCAAATAAATATCGAAGCGAGGAATTGAAATGAATCAGACCGAAGGAAGAGTAGAAAACCCAAAGTTATTGGACTCTCTTAAGAAAGTCCGCGAAGACAGAAGCGAAGCAAATATGCTTAACGTTCTTACTGAAATAATAAGTGCCAAGCTTATCTTGCCGGTTGAAGGAACCCTCAATGAGAATTGCCGTTTCCATGCGGTAACAGGTTCCGACGATAAGGTTTACCAGGTGGTATATTCCGACTCCGAAAGTTTTGACAAAGCCTTCAGCGGCAAGAAACAAAACGGTGTCGTTGCAGGATTTATGGATATCTGCGATCTTGTTTTGAACGGCAACGGCCAAAAGGTATCAGGCTTTGTGATTAATCCGGGCTTCGAAGAGGTTGTCTTCGGAAATGATATGCTTCAGATGATTGTGGACCAGTTTAAAAGCGAAGGTGCCGATTTCTCAGGTAACGTCAAGGTCGGCGACGCAGATCGTCTCCCTGATAACCTCGAAGAGAAGGCCATCGAATTCTGCCGTGCGGAGGACGACGTAAAGCTTCTTTATATTCTTCTCATGCAGCGCGAGAACAAGGATGTTCCGGAATGGCTTTTCGTCTTGGGACATACCGGTGACCGTGAGATATTGTTCACAAAATTAAGCGACAGCGTAGGTCCTTACTTAGACGGTCTGGGATTTGTAATCGTTGACGCGGAAGAGACGTTTGCCAAGCAGGTTTGCGAGGGCAAAACGGCCTTGTATGAGATTTAACGAAGGCCTTTGTTCCCAAACGGATAAGCCGCAATATTTTTGTCTTGCATGAGGTTTTAGTATAATTTCTTGATTTCTGTCGTTTTTATACTAAATTATCTTTGATTTTAAGCTTTGTACAGAAGTGATTTAGTATAAAAACAGAGTTTTCCTTGAATTTATACTAAAAATTGCTTGGTTTCCGACATTGAAGCGTCGTGATTTAGTATAAAAGTTCGAAATCTGCGGTTTTTATACTAAATTTTATTTCTTGTTGCTGTTGTAGAGAGAATTCTATGCTCTCATCAAACGAATTTTTAGTATAAAACTTGCCAAAATGTCATTTATATACTAAAAAGTCACGTTCGGAATAGTTTTGTAGGTGGAAATTTAGTATAAAATATGAGTTTTCTTAGGATTTATACTAAATACCCTACATCGTTTGTCCGGCTAATCCGAACTTAGGACGAAGAACCATAAAAAATCGCATTTTGCCTGTTTTTTATGGTTGCTCCCGGCTCGAAAACGCTTTCCCGGCGGTTCCAATCCATAATTTTCGTGAATAATCGAGTTTTTTAGGGTTATTTCATCAAGCGGTGACAAATAACTTACATTGCTCGGGCACATATTTTGCATTGCCGCTTGGAAATTGCGGAAATAACCATAAAAATCAGCGTTTTCGAGGTTATTTATGGTTTTTCGCTTCCGGGGTCGACAAGTGCAGAGCGAAAAGTCCATAAAACTCTGCCGAAAGCAAGAAAATTATGGTCATCGTTTCATTTTTATTGTTTATTGACAAGTAAAATTAACGTTGACACAGTAGGATTCAACTAGTTATTATAATAAAGTGTTTCTTGTTCAAGTAAGGTTTATTTGTTCAGTTTTTCGGAGGCTGTCATGCGCGGGTTAGAAGAGAAAATTCTTAGCGAAGGTAAGGTTTTACCGGGCGAAGTTCTAAAGGTGGGCAGTTTCTTAAACCAACAACTTGACGTAACATTCTTAATGAAAATGGGCGAAGAAATCGCTCGACTTTTTAAAGATTCCGGCATAACAAAAATTCTTACGATTGAGGCATCGGGTATTGCAATCGCGGTTGCGGCTGCATATAAGCTTGGTGTCCCTGTTGTTTTCGCGAAGAAAAATAAGTCGAGCAATGTCGGCAGTGATGTTTATGCCACCACGGTTTTCTCATACACGCATAACATTGAGAACAATGTGGTTGTAAGCAAAGACTATATGAATTCTGACGACGTAATTCTTATCGTAGACGATTTTCTGGCAAAGGGCGCTGCACTGGAGGGCCTTATAAGGCTTGTAAATCAGGCGGAAGCCAAGTGCGCAGGCTGTGCCATTGCCATTGAGAAAGGTTTCCAGGGCGGCGGTGATTCAATCAGGGCCAAGGGCATCCGGGTTGAGTCGTTGGCCATTATCGACAGTATGGACGACACATCCGTTACGTTCAGGGAACAAAATTAACAGGGTGCATTATTTGATGCAAATATAAAACATATCTTTTTGGAGGCAATCATGAAGAGATTTTTTGCTATGTTAATGAGTTTGGTTCTCCTTGCAGGTTTGTGCTTCGGCGTTACTGCTTGTAGCGGTTCTGCAGCAAAGTCAGACTCCTTTAAGGTTGGCGCTATCTATATCAACAGCCAGAATGATACGGCCGGATATACATTTGCTCACCACCAGGGCATTACACAGGCAATGAAGGATTTGGGTCTTGATACAACCAAGGACCTTTTCATCGTTGACAACGTTCCTGAGGATTACGATCAGGTTTGTTCTGCAATCGACCAGCTTGCAGGTAAGGGTTGTAACATCATTTTCGGTATCAGCTTCGGTTATATCGATGCTATGAACGATAAGGCTGTTGAGTATCCTGATATCGTTTTCTCTCACGCTACAGGCTATATGAGCAATGATACAAACTTCAACAACTACTTCGGAAGAATTTATCAGGCTCGTTACCTTTCCGGCGTTGCAGCAGGATATAAGACACTTGAGCTCGGTAACAATAACGTTGGTTACGTTTCCGCTTGGGGTACAGAATATGCCGAGACATGTTCCGGTATCAACGCTTTTGCACTCGGTGTACAGGCAGTTAACCCTGATGCAGTAGTTCACGTAAACGAGATTTACACATGGGGCGATCAGGAGAAAGAACGTCAGGCAGCTGAGGTTCTTATCGATACATACGATTGCTGTGTTATCGCTCAGCACTGCGACTCTGCTCAGCCACAGCTCGTTGCTGCAGAGAAAGGCGTTTTCGGATGCGGATATAACTCAGATATGTCCGAGCAGGCTCCTTCCGCTCATCTTACGGCACCTGTTTGGAACTGGCACGTATACTACGAGTTGGCTATGAAGACAGCTATGGAAGACAAGGCTAACTTCGTTTCCAAGGTTGGTAACTACTACGGCGGTCTTACTGAAGGATTTGTAGATATCGCTCCTTTGACAGACAACGTATCTGCAGAAGGTAAGGTAGCTATCGAGGCTTGTGCAGAACTTATCAAATCCGGTGATTGGGATGTTTTCTCAGGTGTTGCTTTGAGCTTTGACGCTTCAGGTAATATCACACAGAACAATCAGGCTCTCATGACAAATGACGGTACTGAGATTGTTGCTGCAGGCGGCGCTTCCGTTGAGGACGGCGTTATCACAGGTTCCATGAACTACTTCGTAGCAGGCGTAATTCAGGAAGCTTAATCAAAAGCAGAAACTTCGGCACATCCTTTGAGCGATTGAAGGATGTGCCTTTTGCTTTTCTTTTTTCGTTTTGATTGCTCGAAAACCATCTTTTAAGGCTTAATCGAACGGTGAGAACAGAAAAAGGATTGAAAGGAAGGACTTATGGCAGACGTTGAATATGCGATAGAGCTTAAGAACATTTCCAAAAGCTTCGGAAGTGTTCACGCGAACAAGAACATCAACCTTAATCTTAAAAAAGGTGAGATTCTGGCGCTCCTCGGCGAGAACGGATCCGGTAAGACGACTCTTATGAATATGCTTTCGGGAATTTATACTCCGGACAGCGGAAGCATATATATTGACGGTAAAAAAGCTCGCATCCAGGCTCCTGAAGATGCAGTTCGGTTGGGTATCGGTATGGTACATCAGCATTTTAAGCTTGTTGATGTTTTCACTGCCGCAGATAACATTCTTATCGGTAAGGCCGATAAAAACACCAACGTTTTCCTTACGAAATCCAGATATAAGCAGATAGAAGACATCGCATCCAAGTTCGGATTTGAAATAGATGCGAAGAAGAAGGTCAGAGATATGGCCGTAAGTGAGAAGCAGACTTTGGAAATCATCAAGGTCCTGTGCTACGGTGCCAAGACCATTATTTTGGATGAACCGACAGCCGTTCTGACGGTTCAGGAGATAGAGAAACTTTTCGATGTGCTTCGCAAAATGAAGGAAGAAGGTCACTCGGTTATCATCATTACGCATAAGCTTAACGAGGTTATGAGTATTTCGGACAGGGTTGCCGTTCTTCGTAAGGGCGAATATATCGGAACGGTAAATACCGCGGAGACATCCGAGAAAGAACTTACGGAACTTATGGTAGGCCGTAAGGTTGACCTTAACATCGAAAGACCGGTTTACGATAAGACCGAGCCAATCCTTGAGATTCGTGATTTGAACGTAAAAAACGATGAAGGGAGTTTGGCTGTTAAAGATGTAAGTTTCTACATCCGAGGCGGCGAGATTTTGGGCGTAGCAGGAATCGCGGGAAGCGGCCAGAAGGAGCTTTGCGAGGCTATTGCGGGACTTCGTCCCATTCAATCGGGCAAGATGATTCATATGGGTGAGAATATCGTTGGTCTTCCGCCTAAGAAGATTATCGAGAAAGGCATTTCCATGAGCTTCGTTCCTGAGGATCGACTCGGTATGGGTTTGGCCCCGTCGCTTTCGATTACGGATAACATGCTTCTTAAAAAATATGGTGATTCGAAGGGTATTCTCGTTGACAGAGCGTCAGGAAAGAAGGAAGCGGAGCAGGTAATTAAGGACCTGGAGATTGTGACTCCGTCTGCCGAGACCCCTGTTCGAAAACTCTCAGGCGGTAACGTTCAGAAGGTTTTGCTCGGACGTGAAATCGCCATTAATCCTAACGTTATTATCACCGCTTATCCTGTACGAGGACTTGATATCAACTCTTCGTATGCGGTTTACGGTATTTTGAATGAGCAGAAGAAAAAGGGTGTCGGCGTTTTGTTCGCGGGCGAAGACCTGGATGTAATGCTGGCACTTTGCGACAAAATTATGGTTATCTGCCACGGCGAACTCATGGGTGTAGTTCATGCCGCAAAGACCACCAAAGAAGAAATCGGTCTTATGATGACGGGTGCTCTTAACACGGTTAATGCCAAAGAAGGTAAGGTTGCAGGTATCGCGAAAGACTCGGCTATTCCGGAGTGCGATACCGATGAGATTATTGATGATTTTACCGACCCTGATGATATTGTCCCTATGGACGAAGATAAGGAGGTAAACTCATGAGATTTCATTTGGTAAGAAGAACGGATGTTAAAACGTGGCAAAGGGGACTTCTTTATCTGGCAGGTACTTTGTTCTCGCTCGGTATCGGTGCAGTTTTGCTTCTTTTCCTCGGAATCGATCCGGGTCAGTATTATGTTGATATGGTTACCATCGGTATGATAGGAAACGCTTATCCTGCAAAATGTATCGAAGGTCTTCTTAAGATTTTTGTACCACTCCTTATAGTTTCGGTAGCACTCGCACTCTCGTTTAAGATGCGTTTCTGGAACGTCGGAGGTGAGGGACAGTTTCTTATAGGAGCTCTGACTGCTGCGACTGTTGCATTTACCTGCGCTTCGCTTCCGGGACCTATACTTATCATTGCCATGTGTCTTGCCGCGATGCTTACAAGCGGACTTATCGGTCTTTTAACTGCGTGGTTCAAGGTCAGATTTAATACCAACGAGACTTTGGCAACACTCATGATGAACTATATCGCTTTGTATTTGGTGAGCTTTTTCGGTGAGACGAAGGCAGATTGGAACTTCTTCTTGAATCCTGAGTCCGATCGTCCGATTTTCGCGAAGTTTCCGCAAAATGCATGGATGGGATCAATCAAAATCGGTGACTTAAATCTTATGTATTCGGCGATTATTGCCGTAGCCCTTGCGGTGATTATTTACTTCTACCTTAAGAAGACGAAGCAGGGCTTTGAAATTTCCGTCGTAGGAGACAGCGCTGCAACAGCTAAGTATGCAGGCATGAATGTTAATAAGATAGTTTTACGTACGATGTTTATCTCTGCTGCTTTGGTAGGTTTGGCAGGTGCATTTACCGCATCTTCTTCGCAGACGATTTCAACGTCCATTACGAACAATGCCGGTTGGACGGGTGTCATCATCGCATGGCTTTCGAAGCTCAGTATTCCGGGTATTGCCATTGCGACGGTTCTTATTTCCGTATTGCAGTACGGCTGTCAGGTTGCAGCTTCGAACTATACGGGCATCGACTCGCACTTTGCGGATTTGTTGCAGAGTATAATTCTTTTCAGTATTCTTACGGCGGACTTTATCGCCAACTTTAACGTAGTAAGAATTAAAGAATCAGATTCAGATGCAAAAGAAACCGAGAAAAAGGAGGAGGTAAAGAAATGAACGACGTTTTGACACTGTTTATTTTTAATATCATCGTATATAGCGTCCCTCTTCTTTACGGTACCTGCGGTGAAATATTGATAGAAAAATCGGGTTCCTTGAATCTCGGTGTTGAAGGAACCATGGCAATAGGCGCCATATTCGGATATTTGGCGGCTTGCAGAGCCGACAATCTTTATATCGGTATCTTGGCGGCATTTGCTTCGTCAGCTCTTATCGGTGCGTTTTTCTCTCTCATGACGGTAACACGTCAGGCTAACCAGAACGTTACGGGACTTACAATTACCACTTTCGGTATCGCTTTTTACTTCTTCGTAGGTAACGGTTTGGGAGATAAATGGCCGAGACTTACCGATTGCACAAACCTTGTTTCGCAGTTCGAAGATATTCAGATTCCGGGTTTGTCAAGAATACCGGGACTCGGTAAGGTTTTGTTCTCACATAACATAATGGTTTATATCGGCGTAGTTGTTGCCGTTGCCATGAGTATTTATCTTAACAGAACCAAGCAGGGCTTAAGACTTCGCGCTATAGGTGAAAATCCGGGTGCTGCCGATTCTCTTGGCATTAACGTAGCATTAAATAAATACGCACATGCCATAGTAGGTTCGGGCATCATGGGTATCGGCGGTCTTTATATGGGACTTAACATGGGCGGTACTTTCGAGGGCAGTAACTGCTGGATTAACGGTTACGGATGGATTGCTATCGCGTTGGTTATTTTCGCGAACTGGAACCCGGTATCCGCTATCGCAGGTACTTTCGTATTCGGTTTCTTTAATACGCTTCGTACTTATAACGGCGCACTGGCATCCGCTTTCCCGAATGCTTTGGGCTGGCTTACAAAGATTCCTGCGCAGTTCTTCTCTGCATTGCCTTTCATAATGACCCTTGTCGTATTGGTTGTTTACTCGCTTCGTAAAGGTAAAACCAGTAACGAACCTGCGGCCATCGGTATCAACTATTACCGTGAGGACAGATAATCTTTGCTTTTACGGGCATTTGAAACTATAATGGCAGTCGGATTAATGTCAGGGAGAAGTTTCGGGTGATTTTTGAAGTTACTACAAATTCCGAAGAGGAGACCGTTTTACTCGGCAAAATGATGAGCGTTCTGTTTAAGGAAGGCGACGTTTTGGCGCTTGACGGTGATTTGGGTGCGGGCAAAACGCATTTTACGACCGGCTTTGCGGAAGGACTTTCCTGCACGGGACATGTATCAAGTCCTACGTTTACCATCGTAAACGAGTATCAGGGCCCGAAGTTCAACCTTTATCATTTCGATACCTATAGACTTGGCGGTGTTGACGATTTCTACGACAGCGGTCTCGACGAGTATTTCGATTACGGCGGGATCTGCATTATCGAGTGGAGTAAGATTATTTCGGAGGCACTTCCCGAAAACACCGTAAAAGGCGAGATTTTGGGTGTGGGCGACGAAAGACGTCTGACATTTGATTTCGATGAGAAATACTTTGATTTAACAGAGGTTAATAAGGTCTTTGAGAACTTCAAAGCGACTGTTGAAGGAGGTAAATCCTGATGTATATTTTGGCTTCTGACACCTCCGACAAGACTTGCTCGGCGGGTGTTTACGATATTGATACGGCTACCGGAGCCGTTAAACCCTTAAAATACGAGATAAGCACAGAGAAAAGAACACATTCCGAGACTTTCATGCCTATTTTGCATAAGGTTCTGGTTGATTCCGGTTTAACTCACGATGACATCTCATGCTATGTTACGACCGTAGGGCCGGGTTCTTTTACCGGAATTCGAATAGGCGTGTCTTCCGTTAAGGGCATGGCTGCAATAAACCATAAGAATTGTATCGGTGTTTCTTCTCTTGAGGCTCTCTCCTTGGGAGCCAAGCCTGTTCACGGAAGCTTTGATAAGACTTTGATGCTTCCTTGCTTGGATGCGAGAAACAAGAGAGTTTTCGCATGCCTTTATGATTTTGATGCTCGCGAATGCTTAATCGAGGACAAAGCCTGCGACGCCTCTTCTTTCGTTGAAGAAGCATTGGCAATCGTTAATAAATTACAAAACGAAGGTAAAACAGTTCAGCTTCTGGTTTTGGGTAACGGCGCCGAAGTCATAAAAGGGGCCGTAGAAATGACAGAAGAAGATACCGCACATTTATATATCGACTATGCACCGGGAGCCTTTATTTCACCTGAAGGTGTTGCCGTTGCAGCGCTTAACAGAATAAGAAAACTTGGAGACGATGCCTTTATCAGCGGTGCCGAACTTAAGGTAAGTTATTGTGCAAAATCTTCTGCCGAGAACTATAAACGACCTGTTGATCCCGTAATAAAGGCGGCTGCAAAAGAGGATGTTTTCGATATTACGGTATTAGAGGCCGAGTCAATAGACCACCCGTGGCCTAAAGAAGAAATTCTTCTCCTTATAACCGACGACAAAAAGACGGCAATTGCAGCCAAGGATAAGCTTACGGGCGAGACTTTGGGCTATATCGGCGCAAGCTATGTGTTGGATGAAGGCGAGATAGGAAACCTTTGCGTTAAGGGTATGTACAGACGTAACAAAATCGGCAGTAAGCTTTTGGATGCTCTGATAAACGATTTTAAATCGAAGGGTGTATCCGTGCTTTTTCTGGAGGTTAAAAGCGGCAACGACGGTGCGATTTCGCTTTACGAGAAGTTCGGTTTCGAGAAGTACGGAGAGCGCAAGGATTACTACGGTCAGGGCAAAGATGCTTTGCTATATAAATTAAAGTTGTGAATTTAGACAAATCAAATCGCGTTTTTTTGACCTTTATGAATAAAAAGGCGAAAAATTCTTAACGACCTTCAAATGAGTTGACTTTAAAATTCCGTGTAAATATACTTAATCTTGCAAGCATGTAAAGGCGGGCGCATTAAATTTTTGTCGGAGGCCGATATGGTTCAGAACTCTGTAGTATTTCAATGTGAAGATCAGCTTCAAATGAAGGCTGTTGCTATGCTTATTCAGAAAGCATCCGCATATAAGAGCACCATCTACTTGATCAGAGACGGTCGCCGTGCAAACGCCAAGAGCCTCTTGGGCGTTATGTCCCTCGGTATCGAGAACGGTGTTAAGATTGACATCGAAGCTGACGGTGACGATGCAAACGAAGCTTGCGAAGATTTGCTCTCATATCTCAATAATCCTAAGGTTTGCTAATTTAAATTTCAAAAGCTGACAAATTGCTTTATACTTAGCGTATGGGTAATTTTGATGCGAGACTTGATACAGTTCCTAAGAATCCCGGCGTATACTTGATGAAAGATACTTCGGGTTCTGTTATTTATGTGGGAAAAGCGAAGAATTTAAGAAATCGTCTCACATCCTATTTCGGCAATCACCAAATCGATAATCCGAAGGTTCGTGCCATGGTATCGCACGTGGCGGACTTCGAATATGTTGTGGTCGGAACCGAGCCCGAGGCTTTCCTTTTGGAGGCCAACTTAATTAAGCGCTATAAGCCTCACTATAACATTCTTCTTCGCGACGATAAGGGCTATCCTTATGTCTGTATCACCATGAACGAGGCTTTTCCGAGGGTTTTTAAATCCTTCAGAATAGATACCAAACTTCAAAAAGAGGGTGCGCTTTACTTTGGTCCTTATATGGGCGGAGATTTATATAACGTTCTTAAGGCCATAGACCAGATTTTTCCTCTAAAGAAGTGCTCGAAAAAGCTCCCGCGCGACATCGGCAAGGACCGTCCTTGCTTAAACTACCACATCGGTACCTGTTTGGCCCCGTGTAACGGCGGAATAAACGCTGAAGAATATTTTTCCATGACAAATGATATAGTGGATTTCTTCAAAGGCCGCTACGATTCCATAAGCGATAAGATAAAAAAGCAGATGGAAGAATGTTCCGAGAAGCTTGAATTCGAGAAGGCCGCACAGCTTCGTAACCGCTATTTTGCACTGACTAACATTACCGCTCATCAAAGAGTTTTCATGAACGTAAAAAGAGATGTCGATGCCATCGGCGTCTACTTTGATGCGGGTGAAGTCTGCATAAGAAAAATTGAACTTCGTGAGGGAAGAGTTGTCGGATCTTCCACGTACTTTTTCGCTTCGGATGCCGAAGCCGTTGACGAGGTTTTATTCGCTTTTATAATGCAATACTACGATAATGCTCCGGTAATTGCTCCGACTATAACCATAAGCAGAAATTTGGAAACTTCCGATATAGAGGCGGCGGAGAACTATCTTACCGAACTTGCAGAAAGACAGGTAAAAATACATGTGCCTGAAAGAGGCGAGCTTAACGAGCTTCAAAAATTGGCAGATCTTAACGCACGTGAAATGATGGTTCGAAGAATAATGCGAGGCGGCGGTGCAGGAGCAGACCCTAAGATTCCGCTTCGAATTTTGGAAAAGCTTTTTGAGGCGGAAGCGGGCAGGATATCAAGAATCGAATCCTACGATATAAGTAATATGGGTAACGACGATATTTGCTCCGGTATGGTGGTTTTTACCGACGGCACTGCGGACAGAAAATCCTACAGACTTTTTAAGATGAAGACGGTTTTGACCCAGGATGATTTCGCTTCCATGAAAGAGACCTTGCTTCGAAGGTTCTCGCACGACGGCACGGACGGTTTTAAGTATCCGGATGCTATCTTGCTTGACGGCGGCAAGGGCCAGCTTTCGGCCGTTTGCGAAGTTTTGGAGTCTATAGGACTTAAGGATAAAATCCTGATAGCGGGTATGTTCAAAAACAACCGTCACAAGACTGCGGGACTTGTTTTCCCGAACGGCAAAGAAGTGCTTCTTGATAAGGAGAATCTTACCGACGAAGAAATAGCGCTTTTAAGATTTTTGACCGCGATTCAAAACGAGGTTCACAGATTCGCCAATTCCTATCGCAAAAAACTTTCCGCCAAGCGCAACATCAAATACACCTTGGAAGAAATCGAAGGCATCGGGCCTGCCAAAAGGAAGAAATTGCTGTCATATTTTGGTACAATAAAAGCCGTGAGCGAAGCGGATAAAGAGGCACTTATGAAGTGTCCTTCCATATCCGAACAGAATGCCGAGCAGATTCTTAAGCATTTCGGCAAGTAGTTTCACTTTATTTTTGAATTCGGGGAGCACTATGGCACTTTACGCATTATCGGATTTACATTTGTCGAACTCCATCACCAATAAGCCGATGGATGTTTTCGGTCCTGCGTGGGAAAACCATATGCAAAGAATAGAAGAGAACTGGAATGAAACGGTTAAGCCGGAGGATTCTGTTCTTATTCCGGGTGACATATCCTGGGCCACCTATCTTGAGGACTGCGGCCCCGATTTTGAATACATCCAAAGACTGCCCGGGACCAAATACATCGTCCGCGGCAACCATGATTATTGGTGGGCGACCAAGGCAAAAGTTGAAAAATACTTGATAAATAACGGCTTTGACAGCATAAAAATCATCCAAAACGAAGCAGTTACCATCGAGGGGAATGTTATAACCGGAACCCGCGGCTGGATTTTACCGAGTGATTCAAAGTTTAAGGAACAACCTGACCGTAAAATATACGACCGCGAAGTATTGCGCCTCCGAATTTGCCTGTCGGAACTTAACAAAGCCGATCCGGGCCATAGCTTAAGGCGTATCGTAATGTTTCATTTTCCGCCTGTTTTGCCGTCGGATTTAAACAGCGAACTTATTAAGTCCGTCATCGAAAACGATGTAGATTTGTGTCTTTACGGTCACCTGCACGGATTGGGATTCAAAAATTTGGTTGAAGGCAATGTGGAATCGGGCGAAAAATCCACGGTTTTAAAATGCGTCTCCGGAGATTTTTTAAAGTTTAAACCCCTGTCGCTGTAGGCTTTCGAGACTTTTCAACAAAAAATTTATTGCTAATTTTTGCTATCCATATTATAATATACAGGCTAAAGTCTGCTTAGTTCGACGATAACCGTCGTAAGTAGGCTTTTTCTGACTTTTCGATTTGTTTTGTGAGGTTTTATGGCATACAGCATGACAGGCTTCGGCCGTTCTGAGAAAATTGTTGAGACAAGACGCTACACAGCTGAACTTAAATCCGTAAACAGTCGCTATTGCGATATCAATATCAGAATGCCGAGATTGTTCAATTTTGCTGAGGCCTCCATCAGAAGAACCATTTCCGACAGACTCTCAAGAGGTAAGGTTGACCTTTATATTTCTTTCGAGGACTTGGACAACGCATCCGCAGAGGTTGCCGTTAACGCAGGTCTTGCAAGAGAATATTCCGAGGCAGTTAAGAAGATTTCCGAACTTACCGGAAGAGTTGACGACTTGTCCGCTTCCAGACTTTCTTCCTATCAGGACGTTTTAATCGTTCGTCAGAAGAACGTTGACGAAGATACCATCGCAGCCGAGCTTATGCTTTGCCTTAACGAGGCAATCGATTCCATGCTTTCGATGCGTAAGAATGAGGGTGAGGTTCTTTGCAAAGACATGCTTTCCAAGGTTTCCTGCTTAAGAGAACTTCATAAAGAGATTTCCGAGAGAGCTCCTTTGGTTGTAGAAGACTACAGAGCAAAACTTTCCGCAAGAATTGATGAGATTTTGGATTCCGAGAAACGTGCACTTTACGATGACGCAAGGCTTGCCGCAGAGGTGGCAGTTTTCGCCGATAAGTGTGCCATCGATGAAGAAATCAACCGTCTGTTAAGCCACTTTGCACAGGCTGAGACAATTCTTTCGAGCGACGGTTTCATCGGAAAGAAGATGGACTTCCTCGTTCAGGAAATTAACCGAGAAGTAAACACTATAGGCTCTAAGGCCAATGATATTGAAATCACAAATCGCGTGCTTCTTATGAAGAACGAGATTGAGAAGATAAGAGAACAGATTCAGAATCTTGTTTGATTTTTTATAGAAGGAGAGACATTCGTAATGCAGTTTGTTGACATCGGATTCGGAAATATAGTTTCCAAACAGCGTGTTCTTTGCGTTGCAGGTGCCGATTCTTCCCCGATAAGAAGAATCATCCAGGACGCGAGAGACCGAAGCATGTTGGTTGATGCCTGTGCGGGCAAGAAATGTCACTCCGTTTTGGTGATGGACAGCGATCACGTAATCTTAAGTTCGCTTGAGGTTGATGAGATAAAGACAAGAATGGAAGAGTGAGTTTTCGATTGTTTTCGCGAAAACTTAAACAATAAAGAGAGGTTTGGTAATGGAGAACAGCACAAGAGGATTATTGATTTCCGTATCGGGTCCTTCGGGAGTCGGCAAAGGAACGGTAATTAATGAACTTCGCAAGCGCTTCCCAGAGTTGAAGCATTCGATTTCCGTAACTACCAGAAGCCCGCGCGGCGAGGAGCAAGACGGTGTCGAGTATTACTTCAGAACCAAAGAAGAGTTTGAAAAGCTCATAGAAGAAGGTCAAATACTTGAATACGACAACTACGTAGGCAACTACTACGGAACGCCGGTAGCTCCTTTGGAGGAGAAAGCAAGTCAGGGATTTGATGTTCTTCTGGACATAACGATTGCGGGAAGTCTCGCATTAAAGGCAAAATTTGACGAAGCAGTAACGGTATTTCTTCTTCCCCCTTCCTTCGAGGTTTTGGAAGAAAGACTTAAGGGAAGAGGCACCGAAAGCGACGAGCTCGTTTCGAAGCGAATGGCCAAGGCCCGCGAAGAAGTATTGGATGCAGTCAAGTTTGATTACATAGTCGTAAACGATAACTTGGAACAAGCGGTTGAAGACATAACGGCGATTATATCCGCCGAGAAACACAAGGCCGCAAGACTCGAAGGAATCGAGAAGAATTTATAAGGTAATAACACAAGGAAAGAGGTATAAAAAATGTTAGTAGATCCACCTATTGAACAGTTGCTCCCAAAGGCAGAGTGCGCATATGAGCTTGCTGTATTGGTAAGTAAAAGAGCACGTCAGCTGGTAGAAGGCGGTCAGCCTATGGTTGACACAAAGGCTGCAAACATGGTTTCCCTCGCTTGTAAGGAAATAAGCGAAGGTAAAGTGGTTTGTGTCAAGGGCGACAAGAGCAAGGAAATTGTTGTTCCTAAGACAAAGGAAGCAAGAGACAGAGAAAGAGCTGAACAGCTTGCTAAAGAAGAAGCAGAGCAGGCAAGACTTGACGCACTTAACGGTGTATCAGTGCCTCAGAATGTAGAAAACATTGCCGATTCTCTTATCGACGTAGTAGATAACTTCGAGCCTATCGAAGAGTCTGCTTCCGATGATGAAGATTTCGATGAAATCACTGAAGACTGATAACGAAAAGAAGGATTAAGAAATGTCACAAGAGAAATCAATGGAAAGAATTGTATCACTTGCAAAGACCCGCGGTTTCGTATTTCCGGGATCCGATATTTACGGTGGTCTTGCAAACTCATGGGACTACGGTCCTTTGGGCGTACAGCTTAAGAATAACGTTAAGGCTGCATGGTGGAAAAAATTCGTTCAGGAAAATCCTTACAACGTAGGTCTTGATTCAGCAATCATCATGAATCCGAGAGCATGGGTTGCATCAGGTCATGTAGGCGGATTCTCGGATCCTCTTATCGACTGCAAGCAATGCCGTGCAAGACACAGAGCAGATAACCTTGTAGAGGATTTTAACAAAGAGAACAATATTACCGATATATCCGTTGAGGGTATGAAAGAAGAGGACCTCGTAGCATATATCAAGGAAAAGAACATTCCTTGCCCGACATGCGGTGGTCACAACTTTACCGATATCAGAAAGTTCAACCTTATGTTCAAGACTTTCATCGGTGTTACGGAAGATTCTTCCTCTGAAGTATATCTTCGTCCTGAAACTGCTCAGGGTATTTTCGTAAACTTCGGCAATGTTCAGAGATCTACAAGAAGAAAGATTCCTTTCGGTATTTGCCAGATCGGTAAATCTTTCCGTAACGAGATTACTCCGGGTAACTTCATCTTCAGAACTCGTGAGTTCGAGCAGATGGAACTTGAGTTCTTCTGTGAGCCGGGTACAGACCTCGAGTGGTTTAACTACTGGAAGGACTATTGCTACAACTGGCTTTTGTCCCTCGGTATCAAGGCTGAGGAACTTCGTACGAGAGATCATGCCAAGGAAGAGCTTGCTTTCTATTCCAAGGCTACAACAGACTTCGAGTTTGCTTTCCCGTTCACAGACTGGGGCGAGCTCTGGGGTATTGCAGATCGTACGGATTACGATTTGAAGCAGCATATGGAGTACAGTAAGCAGGATCTTCAGTATTTTGATCCTACAAAGAATGAGAAGTATGTTCCTTACGTTATTGAGCCGTCCCTCGGTGCAGACCGTGTGACACTCGCATTCTTGTGCTCTGCATATGACGAAGAGAACATCGGTACGGAAGAAAAGCCTGACATTCGTAACGTTATGCATTTCCATCCGTTCCTTGCTCCGATTAAAATCGGTATTCTTCCTCTGTCAGCTAAGCTTTCCGAGAAAGCAGAAGCAATTTACCATGACCTCTCCAAGAAGTACATGTGTGAATTCGATGACAGACAGTCTATCGGTAAGCGTTATCGTCGTCAGGACGAAATCGGTACACCATATTGTGTTGTATACGATTTTGATTCCGAAGAGGACGGTTGCGTTACAATTCGTGAGCGTGACTCAATGAAGAACGTAGAATACGAGCCGGGTAATGTACGTTTCCCTATCGATAAGCTCGGTGAGTTCTTCGAAGGCAAGTTTGATTTCTGATCAGACGAAAGAACTTCGCAAGAAGTATAGAAAAGTTTCGTAATAGAAATGCTGCCCAGATATGGGAGCAAAATCTTATGAATATTAAATAATTAAATTTTTGAAAGGCGGGCAACAACTATGACAAAGTATGTTTACCTATTCTCAGAGGGTAACGGCAGCATGCGCGAACTGCTCGGAGGTAAGGGTGCAAACCTTGCTGAGATGACAAATCTCGGTCTTCCGGTTCCACAGGGCTTTACCATCACAACAGAGGCATGTACAAAGTACTACGAGGACGGACGCAAGATTAACGATGAAATCTTCGCTCAGATTCTTGAATATATTGAGAAGATGGAAGAGATTACAGGAAAGAAGTTCGGTGATTTGGAGAATCCTCTCCTTGTTTCCGTACGTTCCGGTGCTCGTGCTTCCATGCCTGGTATGATGGATACAATCCTTAATCTCGGTTTGAACGAGCAGGTTGTAAACGTTATCGCAGAGAAGTCCAACAACCCACGTTGGGCATGGGACTGCTACAGAAGATTCATCCAGATGTATTCCGATGTAGTTATGGAAGTAGGTAAGAAGTATTTCGAAGAGCTTATCGATAAGATGAAGGCTGCTAAGGGCGTTACATTTGACGTTGAACTTACAGCTGACGATTTGAAGGAACTTGCTTCTCAGTTTAAGGCTGAGTACAAGGCAAAGATCGGTGTAGATTTCCCTGACGATCCTAAGGAACAGCTCATGGGTGCTATCAAGGCAGTATTCCGTTCTTGGGATAACCCACGTGCTAACGTATACCGTCGTGATAACGATATTCCATATTCTTGGGGTACAGCAGTTAACGTACAGTCCATGGCTTTCGGTAACATGGGTGACGATTGCGGTACAGGTGTTGCTTTCACACGTGACCCTGCAACCGGTGCTAAGGGCCTTTTCGGTGAGTTCCTTACAAACGCACAGGGCGAGGACGTTGTAGCAGGTGTTCGTACACCAATGCACATTTCCGAGATGGAAGAGAAATTCCCACAGGCTTTCAAGCAGTTTGTTGAGGTTTGCTCAATCCTTGAGAACCACTACAGAGATATGCAGGATATGGAGTTTACTGTTGAGCACGGTCAGCTTTATATGCTTCAGACACGTAACGGTAAGAGAACAGCTCAGGCTGCTTTGCAGATTGCATGCGATCTCGTTGACGAGGGCATGAGAACTGAGCAGGAAGCTGTTGCTATGATTGACCCACGTAACCTTGATACGCTTCTCCACCCACAGTTTGACGTTGCTGAGCTTAAGAAGAACGTTCCTATGGGCAAGGGTCTCGGCGCTTCTCCTGGAGCTGCTTGCGGACAGATTGTTTTCTCTGCTGAGGATGCAGAGGCTTGGGCAGCACAGGGCAAGAAGGTTGTTCTCGTAAGACTTGAGACATCTCCTGAAGATATCACAGGTATGAAGGTTGCTCAGGGTATCCTTACAGTTCGTGGCGGTATGACATCACACGCAGCAGTAGTTGCACGTGGTATGGGTACTTGCTGTGTATCAGGTTGCGGTGATATCGCAATGGACGAAGCTAACAAGAAGTTCACACTTAAGGGTAAGACATTTACTGAGGGTGATTATATTTCTATCGATGGTTCCACAGGTAACATCTACGACGGAATAATTAAGACTGTTGATGCTTCCATCGCAGGTACATTCGGTCGTGTTATGGCTTGGGCCGATAAGTACAGAACACTTAAGGTTAGAACAAATGCAGATACACCTCGTGATGCTAAGAAGGCTCGTGAACTCGGTGCTGAGGGTATCGGTCTTTGCCGTACAGAGCATATGTTCTTCGAGGAAGACAGAATTGCTGCTTTCCGTGAGATGATTTGCTCCGATACAGTAGAAGAAAGAGAAGCTGCTCTTGATAAGATTCTTCCTTACCAGCAGGGCGACTTCAAGGCTCTCTACGAGGCTTTGGAAGGCTATCCTGTAACAATTCGTTTCCTTGATCCACCGCTTCATGAGTTCGTTCCTACTGAGGAAGCAGATATTGAGAAGCTCGCTAAGGCTCAGGGCAAGTCTGTAGAAGAAATCAAGACACTTATTGATTCTCTCCACGAGTTTAACCCTATGATGGGTCACAGAGGATGCCGTCTTGCAGTTACATATCCTGAAATTGCAAAGATGCAGACAAAGGCTGTTATCCGTGCAGCAATCGAAGTTAAGAATGCTCATCCTGATTGGGATATCAAGCCTGAGATTATGATTCCGCTCGTTTGCGAAATCAAGGAGCTTAAGTATGTTAAGAAGGTTGTTGTTGAAACAGCAGATGCTGAAATCGCAGCAGCAGGCATTAACCTCGAGTACGCTGTAGGTACAATGATTGAGATTCCACGTGCCGCTTTGACAGCTAACGAGATTGCTAAGGAAGCTGACTTCTTCTGCTTCGGTACAAACGACCTTACACAGATGACATTCGGTTTCTCACGTGATGATTCCGGTAAGTTCTTGAGCGCTTATTACGATGAGAAGATTTTCGAAAACGATCCGTTCGCCAAACTCGATCAGACCGGTGTCGGTAAGCTCATGGAGATGGCTATTAAGCTCGGTAAGCCTGTTAACCCTAACCTCCACGTAGGTATTTGCGGTGAGCACGGTGGTGACCCAACGTCCGTTGAGTTCTGCAACAAAATCGGTTTGGATTACGTTTCTTGTTCTCCGTTCCGTGTACCTATTGCGCGTCTCGCTGCTGCACAGGCTGCTATAAAGTCAAAGTAATAATCGGTAGAACACCTACAAATACTAGCTTTGAAAGGGGTCCTTGCTTCAAAAAGCAGGGACTTTTTTTTGACTTATAGCCTAATGTTAATCATGCGTATTCTGCGGTTATTATGGGAGTAAATCCCAGTGATATAATAACTGGTGAAATACAATTGGGATTCATCAAACTGTATAAGTAACGATATTATTTTGAGAATGTGCAGATAAATTCGGATTTTCTTGTTTTGTATAACATAAGTAGCAAAAAAGCAATTAATGGTTTATGTCTTATTTTGAATGGATGAAGTACGATGGTTGTGGAGGTGA
>JAZLML010000054.1:0-2052 GCA_045598625.1 Saccharofermentans sp.
GGCTTCGGCTACGACCCGATTTTCTATGTTCCCGAGTATAATATGACAACTGCCCAGATGGATCCCGAACTTAAAAATTCCATAAGCCACAGAGGAAAAGCTCTTCGTGCAATGGTTGAAAAACTGACCCATTAATGATAATATCGTACAGTATGTGTACAAATGTACACGTACGACGGACATTATCGGAGGGAAATTGTTATGGATAACGAAGTTAAGGAATACTATCTTGTAGATAAGAATGTCCTTCCCGAAGTGTTCATTAAGGTGATGGAAGTTAAGCAGCGTCTTAATACGGGAGAGTCTGTTTCCGTTAATGAGGCTGTAAAAAAGGTAGGACTTTCGAGAAGTGCTTATTATAAGTATAAAGAGTCCGTGATGCCTTTTTATGAGACTACGACAGGTAAGAGGGTAACACTTCTTATAACCGTTGAGAATTTCCAGGGAATCCTTTCATCTATATTAAATGTTATATCTTCAACCCGTGCCAATATTTTGACCATTAATCAGAATATTCCGATTAACGGACTTGCGGATATTTCGATATCTCTTGAGACAGCTTCGATGTTCGGTTCAATTGAAGATGTTTTAATGGGTATAAATAAGATTGCAGGTGTCAGATCTTGCAAGATATTAAGCAGAGAATAATTTTTGGAGGAAATAAGATGAAGTATATCGGTATTTTGGGATTCGGTGTCGTAGGTTCGGGTGTTGCCGAAGTTATGGCCATGAACCAAGAGAAAATTACGAAACATATGGGAGAGCAAATGTCGGTTAAGAGAATTCTTGACCTCCGCGATTTTCCGGACAGTCTGTTTGCTGATTTAATTACACATGATGCCGAGGAGTTTTTCGGTGATCCTGATATTTCAATCGTAGTTGAGACAATCGGTGGCGCAAGAGTTGCCTATGAATACACTAAGAGAGCTTTGTCCATGGGCAAAAGCGTAGTTACAAGTAATAAAGAACTTGTAAGTACCCACGGTGTTGAGCTTATGCAACTTGCTGAAGATAACGGCTGTTCATATCTTTTCGAGGCAGCTGTAGGCGGCGGTATTCCGATTATTCGTCCGATGCACAGATGTCTGGCAGCAAACCAGATTTTGAAGATTGCAGGTATCGTAAACGGTACAACCAACTACATTCTTACAAATATGCGCGATGCCGGTATTTCTTATGACGAGGCTTTGAAACAGGCTCAGGCTAAGGGTTATGCAGAGAATAATCCTTCTGCCGATGTTGACGGTATTGATGCACAGCGCAAACTTTCCATTCTTTCTACCATTGCTTTGGACGGTCGTTATGTTGCTCCTTCTGCAATTAATACTGAAGGTATAAGCAAACTTACATTGGATGACATTATGTTTGCCGAGAAAATCGGTTGCAGTGTAAAACTTCTTGCTTGTTTTTCACATCCTTTCAACGACGAACCATCCTGCTTCGTAGCACCTCATTTCGTAAATAAGAACATGCTTCTTTCTTCAATCGACGGTGTTTTTAATGCTATCTTGGTTGAAGGTAACGCTTTGGGTGAGTCATTGTTCTACGGTCAGGGTGCAGGAAAACTTGCTACGGCTTCTGCAGTTGTAGGTGATGTTCTCGATGCAGGACTTCATATGCATAAGGATGCTCACATTACCAAGTGGTATGTTGACGATAACGGTGGCAAGGTAGTTAAGGATTATGACGATGTTATCGTTTCTGCAATTATAAGAGCAGGCAACGGCAAGGCTGATATATTGTGTGAAGTATTTAAGGAATTTGGTCCTGACGTTGTTTATAACGGTGAGGCGGATGTTGCCGTTAAAGTCTCAGGTATTTCTCATGCTAAACTTAACGGTCTTATTTCTTCGGTTGAAGGTGCTTCCTGGATTCACTATATCGAGTAAGGATATTAATTTCAGACAAAATGAGGCTCTTCACATTTTTTGTGGGATTACAATAAAGTTAGCAGGAAGTGATATGTAACGAACCAAGGTGAAAAAGTAATTGTCATCTCTGTAGCCGTAGCCAACTCTCTTAGCAACTTTAATCTTATTGTTCAGGCCTTCT
>JAZLML010000055.1:0-77119 GCA_045598625.1 Saccharofermentans sp.
GTAACGGCCGTTTGGGCGCCATGATTTACGGGCGCGTGTTTGACGAAGAAATTCAACTTAATGAAGAAACAATATGGTACGGTTCTTCCATGGAACGTACCAACCCAGATGCACTTAAAAATCTGCCTGAAATCAGAAAACTTATCTTCGAAGGGAATATTCCGGAGGCGGAAAAACTTGCCAAGAGGGCTCTGTCGGGATGTCCTGAAAGTATGCGGCCTTATCAGACCGCGGGTGCTCTTCTTATCGAATTTAACGGGATTTGTAACAATGTTACACATTACCGTCGCGAACTTGATTTGGAAAAATCGTGCAGTTTTGTAAGTTTTGAAGCAGGCAATACGCAATATGAAAGAAAAGTTTTCTGTTCCGAAGCGAACAATGTAATTGTTGCCGATTTTAAGTCAGAAGGTTCCGGGAAAATTTCGTTTGATGCGATTTTGAGAAGAGAGAGATTTTTCGATAAGGTTAAGGCAAACAATAACGACGGTATAACGATGTGCGGAAATCTCGGCAAAGGCGGTTCGGATTTTGCGGTTAATGTATCGGCTTATTCCGAGGACGGAAAGATTGAAGTTATCGGCGAGAGACTTTCGGTTAACGATGCTTCCGAGGTTACGCTTGTTATAAGTATTAAGACCAATTTTAAAAATCCCGCTCAGGATGCGGAAGACCTTATTAATTCCGCTTATATTAATTCCCGAAAAGCTATAGCCGAAGGATCGGAAACCCTTTACGGAAAGCATTTTGATTTCTATAAGGGTCTTTACGGTCGTGTAAATCTTGATTTGGGAGATTTTGATTTTAAGACAACACCTACCGATGTAATGTTGGAAAGCATATCTGAAGATGACGGAAGTCTTGCAAAGCTTTGTTTTGATTACGGACGCTATCTTTTGATTTCGTGTTCGCAGGAAGGAACTTACCCCGCTAATTTGCAGGGAATCTGGAATAAGGATATGACTCCGCCGTGGGACAGCAAGTACACGGTTAACATTAATATGCAGATGAACTATTGGCCTTCGGAGGTTTGTAATTTGTCCGAATGTCATATGCCTTTGTTGGAGTTCATAAAGGTGTTGGCCCCACGCGGACGCAAGGTCGCATCGGACATGTACGGTTGCCGTGGTTTTGTGTGTCACCATAACACGGATATTTACGGTGATTGTGCCCCGCAGGATATTTGGATACCGGGAACATATTGGGTAATGGGCGCGGCATGGCTTTGCACTCATATAATGACTCATTATGAGTACACGAACGATATAAAATTTCTGAAGGAATATTATCCTTATATGCGCGAAAGTGCACTGTTTTTTGTAGATTTTCTAATCGAGAAGGACGGCTTTTATGTTACCTGTCCGTCTTGCTCACCGGAAAACACATACCGTTTGCCGAACGGAAACGAAGGGTGCCTTTGTTACGGTTCAACCATGGACAATCAGATATTAAGAGATCTTTTTACGGATTGTCTTAAAGCACAGGAAATCCTCGGTATCAAAGATTCTCTCTCGGATGATTTTGAGAGAATATTAAATCATCTTATTCCCACGCGTACATGTTCTGACGGTTCTGTTATGGAATGGCCGGAAGAATACGAAGAAACAGAACCCGGACATCGCCATATTTCTCATCTTTACGGGTTATTCCCGTCGGAACAGATAAATCCTGACGATACACCGACTCTTGCCGAAGCTGCCGCACTTACTTTAAAAAAGCGTTTGGAGTCGGGCGGCGGTCATACGGGATGGTCCAGAGCTTGGATACTTAATTTTTATGCACAGCTTCGTGACGGTGAGGCTTGCTATGATAATTTGAATCTGTTTTTTAAACAGTCTTTGTATCCGAATCTTTTCGATAAGCATCCGCCGTTTCAGATTGACGGTAATTTTGGAGTGACATCGGCGATAGCCAATATGTTCGTTAAGTCATACGGTGACAGAACGGTAATTCTTCCTGCTTTGCCTTCAAAGTGGAAAAACGGCAGTGTAAAGGGCTTAAAGCTTAAAGGCAACGGCGTGATTAACATTACTTGGAAAGAAGGTCTTCTGGTAAGTGCCGAGATAACTTTTGTCAAGGATCGGACAATCGATTTAATCTGCGGATCACATAAAATTACAGAGGCTTTTCTCGGCGGAGTAACCAAGAAAATCACTGCTTCAATGTTCGACCTTTGAAATGTGTCAAATTTCCGATTGTTTGCCGCGTCCGGAATGTAGTTTTAATGTTGGGATTATTATATAATTTCGTTATCAGTTTTCTATTCGGAGGAATATTATGGATAGTTTTAATTTTTATAGCCCTACCGAGTTTGTTTTCGGTAAGGGACGCGAGACGGAAGCAGGTAAACTTGTTAAGAAGCACGGCGGTTCCAAAGTGTTGATTCATTACGGCGGCGGTTCCGCAGTTAAGTCGGGTCTTTTGGACCGCGTTAAAAAATCGCTTGACGATGAGGGAGTACCTTATGTTGAATTAGGCGGAGTAAAGCCGAATCCGAGAGATTCTCTCGTTTATGAGGGTATCAAAATCGTTAAAGATAACGGTATCGACTTTATTCTTTCCGTAGGCGGAGGTTCCTGTATCGACAGTTCCAAAGCTATTGCGGCAGGAAGCGTTTACGACGGCGATTTCTGGGATTACTATTCCGGAAAGGGTCCTATTATGAAGGCTTTGCCTGTGGGCACAATTTTGACAATTGCAGCAGCCGGAAGCGAAGGATCGGGTGATTCGGTTATTACCAAGGAAGACGGAATGCTTAAAAGAGGCGCAAGCGGTGATGCCATAAGACCAAAGTTTTCTATTATGAATCCAGAACTTCTTTACACATTGCCTTCCTATCAGACGGCTTGCGGTGCAACGGACATTATGGCGCATGTTTTCGAGAGATATTTTACGAATACCGAAGAGGTGGAAATTACAGACAGACTTTGCGAAGCGGTGCTCCTTACGATGATTAAGGAAACACCGAGACTCATCAAGGATCCGAAGAACTACGAGGCTCGCGCCAACGTAATGTGGGCAGGTACCGTAGCTCACACGAATATCTGCGGCGTGGGAAGATCACAGGACTGGAACAGCCACGGAATCGAACACGAACTTTCGGCTCTTTATGATTGCGCTCACGGTGCCGGACTTGCGGTTATTATGCCTGCGTGGATGACTTATGTTTATAAGCACAATGTTATGCGTTTTGCTCAGGCAGCGGTCCGCGTTTGGGGTTGCCAGATGAATTTCGAGAATCCTGAAGCAACCTGTCTTGAGGGTATTTCTTGTTTCAGAAAGTTCTTAAAGTCCATCGGTATGCCTATAAACTTTAAGGAATTGGGTGCCGATGTAAGCGATATTCCTTATATGGTTGAGAATATGGGAATTAACGGCACTACAGGCGGATTTATGCCTCTTACTCCTGAGGATGTTAAGCAGATTTATCTCTTGGCTTCCGAGGCTGAAATCTGAACCGATACGGAAAATGATAATGAATAAGGACATCGACAACAAAGAAAAAGTCGACATATCAAGCGACAGTTGTTATGACAGATTTATGCGTGCATGCGCCGAGTATTCGACGCGCAATGCCGTGTATTTCAAAGGCAAGTATTACACATATTCCGATTTGGCTTCTGAGGTTGATACTGTTGCTTCGGCACTTATCGCGCTGGGACATAAAAAGGGTGATTTTCTTACTATGATGCTTCCTGATACTGTTCAGGTGCCGATTATTCTTTATGCCTGCTCCAAGAACGGAATGGTTTTGTCCGTTCCGCGATATGAAAGCACTACCGTCGAGATTCTTATGGCGACAAAAACCTGCCAAAGCAAGACGTTGATAATTGCAGATTCCAAAATCGAGGGAAATGAACAGATTTTTGAATCGAAATCACTTGAGAACATTATAATCTGCTCTTCGGGAAAGAAGCTTTCAATTGGTCTACGCCATAAGATTTCGATGATTTCGAAAACAAAATCAGTTAACGTCCTGATGTATAAACAGTTTTTAAAGTTAGGTGCTTCCGCTGTCAATAAGTCTGACGATGCAGTATTTAAGGCAGACGGTAGGACAGATGTTTTGTGTCTTCATACGGGCGGAGCGAGCGGTGTTCCTCTGCCTGCTATGTTTTCGTGCGATAAACTGAATCGAGTTCAGGAGAATGCCCTTGAAACCCTCGGTTTGACTGCGCAGGATGTTGTAAACGGCTTCTCGTCTTTTTCTTGTTTGGGGCCGGAATATGCTTGCGACATTTGTTTTTCGCTTCACGGAATGCTTTGCTGCGGTATTACGGTAATAATGAATCCTCTTGAAGAGATAAAACGTTCGGCTTATATTATCCGTATATTGAAACCTCAGATTATTGTAGGCTTTCCGAATTTCTATACTAAACTTTCGGATACTTTGGCTTTAAGCGGAGCTGATTTGTCTTTTCTTACAAATGTACTTTCGGTAGGAGTTAACTTTGAATCCTTTGATCGTCGTGAGTTTAATGAATTTTTGAATGGTCGAGGTTTTAAGGGCGTTGTTCAAGAGACATACCACATTACCGAAGCACTTTCTTTTGTATCACTTACTTCAAAAGACGGGGATAAGCCTGAGTCTATAGGTCTCCCTGTTCCGGATACAAAAATCGAGATTATCGACTCTAAGACGGATTCAATCTGTATCACCGGAACTTCCGGCGAGATTTGTATTTATACCGAAGCTCATATGAACTGTTACTACGGGAACGCGAAGGTAAGTGCCGAAATCCTTCAACGACGTAAAGACGGTCGTATTTGGATTCATACGGGTGATATCGGTCACAAGGATAAAGATGGATATGTTTACTTTGAGTATATGAAAAAACGTTGTATAAATATTAACGGAAAAAGTATATATCCGAGTCCGATCGAGAATATTATCAAAAAGCTTTACGGTGTAGAAGACGCCGTGGTAACATCCGAGGACAATCCGGAATATCCGGGTGAGAAGAGGCTTGTTGCTTATATTCTTCCGGAAGAGAATTACTTTGCTGATAACGAGAAACTTGAGAAACTTCGACAGGGAATTCTTCACGAGTGTGAACTTCTCCTTATGCCTTCGAGGCGTCCGAAGGAGATTTATTATCGTGCTTATTTCCCGAAAAATCGCTGGGGTATGGTCGAATACGATAAGTTTTTGAAGCCTTCTGAACGATTTGATGAAAAAAATAACTGATGTTAACCATTTCTTAAACTTTGTCTGTCACAATACGGACTGTAATAAATCAGACTTTTATTTGGAAAAGGAGATATATAGTATGAAAAAACACATTGCAAAAATCACGGCGGCTTCGGTATGCCTTGCGTTTTGCTTCTCTCTCGCAGGTTGCGACGGATTCTATCAGGCCTTTGATCTGAAACATAATTCCGCGCGTTCTTCGGGTGACAGAGCTCTCGTTCCGACCGATCCGTCAGAAACCACGGCTATTGCAGAAACATCCGTTGATCCTACGGATTCATCGACACCTGCACCGACAACTACAGATCCGACAACGGGCGGTTTTACGGTAGACCCGAATCTTGTTCCGCTTACTTTCCCGGATCATCCGTGGACTTATGAAGAAATCCATCCTGTACGTGCCAACGGTAACGTAAGCGGTGAGGAAGCATCCGATCTTTTGGATGAAATCGAGAATGATTACATTCAGCATTGCATCACATCCTATGTTGATTACGATATTCTTTTCGATAATCCTGAAAACTTCGGATTTGATACTATGGAGCCTACATGGGGCGAAGTTATGAGCGACGATATTAATGCCGACTTCGAGGAAGAACTTACTTATCAGGAAGGCGTGCTCGATCAGCTCTTGACAATCGACAGAGATTCGCTTGATGAAGACGATCTTCTCTTCTACGACAAGATTTTGTATGACGTTGAAGAAAGCATCTATTCTTTGAGCTTTACCGGTCCTAGTTTCTTAACACCCGTATTTAACCCGCTTACCGGCCAGCAGTGTGATCTTTTGTTCATTCTTGATGTAATGGATTTTGATACCGAAGAAGAAGCTGAGAACTATATCGTTCTTCTTGCGGATATTGAGCGTTACTACGGTGAACTTTGTGATTATGAAGAACTTCGTTGTCAGTATGGCTTCGGTTGTTCAGACGATACATATGAAGAGATAGCAGTATCCTTCGATAATCTTGCTGTTCAGAAGGACGATTGCTTCCTTTACGAATCTTTCGAAAACCGTCTCGCTAACATAAGCAATCTTTCCGACGACAGAAAAGCGGAATTGATTGCTTCTCACGAAGACGTTATGAAAAATACGGTTTTCCCGACTTTTGAGTCCTGTGCTCAGCGTATGAGAGATCTTAAGGGTAACTGCCGGAACGAATTGGGTCTTTGTTGGTTTGAAGGCGGACTTGCAACTTATGAAGATATCTTCAGAAGCAAGTCCAACAGCTTTATGACTCCTACCGAGGCAGCAGCAGCGTTGGATGATGCAATTTCTCAAATCATGGAAAATGAGATGGCGATGGTTACCAATCTTTCCCCTAATGATACTTGGGTGCAGGAATACATGTCACACGACTACACTGCAGGTGATGTTCAGGAGAATCTTGATTATCTCTACGGAGTAATCTTTACCGATTTCCCTGAAATCCCGGAGCATAGTTATTTCTTAAGAGATGTACCTGAAGTTTTTGCCGATAACTTCAGTCCTGCCGCTTATCTCGGTTACCACCTGGATAATTACGATTCAAATATGATTCTTATTAATACGGCTGCTGAACAAATCGATTTTGGTACGGTAGTTGCTCACGAAGCATATCCGGGACATATGTTCCAGTCCGTATATACACGCGGTGCAACCAATCATCCGTACATGTATATTGCAGATTCTGTCGGATATGTTGAAGGTTGGGCTCAATATGTAGAGTGTCAGTCACCTCTTCTTTTCGGTGCAGATCCGATGGCAGCACAGCTTTTCTCCATGGATACGGCAGTAAATGTTTTGCTTATGGCACGTGTTGATATCGGAGTCAATTACGAGGGCTGGTCTCTTGAAGAAGCCGTTGACTATGTCAACAATACATACGGATTGTCTGCAACAACGGATACTTTTGGAGATTTGTACAACATATGTCTTCAGATTCCGTGCTATGCAATTCCTTATGCAATGGGATACTACAATACGGTTTCCATTATGCAGACACTTCAGGCCGAATACCCGGATCTTTCCATGAAGGAGATTCACACAGCTTATCTTAATGCCCTCACAGGTCCTTACGAGCAGATTCTTGAGGCTTGCAGAAGACAGCTCGGCTGATACAAACCGGTTTAATGAATTAAAAGACTCTCATATCCATGATGATATGGGGGTCTTTTTGTTTGGATGATTTGGTGGAGGAAAGTTAATTCAGCAGGGGATTTGTTCAAAAAAACCTAAAAAATGCCGTTAAAATGCATTGTATAAAAAATCATTGTGTTATAATTTTAATGAATATTTATACGGAGGAGCTTTTATGGCTAAAATTACGCGTCTTGCAAGTACTCTTACAGCAAGATATTTTCCTTCACAGCATTTAACAGACGCCTTCTACATGGATGGTCGTCTTTTCGGTAAAAGAGAAGTCAGAAACGCAGATATTACACTCGATAAAGAAGAGAAAGGATTTTTCTTCTCGGTATTTTCACATCCTACGATTCAGGGATACGAGCCGGGCATGATGCCTCCTTACGAGCCTCAGCTTCGCGAAATCTGCAATCAGGTTAAGTTCAGTCACAAAGAAATCGATGCAATGATTTCAGGTTTCCTTTCAACTGCGGTTGAAGTTACCGGCAAGATGAGACTTCAGGATAACGAATCCAGAGCTCCTTATTTTGCAGGTGTTATTGTTAATAACGCCGAGGCATTTGCTGTAACTATCGGAAGCGGCCTTGCATTCCTTTACAGAAACGATACTCTTTATCCTTTGACGGATGCAGGTGTTCCGATGGAACCGATTGATGCATTCGGTAACAGAGTCGGTGACTTTTATACTTACGTTTCATCCAAGACAGCCAATGCACTTTGGTCCAATATCACAACCCTTTCGGTTGACGACTGCATTATCCTTTGCAACAGAGAAGTTTATGAGGCTTTGGGTCAAAGAGAGCTTTTGAGAATTCTCGATGAGGCCGAAGATCAGTGTGACGCGGCAGGAACTGTTATTACACAGGCTTCTGCAAATGCTCCTCAAGTTCCTATGCAGTTCTCCATTTCATTTGTTGAAAGTATTACCGCCGACGAGAAAAAGGGTCTTTTCGGAAGAAGAAAAAAGCAGAAGGAAGAGGATACTTCTGATTTAAGCATTAAATCCAATTTTGATACCGGTGTTGTAGGTGCTGCTGCTGAGGCAATTGCAGGTGCAGGTTTTGCATCAGGTTATGGAGCAGCTGCTGCAACGGCGGCTTCAGGTGTAGCTGCTGAGGCTGTTTCTCAAACCGAGGCTGTTGTATTTGGTGACAGCATGAAATCATCTTCCGGTCCTGTTCCTCCGACACAAAATCAGGAAGCTTCCACTGAGGAAGGCTTGATTATAGATTCTAAGGACGAAGTTACGGAAGCATCCGTAGAATTCCTTGATAAGTCTGTAACCGAAGTTCCTACAGCTGAAGTTTCCGCTGAAGAAATGATGAAGAACCTTTTCGGTGAGATGAAGACAAGCTCAGAATCTGATAAGTTGATTCAGCAGAAGGCAGAAGATGATATTAAGGCAGAGTCTGTTAAGCCTGAAGAAACTTTGATTCCTGAAATATCTAAGGAAGATGATTCCAAAACCAATGTTCCGTTTAATCCTTTTGCAATGCCTTTGGAAGAAATGCCGGTGGCAGAGACTGTTGTTCCTGCAGCAGAAGAGGAGACCGTTGTACCGTTTAACGTAGCTTCAGATGACGAAGCAACGAAGACCGTAACGGGTATTGATGCATTGCTTTCAGATCAGTACGACGAGAACGGAAATTTGGTTAAGGACGGAATCATAGCAGCTGCTCTTCGTGAGATGAAAGATGAGAAGAAGGCGGAGGAAGTTGTCGAAGATAAATCCGAGAACATAAGCGAAGTTGCTCCGGTTTCTGTAAACAAAGACGGTGATATGGTGTTTACTGCCGATAGCGGTGTCAGTGCCGTACAGGAGGCTTCGGTAGATGCAACAAATCCTTATGCCGTTGGTTCGGCTGAGGCAATGCAGACTGCTGCTCCGTTGATTTTCGAGAGCGGAGATGATTCTGATATAAACGAGAACGGGGGTACTTCAAAGATGGATGAGAACAACATGAATTCTGATGACAACCTTTCCTTTACCTGGGATGAAAAGGGTGCCCCACAGGTACCGATTGAGGATGAAATCCCTGTTCCTGATTTCAATATGGTTGCAGAGGAGAAGCCTGAAGAAATCGGTGAACTTCCGATTGATTTCCCATCCGTAGCAAAGGAAGAGCCTGTTCCTGTACAGCCTGCTTCCAATGAGGAAACTTTTGTACTTCCTTTTGAGAATGCAGTAGTTGCTGAAGACGATCAGCCAAAGTCGCAGTCCTCGGTTGAAGAAGATATTCCTGAAATGCCTGTTTACGGCAGCAATACTTACGATGCCCCGACTTATGCGGTTAATTCCGATGAGCAGGTCGGAAATATCGATAATAGCGATGCTTATATCGTAGGCGGTTATGCTAACGATGATGTTCAGGCAGTTCCTGAAGCAGATGCTTCAAATGCACAGTATACCGATTACGGAAATGAGGGTTACGGTTTTGATTCCGCAGCTGCTGATGCTTCGGCAGGTTATGCTGAAGGCTATAATCAGGGTTACGGATATGATGCTCAGCCTCAGGCAAGCGAAGGCTACGATGCTTTCGGTGTTCAAAGCGAAGGTTATGACCAGCAGTATGTTGATAACAGTCAGGGCTATGATAATACCGCATATGACGGTCAGTACGGTGAAGGTTATGCTTATGCTCCTGATAACGGTCAGGATGCACAGACAGAATCTTCAGGTGATGATTGGATTGACAGCATTCTCGGAATTGATGACAGTGCTCCGTATGCAGGGGCTGCGGCAGGTGTTGCAACAGGCGTTGCAGGTGCAGCAGCTTATGGCGCTGCCAGCGCCCCAACTCAGTCCCGTCCGGGCGGCCAGGCAAGACCTACAGGAAACGGTCAGCGTCCTAATTCTTCTAACGGCGGCAGAGGCGGCTATGGCGGAAACGGAAGAGGTACCGGAGCAGGTGGCGGAAAGAAGAGACCTCGCCTGAGCCGTAACGGTATTATTTTCCTCGGCTTCTGCGCAGCTTTCCTTATTTGTCTCATCATAGTTATCTGCCTTATCGTAAATTCTTGTAACGACAAGAAGGCTAAGGCTACAGAAACTACTGTTCCTTCCGAGCCAACTACAATTACAATTGCTACTACGGAGTCGACTACTCCTGATCCGACAGCTCCTATCGGTGTATTTGTATTCTCTGATTACACAGGTTACAGAACATGGTGGGATTTGTTCAACAATGTTTATAACGTACAGCTTGAGAGTGAAACGGATGACAGAGTTGCCAAGATTATTGAGTATAACAATCTCAGTGCCGACTATACTCCTCATTCGGGCGATATGCTTCTTCTCCCTCCTGTAGGTGTTCTTAATGGTTCCATTCCGCTTAACGGTGAAACTCCGGCTTCAAGTGAAGCAGATTCGACAGACGGTCAAATCGGTGAACCGCAGATAGGCGGAGAGACGGATGAAGGCGAGACTACAACAGCCGCTCCTGAAGAGGCATAATCAAGTCTGAATATTTAAAAACTTTTGCACCCGATGCTTTTACGGTATCGGGTGTTTTTGTGTGTGAGAGACAGATTATTTTTGTCCTGTTTATGAGGTATTCGCAGCATGTGATAATCGTTTGTATCTAATTCCTACAAAATGCATAAAACGTGATGTAAATTTAGGCATTTTTAAATCGTCGGGAGACTTCAAAAAATGGACGTTGGTGTTTAAAATAGTAGGGTATGACAAAAAGATAAATAGGTTGTCGTAACAGGAAGGAACGCATATGCATAAGAAACTTTATATTCCGGGCCCGGTGGAGGTCAGAGATGATGTTTTGGCACAGATGGCTAAGCCTATGATTGGCCACAGAACAAAGGATGCTTCTGCTTTGCAGCAGGGTATTTCAGAAAAATTGCAGAAAGTAATGGGAACAAATAATACCATTATCCTTTCCACTTCTTCAGGAAGCGGACTTATGGAAGGTGCTGCACGATGTTTTACTAAGAACAGGGCTGCAGTTTTCTCAATCGGAGCTTTCGGCAAGAGATGGCACAAGATGTTTACCTGTAACGGCGTACCGGCAGATATTTTCGAGTCTGAACTCGGACAGCCGACAACACCTGAGATGGTCGATGAAGTCCTTTCTACAGGTAAGTATGACTGTATTACTATTACTCACAACGAGACAAGCACAGGTATTCATAATCCTATCGCTGCTATTATGGACGTTATTAAGAGCAAGTACCCTGAGACAATCGTTTGCGTAGATACAGTATCTTCTATGGCAGGTGATTATATTCCGGTTGATGAGCTCGGTATTGACGTTTGTATCACTTCTACTCAGAAGTGCCTCGGTTTGCCTCCGGGAATGTCTATTGCTTCCGTATCCGATCGTGCTATTGAGAAAGCTAAGACAATCGAGAACAGAGGCCTTTATTTCGACTATGTTGAACTTGTAAAGTTTGTTAAGGAGAAGCCTTTCCAGTATCCTTCAACACCTTCTCTTTCACATATGTACGCTTTGGACTATCAACTTGACAGAATTCTTGCAGAAGGTATCGAGAACAGATACAAGAGACACTGTGAGATGGCTGAGATTGTTCGTGATTGGGCAAGAAAGAACTGTGAGCTTTATTCAAATCCTGATCACCTTTCGGTTACTGTTACTTGTATTACAAATACAACAGGTCTTACATTCTCTGAGCTTAACAAGGCTATGGGTGAGAAGGGTTACCTTATCAGTAACGGCTACGGCGATTTGAAGGATAAGACTTTCAGAATTGCTCACATGGCTGATACAACCATTGATGAGATTAAGACACTTCTTGCTGATTTGGAAGCAACAATCAAGGAGCTTCAGGCTGCAAAGGCTTAATTGTAATGGTTTATATACCTATTACGTTGTATAATAGGTACGTTGTGAAAAATTAAGTATTCTCGAAGGAGTGAATATATCATGAAGATTTTGGTTACAGAGAGCATTGCAAAAGATGCGATTCAGTATTTGATTGATGAGGGCTTTGAGGTTGAAGAATATCTCGGCCATAAGCAGGAAGAGATTGAGCAGTATATCAAAGGTTTTGATGCTCTTATCGTAAGATCCGCTACAAAAGTTAATGAGGCTTTACTTGCTAACGCTGATTGTCTTAAGGTTGTAGGTCGTGCAGGAAACGGTATCGATAATATCGACGTTAAGGCATGTACAGCTAAGGGCGTTGTAGCAGTAAACACTCCGACAGCAAACATCATGGCAGCAGGTGAGCTTGCAGTAGCTCATGCTTTTGCAATCTTCAGAAACATCTGCGCAGCTAACCAAGGCGTTCATACAGACGATTTCAGAAGAGGAAACTGGATCGGTAACGAGCTCGAGGGAAAGACTGCCGGTATCATCGGTCTCGGTCGTATCGGTTCCATCGTAGCAAGAAAACTCAAGGGTATCGGAATGACAGTTATCGCTTACGACCCGCATATTCCTCAGGAAAAGTTTGATATGTGCGGTGTAAGAAGATGTAAGGAACTTGATGATTTGCTCAAGGAAGCAGATCTCATCACAATCCATACTCCTAAGAATAAGGAAACATATAATATCCTTGCCAAAGAGCAGCTCGATAAGTGTAAGAAGGGCGTTCGTATCGTAAACGCTGCCAGAGGCGGTCTTGTTAACGAAGCTGACTTGGCAGAAGCTTTGAAGAGCGGCCAGGTAGCAGCTGCTGCAATCGACGTTTTCGATGCAGAGCCAAACTACAATAAAGAACCTGGTTCACAGAACTTTAAGAATGTGCTTATTGATGCTCCGAACTGCACAATCACACCTCACCTCGGTGCTTCTACTTTCGAGGCTAACCACAATGTAGGTGCTCAGGTTACAGAGCTCGTAGCCAAGGTTTTGAAGGGTGAGTTGGTTGCTGCAATCAATATGCCTGCTTTCTCCGGCGATATGGCAACAATCAAGCCTTACACATCACTTGCTGAGAAACTCGGTATGCTTTACTTCCAGGCTGAGAATGTTCCGGTAAAGAAGGTTGAAGTTCTCTACAGAGGCGGTCTTGCACAGCAGGATACCGGTCTTATCACATTAAGCCTTATGAAGGGTATGCTTCAGGGTATGGGTAACCAGCACGTATCTTACGTTAATACTGAAGAAGAGATTAAAGAGTGTGGTATCGAAGTAGTTGAGAATAAGACATCCGAGATTATGAAGTATAATGACCTCATCGAAGTTAAGTTCTTTACGGATGACAACCGTGAGCTTGTACTTAAGGGTACTGTTTTCGGTAAGGATACAGAGGTCCTTGTATCTTTCTTCGGTTACGAGATGAACTTCGAGCTTGCTGATACAATCCTTGCTTTGCAGAACAATGATGTACCGGGCGTTATCGGAAAGATTGCTACAATTCTCGGTAACAACAACATCAATATCGCAAGTATGCATTGGGGCAGAAAGCCATCCGATGAGACAGGCAAGAAAGCTCAGTCTTTCGTTGCTATCGAGCAGCCTATCACTGACGAGATTCTTGAAGAGATTGCTTCTGTTGACGGCGTAATCAGAATTTCCGTTTTGGAGTTCAACTGATATTAAGTTAATTATTTGTAGATTATTGGGACCGCTTTCGTCAGTTTGGAAGCGGTCCTTTTAAGTTTACAATTGAATTTGCCGTTATGCTTGACTATAAAGACGGGCATGTTATAAAATAACGCTTGTGTGAAACAATCGTGTCTGTAAAAAGGGCGATGGTTATGAAGTATGAGGTATTACGAAGGGGTTCGTGCAATACCTCGTTTTTTTTGGAAGGTTTTTGGTTCGATGTATTTTCATTTTCAGAATCAGAAAGGTTGGATGAACGATCCTAACGGCCTTATTTACTATAAGGGCAAATACCATGCCTTCTTTCAGCATTATCCGTATGCTCCGAGGTGGGGCCAAATGCATTGGGGACATGCGGTTTCCGAGAACCTTCTTGATTGGGAAGAACTTGATATAGCACTTAAGCCTGATGAACCTTATGAGAATGACGGCGGCTGTTTCTCCGGTTCTGCAATAGAGAAAGACGGAAGACTTTATCTTTTTTATACAAGCGTATCTCATGAGATGGGACAAACCCAGTCGGTTGCTTTCTCTGATGATGGAATCAACTTTACCAAGTATGAGAATAATCCCATTATCAAAGAATCGCCTTTGGGTTCGAATCGTGAATTCAGAGATCCTAAGGTAATAGAGTATGAAGGCGGCTACAGGATGGTAGTCGGTGCCGGAATAGATAATATCGGTAAGCTTCTGCTTTTTAAATCGGACAATCTTCTTGAGTGGGAATATGTTGGAGAATTGTTGTCCGATCTTGATTTCGGACCTTGTATTGAGTGCCCGGATATTTTCGAGATTGACGGGAAATGGGTAATGATGTTCTCGGCGATTAAATCAAGACCTCACAGAGTTAATTTTGCCGTGGGTGTTTTCGACGGTGAGAAGTTCTGCTTTGATAATCCTGAAGATCCGTTCTTTTCTTTGGAAATCGGGCCGGATTTCTATGCACCGCAGACTTTTAAGGCGCCTGACGAACGAAGAATTCTTATATCGTGGATGTATAACTGGTCAAAAAGTATTCCGGCCGGTGCAACTCACGTGGGAGCTTTTACGATACCACGAGAACTTAAGTTTAATTTTGACGACAAACTTATAATGAGGCCTATAAAAGAGGTAATGCCTTTTATTAAGAAAGAAAGCAAGTACATAAGTTACGACGAAGGGCTTTTGTGTGTAAGATACGAAGGGAAGACTTTGTTTAAGATTCCTCTTGCCGAGGAACCGAAAACTGAGATTCTTGAAGATGTGGGAACTGTTGAGGTTTTTCTTAACGGCGGCCTAAAGACGATTACGACTTATATATGTTGAGGAGTTTTGGTAGATGGGGAAAGTTTTATTCTCTGATGATAGTTTCATAATATATGACAAAGACCCCGGTGAAGACTCCGAGAAGCTTCCGCAGGACCTTAAATCGTCTTACGAAGAACTTTATGTGGTTCATAGGCTTGATAAGCCAGTAAGCGGCCTTATATGCCTTGCAAGGACCAAGGATGCAGCCGCCCAAATAAGCAGACAGATTACGGAGGGTGTTTTCGAGAAGGAATACAGGTGCTATGTTACGGGGCATTTTGATGAGCCGAAGGGTGAGATGAGGGATTTACTTTATAAGGATAAGTCTTCGGGAAAGACATTCATAGTAAAACGCGAGCGAAAAGGCGTAAAAGAGGCAGTTCTCCTGTATGAGGTAATAAGCGAGAAAACTGACGATAACGGTAACATAGTATCCGAAGTTAAGGTTAAGCTCATAACCGGAAGAAGCCATCAGATAAGAGTTCAGTTTGCGGGTAGAAAGCATCCGCTTATCGGTGACGGTAAGTACGGATCCAGAGTAAAAGGCGATTTGGCATTAAGGTCTGTAAGACTTAAGTTTAAGCATCCTAAGACGGGGGAGCTTCTGGAGTTTACATAATAATTGCACAGAATGTTAAAAATTTGTTCATTTTTTACGATTCGCGTGGTGCTATAATCTTCTTATAAGAAAACAGGCAATTCTTATTTACTACACTTAATCTTATTTGAAAGGGGTGATTCCGATGGGAACTGAACCACAACATCATTTTTACGGGATCGCTTGTCGGTTATAAAAAGTATTTTTTATCGATCTCGAATTTTGATATAGATTAACGTTAACACCGCTTCTCTTCATAGGAGCGGTGTTTTTAAAGTTAAGATTCTTTCGTTGAAGACAGCCGATAGTAGGATTTGTGAAGCGTTTACAACAGCGTAAATTTAATGATAGAATTAGCGAATGGATAAGCTTAAGAAAAACAAACTATTAGAGAAGATAAGTTACTTCGTGATGTTTTTATCTGTTGTGTTGTATGCAATACAGCAAGGGTTAATTCATAATCCGGATGAAGATGCGCATTTCCTTATTGATTTGGGCAGATACATTGTAAATAACAGAGCTCTTCCGGAAACCGCATATTGGTTGCTAATTAAAGACGTTCCGACGATTATTCAGCAGTGGATGTGCGATGTTGTTAATTATGCCGCTTACGCGATAGCAGGTTACAACGGAATAAAGATTTTGGGTATACTTTTCAATTTAATACTTGTTTCTTGTTTGTTTTTATATTGCCGAGAAACTACAGGCATCAATCAGGTTGGATTAAATCTGGCGGTTTACTGCTGGATTTTGTTGGGTCAGTTCGGATCCACGAGACCATACTCTATAACTTTTTCCATCTCATTTGTGGAGTTTGTTTTACTGAGGCGTTTCTTTGCAAAGGATAAGCATACCAAATCAGAAACACTGAAATTTTTTCTCGGAATAGTAGCGGTTTTTGTTTTCCAAGCCAATTGGCAGGCGTCTAATATTCTGTACCCGGCATTCTGGATTTTATGCTATATCCCTGTAATTAAAAATAAAAAGTTCAGTATAAATCTTTATGCTTTGGGTGCTCTTGTTATCGGTCTGTTGAGTTCATGTTTAAGTCCTATCGGTATCAAAGGACCGCTGTTTTTGACTTATGCACGAGGATCTCTTGACAGATTTAACATGGTAGAAATTGAACCGCCGGATTTTCCGTCAATTTATACTGTATTGCAATTAACGATTGTTGCTTTGCTGATATATGCCATCGTAAAAAAGAAACTGAATTCAGCAGATTTTTTCCTTGCCGTTGGATGTATATTTATGTCCTTTATGTTTTTGCGTTGTTGTTGGACACTAATCCTTCCGATTTGTTCTTTGATAGCAAATTTGGAATTTACCGAGCGTTCTCATAAGATGATGCGCTGGGCATATGCAGCTGTCGGTTTGCTCTCGGTTTTTCTTATATTCAGATACAATATTGAGAAAACTGACGATATGGAAACAATGGTGAAATCGGTTCCACCGCCGGAAGAAGTAACCCTATTTACGGATTTTAACTCCGGGTCTTATTTCCTAATAGACGGATATCATATTTATTATGATGCCAGACCTGAGTTGTACGATCATTGGATAGCAGGTGATAAAGCCTTTCTGGATGAAGCATATAATGTTTGGTCAGGTCACATCGACTACGATGAGTTTATAGAGCGCTATGGTTTCAATTGGTTTGCTGTATCTCAGGAGTCGGCTATGATAACTTATATGGATGATAATCCGGAGAAATACGAGTGGGTATTTACGGACGATAAGGATGGAGTAGTTATCTATAGAGCAATATGGGCAAAGTGATTCTTTTTTCCTATGTAGGAGTTATGTGTTTAATATCTTTCATTCTTTTCGGTGTCGATAAGGCAAAGGCCAAAAGACATGCGTGGAGAATACCGGAGAAGGTGTTGTTCGGAAGCGCTTTCTTAGGAGGTGCTTTGGGCGCATTAATAGGTATGCAGGTTTATAGACATAAAACAAAGCACTTAAGTTTTAAGATACTTATTCCGCTTTTTCTGGTACTGAATATAGTTTCTGTATTTTTTATCTTCAGAGCACTCTGATTACTTGCCGTTAACCTTATATACAGTGACGTTTCCGTCGGTAAATACAGGCTCTGCAATCCGGTTGAAGCAAACGCTGTTGTCGAAATTATAAGCGGCAAATTCCTCTGAACCGTTAATTATATAGGTTACATCGTATTTATCAAGAATTGCACGAACTGTATTCGGATTGGTGCAGGTATAGATATTTAAGACGTCGGTTTGGCGAGGGGTCAGTACTTGCGACCATACATCGTTATCAGGATCTGAAATCAGCAAATCAGTCTTCTCATCAACGATGCCGTGGAATCTCCAAAGCTGCTCGTGAGTCTGCCAACCGATTATTGTAGGAAGTCCTGTATAAGCAGATACAATATTTCTGTCGGTATAAGAATATCCCCATGCTTCAACGATAACAGGATCGCCTTCGACATTCTCGTTAAACCATTCGATGGTGTTCTTGTAGTCTTTGAGATTTCCGCTTGTTCCGAGATTGACGTACGGACTTTTATAGGTGTCTATATAGGCTGTACCGTCCAAAGTTTTAAAATTCTCAGGCACAAGATCGCCTGAGCGCTGTTTAAGAGCAAGCATCGTATAGTGTCCCGGAATGAAAAGAAGAATAACAAGAATAATGCTTATTACGGTGTGAAGGTTACTGTAGCCACCTTCCTTATTTGTGTAATAGAAAAGTCTGTTGACGGTGTAAATCATTACAAGAGAGAGGATTATAAAGCCTGCGAAAGTAAACTTAAACATCGTGTTTGAACGTAAGTATCCGCCGGTATAAATATCGCGAACATAAAATATCTCCGGAGCTATTAGCATAAGAAGTCCGGTAACAGCCATTCCCGATACGAAAACGTCAGCAGGATTTCTCTCAGCGAAAAACTTGGCGATAGGATTATGCGGTTCGCAGGAAGGCTGAACGACAACCTTCTTATCCTTCTTTCCTACTTTTACGGAGACATAGTTCTTTCCGAAAATCGTACAGATAATCAGTATCACGGAAATCAGAATATGTACGCCCCAAAGAATCATGAACTGAAACAGAGATGAATGATTCTTGCAAAGTGCTATCTTATTGGAAATCATATCGAAGTTATAGTTGAACGGTACTGCAATTATGTTTGAAGCAGCGAAAAGGAACGACAGCGTAGCGGCCGTTTTCGAGAGCGCGGTAGGCCTAAAGTACATAATCATAAATGCTGCCGCAAAAAGAAGCGTCTGTACGGCTGCGTGAAGAATTACTTTCTCAGAGAACAAAACATACTCTATAAGAATAAGTGACAGTACCGCAATAAATCCCAATACATCCAAAACAGCTTTCGGTAAGAAGCACGATTGATTGTCGTCGAAGTCCGATTCGGATATTTGTTTTATACCGACAAAATTCTCTGAAGTGAGAGTATAAAATACCAGGAAAGCCATGGCACTGAATACGAAGTAGATTAGAAAATCCCAGTAGTTGGTCTGCATAGCGATTCCCAAAAGAACCGCATCGGTTACAACATACGGTGTAAAGAAATTGCGGGCGGCCTGTTTCACGGTTGTAAATTGATTCTTACCGGTATTAATTGTGTCCGTAATCTCGTAAATCAGAGCGATCATAACCGCGATTATAAGAAGCACGACAATCATGGAAATAACATGTGCATGAAGATCGCCTACGAGGTATGAATAGAACGGGAACTCATGAATTGTGTAGTCACCGTCGGAAATTATTTTTCCGGTAACTTCGTCAATTACCATGGAATCCGGATTATGACCTATGTATCGTGTGCTGTCGGGATAAAAGAAACCGACGGTTTTTCCCACATTGACGCCGTGTTTGGATAAGAACTTCAAGAAGGCATTTCCAACACATTCGCTGTCATAGAAAAATGAGTGAGAGTTTCCCCAGAGAGATACCGCACAGCCCGAGAAAATACCTACGAGCGTACGGGAAACCTTTCCGTTCTTTACGCCGAAAGCGCTCGAGAGCTCGACCAACTGTGTTCCTATTACATATGCTGACATAAAAGGAACAGCGGTCGAAGTACACATCGAGAGATTATATCCGACGCCGGTATTGATTCCGCTGAACTTAATAATTAATGCGTAGATATACTGCCCGAAATAATAGTAGTTAATGCTTTCGCCTGAAAGCCACATATCGTTTGCCGGAAGCATATCGCTTCTGAGCATGGACATAATAAAGCCGTAGTCCATGAATTTTTCCTGGCCGTTAATGTCAGGGAGAAATCCTTTGAAATAGCACATCAATGTAAAGATAACAACAAATAAGACTTCCTCGAAAACAACTCCCGCCGTTTTCCGATTATCGTCAAGAATCTCGTTAAGCTTAGAGGTGAAATTTTTCCTAAGACACGGTATACCGTAGGATGCGAGGAATAAAGCAAGAAGCGTAATAAGAATCGTAATTCTGCTGAAACGGTATATCTTTATGTATGTAAGGAGCCAAATCGTAACGGCAACCAAAAGAATTCCGACGACTTTACTTAAAAACGCGCATCCGCCGCTGAATTTTTTGAATAACGAGAAAGTTATAGGCATAGCGGCAAGCCCGAAAACGAGAAGCGTAACATACCAATAGAGCATATTTCCCGCATCGGAAGGCGACATAAGTATAAGAGAAAGTAAATATACTCCCGCTATCGGAATCAGAAAAAGAAGGAGTTTTAAGTGTTTTTTGTTTCCCATTATCGGTCCTTTCGAATCAGGAATTCTTGGCATTGATGTCATTTATCGAATTTCTGTCGTTGTTGTTTGCTTTACTGATTATTGTGTTCGAAATCTTATCGGCAAGACTTGCAACCTGATCCATTCTGTTTACCGGTGTTCCTTCGTTATCGGTTGAAACCAGAGCACTTGCACAAATATAGAGATTTTCCGCCGGGTTTGTTAAATCTGTATCGGGATAACTTCTCGGAACAGCATATCTGATTTTGGTAACACGCCATGCTTTGATGTCTGTTTTCGTTATCTGAGGGAAAATTTTACGATATGAAGCGAAAAATGTATCTTTAATCTTGGCGTCGCTTTCGATCCAGAGGGGATCCGAGATTGAGCATTCTCCGACAAGGTAAACTACGTTTCCGCCGTACTGGCGTTCGCCGAAACAGTTGGAATGGTTAACAATCCTGGAGAAAGGATATTCTTCACCGACCCAATGAAAATAAACTTCGGAAGGGCGCTTCTTCAGAACCATCATAAGGCAAAGCTCCGTCTTATAGGTGATATTCATAAGCTGGTCTCTTACGTTAATTCCCAAAGGTAAACCGTATACAGAGTTAATAAAAGAACGGCAGGAACCCGTAAAAATAACGTAGTCACTGCTGAACTCGACACGCGTCGAATTGGTAATTACGCATACGGTAACGTATTTATTGTCTTTCTTTACGATTTCCGTTACGGTGGTGCCGTAAGATATGGATCCGCCGTTATCGATAACGGACTGAATAAGGCTGTTTATAAGCGTCGAAAAACCGTCGGAATAGTATCCGAGTTTTTTACGGGAGGCTTTGCCGTGCCAGGATGAATCGAACCACTCAATCTGCTCCGAGATGCCGAGTTCCTTACTTAACTGAAGCAAGGCTTTATCGGTTTTACGAATATGGTGGGGAATAAGTTCGAGGTATTCCTTACCTATACGGGACGAGAACAAAAGTCCGCCCGGATAAGTCATTTCCTCGATTATTTGTACGGAAAATCCGGCCTTCGAAAGACGCATACCGCAAATCAAACCCGAAAGTCCCGCACCGATAATACAAACTGATTTTCCCTGATTACCCGTATCCATAAATTTGTTTATTTAATCATCTTAGCTTCAAGATAGAATCTCTTCTCGAATGCTTCACCCATAGAGAATGTCTTTCTAGGGAAAACACCCTCGGAGGAAATTGTGCTGAAGAATGAGTCTTTACCTACAGGCGGCATAATAATTCCGCAGTTTCCTTCGGAAGAAAGTTTGCGAACGGAATCTTCGCCGTGGATATAGTCGATTTCAATTCCGGAACCGGAAAGGGACTTATCCGAATCAAGACTGTCAAGGAACATCTGCATAGAACCTACTGCGAGAGAATGAGGAGGGTTCTTAAGGTTAATATATGTGTCCTTAGAGCCTTCTGAAACAAGCATAGCGCTCTGAGCACCGTCGATAGGTGAATCGCTTATCTCAACACCGTTATCCTTGAAGAACTCCTGACTCTTTTTAATAAGTGTCTCCATATCCATACCGAAAACGACACGGTGGATAGGTTCAAAATCAAGTCCTTTATCGTGGATGTTAACAACCTCAACAAGAGCAAATCTTGCCGGGTGGTTGCTTCTGTCATTGATATCGATATCATCCTTAATTTTGTCCCAATGTGCCTTGGCGGATGCAAGGGAATGGTTACCGTCACCTACGGCATAAAGCATGCCGTCTTCGCTTCTGTCCAAAAGCTCAGCGAGGTTATTTACAATGGTATCGAAAATATCCGTCTCGGCATTAATAAACCAACCGGTAATATGGCCGGATTCGCCCATAAGATCGGTATCGTAAATAGGGTTGGCATTTCTTTCCTTCAAGTTCTTAATGCCTTCGCCGATAACCGTGTCGTTAGGGTCATCGATAAGAAGCATAACGTGAGGAAGTTCAACAGGGATGTTAGCTCTGATTTTTACTCTCGGAGGAATTCTTGAAATAACGGTTCCTTCGGTAGCACGGATTCTTTCCTTGTTGCCCGGCTCGTAGCTGTACTGCTCAAGGTCAACAGCGAGCATAAGTCCTTTTCTGGAAGGGTGAAGGGATGTTGATCTGTCGGTGATTATAAATCCTTCTCCCAATGTGTTCCAAATATCATTCTCGATATACTCGTTTGCTGTTTTGGCAATGTTCTTAAGTCTTTCTTCCTGCTGCTCGGCACTTTCGATTCCGAGGTAAACTTCAGGAAGGATGAGCTTTAATGTGGAAGGATTATCTCCGACCAGTTCCTTACACTTTTCCCAGTAATCAAGCTCTGATGTGTATTGGTCGCAGGCGATAACTGCCCACTTATTTAAATCAATGCCTGTCTTTGGCAACATAATCTGCGGTGCTGCAGTAGCAATATGATTGAAAACTTTCATATGAAATCTCTCCCGTAAATAAAAAATAATATGTTCAACATTTTAACACGGATTGCATGTTTTGTGGTTAAAAACCTTAATTTTATTTTTAATATTTTCGCGCACGTGCGCGCATATAAATGTTTTACAAAAAACAGCAACGCAATCTTCAAAAGTTTGGTATCATATAACTGTACGTTTATTGGGACAAATAATAATTGACGGAGGTCTATACCATGGCCGGTAACAAATTGGCAAAACACAAGACTTTAGCGGTTTACGATTACTTTTTGAGAAAGGTTTCCGGAGCTAATCAGAATCATCCGGCGACTGTTGAGGAGATAAGAGATGAGTTGCATGAGATTTTCGGTGACAGCTTTGAAAGAAAATCCATATATAACGACATAGACACGATAAATGAATATAAAAGGATGGAATACGGCGACCCGGAGTTTAACTGGATTGAACGGAAGGGTACAAACACCTATGTCAGAAACTACGGCAAGGACGAGCTTCGCAAGGATGAGGTATCTCTCATTTATGATGCAATAAACGCAACACCTATTGCAGGTGAGAACATTGCCAAGAAGTTTAAGAAAACCTGGCCGGTATATTTTGAGGAAGATGACAGCGCAGCGTTTATTACCGTAGCCAAAAAGAACACCATGGTTTTTGAGACCATGATGAAGAAAATAAAGTCTGCCGTAAAAGACAAGAACGTTCTTAAAATCGATTACGGATATAAACTTAACGACGACGATCCTAAGCATGTATGTGCGGAAGAAAGACACATATCTCCGATCGGTCTTTACTACGGAGACAGTTCTTACTACCTGTTTGCCATAGATAACCATAAATATGTTGAGGCTGTGGCACGTAATATGAGTGTTAAGGACGCACAGGTTTTTTCCTTGAGACAGTTCCGTATAGACAGAATCGATACCAAAGTAGAAATAAGGCCTCACGAGACTTTTTACGATTGTGACGTCAAAATCGTTAAGGATAAAATCGCCGGTGCCGTTAATGCATTTGCATCCGATATATTGATGGACGTCATTATATCAATTTCGGGAAATCCAAAGACGGTCATCAAAGCATACGACTACTTAAAGCATGAAGTTCGTGTGAAATCCATAATCAGCGACGGTTGGAATAACGGCAAAATTAAATTCGCCGTAGAGGTAAGTCCGTCCGCAAATCTCTACAGACTTTTTGCACAGCTTACCGCGTTCTCTTCCGACGCAGACGATGCCGAAAGCGGTCTTAAAATCAAAATTGAAGGCGATAACAGCAAGGTGCTTAAGGATGAATATATCAAGTTCATGGACCGCGCTCGCGAAAATGTTATTTTCGATTGAAGTATGTGATGCTTTCAATTGCAATATGAGTTTTTTCGGTTTATAATTTTGGATTGTTATTATTATTAATAAGCATAGGAGATATTTTATGCAGCCATTAGGATTAAATGAAATCAGAGAGAAGTATTTAACCTTCTTTGAGTCTAAGGGACACTTGAGACTTCCGTCTTTTTCGCTTGTTCCGCAAAACGACCCGTCAATTCTTTTGATTAATGCCGGTATGACACCGCTTAAGCCATACTTTACAGGTGCCGAGACACCTCCGAGACTTCGTGTTACAACATGTCAGAAGTGTATCCGTACTCCTGATATCGAGAACGTTGGTCACACAGCACGTCACGGTACATATTTCGAGATGCTCGGAAACTTTTCTTTCGGCGATTACTTTAAGAAGGAAGTAATTCCGTGGGCTTGGGAGTTCCTTACTGAGGTTCTTGAGATGCCTGCCGAGAAGCTTTATCCTTCCGTTTATGTTGAGGACGACGAGGCTTTCGATATTTGGAACAAGGTAATCGGTGTTCCTGCTGAAAGAATCACGAGACTTGGTAAGGAAGATAACTTCTGGGAGCACGGTACCGGTCCTTGCGGCCCTTGTTCCGAGATCTATTTTGACCGCGGAATCGAGAAGGGTTGCGGCAAGCCTGATTGCGGCCCGGGATGTGAGTGCGACAGATTCGTTGAGATTTGGAACCTCGTATTTACTCAGTTCAACCGTGAAGAGGACGGTTCTTATACACCGCTTGCCAAGAAGAACATCGATACAGGCGGAGGACTTGAGAGATTTGCTTGCGTAATGCAGGGTGTAGATAACCTTTTCGAGGTTGATACCGTAAGAAGAATTTTGGATACGGTATGCGAGAAGGCAGGCGTAACATACGGTGCAGACAAGAAAAACGACGTTGCAATCCGTGTAATTACCGATCACATGAGATCTTCCACGATGATGATTTCCGACGGTGTTATTCCTTCAAACGAGGGCCGCGGATACGTTTTGAGAAGACTTATGAGAAGAGCTGCAAGATTCGGTAAGCTTTTGGGTATCGAGGGTAAGTTCCTTAACGATATCGCTGAGGTTGTTATCGACCAGAACAAGGATGCATATCCTGAGCTCGTATCCAAGAAGTCTTATGTTATGACTATTATCAGTAAGGAAGAAGATGCTTTCTTAAGAACTGTTGAAGCAGGAACGGAAATATTAAATCAGATGATTGACGAGGCTAAGGCTTCAGGCGTTAGTGTTCTTTCCGGCGAGCAGGCTTTTAAACTTCACGATACATACGGCTTCCCGATTGACCTTACAAAGGAAATTGCAGGCGACGCAGGACTTTCCGTTGACGAAGACGGATTTAAGGCTTGCATGAAGGAACAGAAGGATCGTGCTCGTAAGGCAACAAAGGAAAACGTAAGTAATACGGCATGGGGCGGAAACGAGCTTCCTGAAGAACTTTTGAAGGATACTTCTTCCACCTTGTTTACAGGTTACGATAATCTTTCCGAAGAAGCTAAGCTTATCTACCTTTTGAAGGCAGACGAGGAGGGTGCTCTTCACATGGTTGAGGAGGCTTTCGCAGGCGATACCGTTATTGCCATTTTCGATAAGACATGTCTTTATGCTACGATGGGCGGTCAGGTAAACGATTCCGGTAAGGCTTCATCCGCAGACTTTAAGGCAGATGTTATCGCCGTAAATAAGGATGCGGCAGGTAAGTACCTCCATACTCTTAAGATTACGGAAGGTACAATTAAAGCAAGTGTTTCCGTAAACCTTGAAACAGATAAGGCTGTAAGACTTTCTACGGCACGTAACCATACATCAACTCATATTCTCCAGAAGGCTTTAAGAACTGTTTTGGGCGACAGCGTAGAACAGAAGGGTTCTTATGTATCTGCTGACAGATTGAGATTCGACTTTACATATTTCCAGCCGATGACTGCTGAAGAAATTGCAACCGTTGAGCGCATGGTAAACGAGATTATCTTGGAGGATTTGCCGGTTGTTACCCGTGTAATGAAGATTGATGAAGCTCGTAAGCTTGGTGCTATGGCATTGTTCGGAGAAAAATACGGCGAAGAAGTTCGTGTTGTTACGGTAGGCGATATCGAGAATCCATACTCAATGGAGTTCTGCGGCGGTACTCATCTTTCACATTCCGGTCAGGCAGGTCAGTTCAGAATCGTATCCGAGTCCGGTGTAGCTTCAGGTGTAAGACGTATAGAAGCTCTTACGGGTATGGCTTGCTATGAAGCATCCAAAGAAGACAGAGCGCTTATCGATAACATGGCATCAGCTCTTAAGGTTAATAAGTCAGGTCTTGTTTCCAAGGCTGAATCTCTTACTGCCGAGGTTAAGTCTCTCGAGAAAGAGATTAAGGAAATTCAGAAGGCTCAGGCAGGTGACGCAGCAGGTAAGGCAATTGATTCCGCTGTTGAAATCGGCGGCTTCAAGGCTGTATTTGCAGAGATTTCCTGTGACGATGCTGCAGCACTTCGTGATACTGCTGACCAAATCAGAGATAAGATCGGTTCAGGTGTTGTATTCCTCGCAGCAAATGCGGGAGCAAAGGTTTTGTTTACCGCTATGGCAACCGCAGATGCAGTAAGCGCAGGTGCTCATGCAGGTAACATCATCCGCGAAGCTGCAAAGGTTTGCGGCGGTGGCGGCGGCGGACGTCCTGATATGGCTCAGGCCGGCGGTAAGGATGCATCCAAAATAGGTGATGCATTGAAGGCAGCCGAGGACGTTCTTAAGTCTCAGATTGGTTAATCGGAAGGAGAAATCTCTATGTGTTTGTTCTGTGACATTATCGAAAAGAAAATACCTTCAACATGCGTTTACGAGAATGATTATGTTTATTGCTTCAATGATATTAATCCTGCAGCTCCGACTCATGTTTTGGTAGTGCCTAAGAAGCATTTTGACGATATTTGCGATATGAGTGCCAACGATGACGGTACTTATGCATCCGAAGTTAACAAAGCAATCGCCGAAGTAGCCAGAATCAGAGATTTAGGCAACGGTTTCCGCGTAATTAATAACTGCGGCGAGTGGGGAGGACAGACGGTAAAGCACGTTCACTTCCACGTTCTCGGCGGAGTTAAGCTCTCTGAGAAAATGCTGTAATCTAAGCATTTGTAACATTGTTAAATACTCAAAATCAAACTGTCCCGAAACCTTTTGGTTTTGGGACAGTCTTTTTAACTCACTCACGCGAATTGAAATAACTTTATTACATACTTTTATTTTTGCGTCAAGAGATAGAAGAATCCCATAAAGTATAATACGGAATATACAAAGCTTATGATTGATAATACTTTAATAGTCTTTGTTTTTCCCGTGCTTTTACCCAATAACGTAACAGCCTTTCTGTTGGACAAAAATGCCAAGACGCTCATTACCAAAGCTATAACGGAAACTATCGGCAGAGCGATAATTAAGTTACCTGTGTCTATATCCTGCACAGAACCGAATATACTTCCGATTTCTTGGAAACTGTTCGGATCGTCAATCAATAGAACCATCACGCTGGATACAAGAACACAAATCCAACCGGCTATTAATTCGAGTATGCTGGCTTTGGTTATTTTTCCGGCTTTCAATACACTTTCCGGAACATAAGTGAAGTCCATATGAATGGCTTCGAAAGACTTTCCTTCGTTTGGTTGATTGTTTTGCGGTTCGCAGGTACCGAAGTCGCCGGTGATTCTACAATCATCATTATTGTCGAAATTAAATCTGTTATCCATAATTCTTCCCCCACATTTTATATCTATATATAGAGTCGGTTTATAATCTTTTTCAGTCAATAGAATTTAGACCGTCTTCAGCCTCGTATTTTGGTTTTCTGTATATAAAAAGCTTTCTTATAAAGTAATTCCAGAAGAAAACTATACCGGTTGCAATCATCTTGGAGATGAAATCGTGTATTCCGATTTTATCAATTGCTATCCACATAATGAGGAGGTTCATAAGAAATCCGATGACACCTACGGCATAAATGGACAGAAGTTCTTTTACGATACTCATTGAAACTTTTTTAAACATAATAAGTCTGCCGGCAGCCCAATTCGCAAAAGTTGAAAAAATAAAAGCAAGTCCTGTGGCAAGTGAATAATGCATACCGAGTTTACCGTCGAAAATCCAGAAAAACAGCCATTCGGTGAGCGTAGCGATTACACCCACGATAAGATACAGGAATATGTCTTTATACTTGTTATAAAGAGAGATAATCAGATTCTTCATACCAAACTCCGTCAAAAACTATAAACCGATTTTACCACTTTTGGCACAAAGAAGGACCGTCCCACAAAAAGTGAAACGGTCCGATGAATCAAATACTTGTGATTTACGTTAATCAGAGAAACGAAAAAGCGCCGAAAATCAAAATTGCAATAACGCCGACTGCTTCAATCGCAAGGAAGATACAAGCGATGACAAGAATGATGATGGATGCAATCTTGGTTCCGAGAGTCTTTCCTGTTTGTCTGCCAAGACATTTCTTTGCTTTTCCTTGAGCTTTAAGAGCACCGATTGAAAAAATAAGGCCCAGAAGTGAGCAAACAAAGCAAATAATAATCAATATCATTTGGCCCTGACTATCAAGAGCTTCTGCTGCGTTAAATGCCAAGTTTGAGGCTGTGAGAACGCCTGCTACGATGCATTTTGTAAGACCGGACTTAGCGTAACGCTCGTAATCCGGGTTGGTGGTAGGCATTTGTGGCATTGGATTGTAATAATTGTTTTCCATAATATATCCCTTCGTTTTTAAATATTAATTCTCAGTTGAGAACAATACAGTATTAACACAAACAGACTGTAAGTCAATCTAATTCTTAATGTTTCCGGGTTTGACACGAAATAAATGCCTGACGTATATTGTTTATGTTCTAATTTTTAATATTTTTATCAATTGTATCGAAAAAATGCTGAACAAGGACGGCGTACGGTGAACGAGAATTTATCATTAACCGAGAGAAGAATTTTGGTGGCTTTGGGCTTTAAAGGACAGGTTACCGAGGAACAGGAGAAGATGCTTTTTGACGGGCTTAATGAAGTCAAAGCACTTTCAATGTTTTGCGCCCGATATTCATATTTTGCACTTAACAAAGTAAACGACGTCTTTTTGGCTCGGGACGGTATCGATGTATCTTCCGATTCGCTTCAGAGAATTTTCGAGAAAAAGCATTCGACTTCCGTTTGCGTTTTGGTTACGACACTTGGGCCTAAGGTTGATAAGAAAATTGCTTTTTATAAAGAGGCGGATCCTTCAAGAATGGTGCTTTTGGATGCTTGCGCATCTGCATACATAGAAGAGATGACAGACGAGTTCCAGCAAAAACTTAATCTTCGAAATGCTACGATGAGATTTGCACCCGGGTATGGGGATGTGCCGCTTTGTTTGCAGCGTGAGATTTTCGAGAAAGTTGAAGGAATAGAAAAAACAGGTATTATATTAGACGATAATGATATTATGCATCCGTTCAAGTCAATGACGGGCATTATCGGTTTTAATTTTGAGGCAGAGGATTAATATGGATTTAAGAAGTGTTATCGGAAAGAAATTTCTCATCTCGGACGGAGGTTTTGGTTCCCAGCTTACCGCACGCGGAGTAAAGACAGGAAATACGACAATTAACATCACAAATTCCGAAGTGGTGACGGCGATTCATAAGGACTACTTAAATGCAGGTTCCATAACCGTTACGATGAATACTTTCGGTGCCGACAGAATCCATCTTAAAGATGCCGAGTATTCGCTGGAAGAAGTTATTAAAGCGGCTTACGATAATGCTTCCCGTGCGGTAAAAGAGACTTCGAAGGATGCGGCGATTTTATATGATATGTGTTCCTGCGGAAGACTTTTAAAGCCCCTGGGCGATATGGATTTCGAGGAAGCCTACGATATTTTTAAGGAGCAGGTTCTTATCGCCGATAAGTATGTTGACGGTTTCATTATCGAGACCATGACGGATCTTTATGAGACCAAGGCTGCGATTTTGGCAGTAAAAGAGAATTCCGATAAGCCTCTTATTTGTTCCGTAACTTATACCGAGGCCGGAACGATGCTTACGGGCGCATCTCCTTTGGCTGTTGTAACCATGCTCGAAAACCTAGGGGTTGACATGCTCGGTATCAACTGTTCTTTGGGGCCTAACGAATTGTTGCCGATTGTAAAAACGGTTCTTTCAAATGCCAGACTTCCGCTTTTGGTTCAGCCTAATGCCGGACTTCCGAAATTTGACGGTGTTAATACTTATTATGATATTTCCGCAGATGAGTTCGCCTCTGTAATAGGAGAGATGATTGATATGGGAATTTCAGGCTTCGGAGGCTGCTGCGGTACGACACCTGAATTCATCAAAAAATCGGTTGAAGAATCTTTAAAGCACGAATTTTGTTTTAAACCTGCAAAAGCCGTTACCAGAGTAACAGGTACCACGGGTTTGGTTGAGATTAAGGATAAAGTGGTACGTTGCGGTGAAAGATTAAATCCTACAGGAAAACCTAAGATGAAGGCAGCTCTTTCCGAAGGAAGACTTTCTGATTTGGTTGAAGAGGGTATAAAGCAGGTCGAGGCAGGTGCCGATGTTCTTGACGTAAACGTAGGAATACCGGGTATTGACGAGCCTAAAACCATGACGGAACTTATAGGACTTCTTCAGGAAGTAATTGATGTTCCGCTTCAAATCGACAGTTCCAATCCGGAGGCTTTGGAGAAAGCCTGTAGGCTATATAACGGTATTCCGCTCATTAATTCCGTTAACGGTAAAAGAGAAGTAATGGATGCCGTTTTCCCGATTGTGAAAAAGTACGGCGGCGTAGTAATCGGTCTTTGTATCGACGAAAGAGGTATTTTATCTTCTGCCGAGGAGCGTTTTGAAATCGCCCGAAAAATTGTCGATGAAGCTTCCAAATACGGAATAGAGAAACACCGTATCATTATTGATTCATTGGTTTTGACTGCCTCCGCCCAGCAAAAGGAAGTTATGGAAACCGCAAAGTGCGTTTCAATGGTAACAAACGAACTTAAGATGAATACATGCCTCGGATTAAGTAATGTTTCTTTCGGTCTTCCGAACAGACCTCTTATAAACAAAACATTCCTGGCCATGACCATGTATGCAGGTCTTAAGCTTCCTATCTTAAATCCTAACGATAAGGAGCTTATGGGAACAATTGATGCTTTTGAGGTGCTAAACTATAGCGATGTCGGAGCGGAATCTTATATTTCCAGGCATGCAGATGACGTGGTTATAAAGCCGGGAGCTTCTTTAACGGAAGGTTCCGCGAAAACTTCTTCAACAAACGATGCCGGCAGCATATTTGACGGAAAATCGGAATTATATAAGGCGATTGTTAAAGGTCAGAAGAAAAAGGCCTGCGACGAAGTTAAACTTATGACGGATTTAAAGCCTTTGGATATCGTATCCGAGCATTTGATTCCTGCATTGGATAAGGTGGGTGAGGATTACGATAAGCAAAAGATTTTCCTCCCGCAGCTTATGATGAGCGCAGAGACTGCAAAGCTCGTTTTCGATGAGCTTAAGGATAAGATTACTTCCGATTCCACGGGCGAGAAAAAAGGTCCTGTTATAATTGCCACGGTTGAGGGCGACGTACATGATATCGGTAAAAATATCGTAAAGGTCGTTCTTCAGAGCTACGGCTTTGAGGTAATCGATTTGGGTAAAGACGTAAAGGCTTCTGTAATCTGCGATGCCTGCGAGGAAATAAAGCCTGTTGCATTGGGCCTTTCGGCTCTCATGACCACCACGGTCGTTTATATGCAGAAGACTTTGGACGAGATGAGAAACAGGAATATTAATATTCCTACGATAGTCGGAGGCGCTGTTTTGACTTCGGATATTGCCGAAAGAATCGGTGCGTCTTATTATGCTAAGGATGCGATGGAAACGGTTCGCATCTGCGAGAAAATTCAGGTTGGTAAATAAAATGGCTAGAGCAAGAACAAAAAAACACATTCCGGAAAGACTCGAGCGCTGTCACGAGCGTTGGTTCGATACACCGCTCATGAACAAAGGCAATTGGAGAGAAATCTGCGGATTTCCCAAAGACTGCAAGTTGTTTCTGGAGGTAGGCTGCGGCAAGGGCAAGTTTGCCTGCGAGACAGCGATGGCAAATCCGGATGTTTTATATATCGCCATGGAGCGCGACACGTCCATAATTTTGGGTGCCATCGAGAAGGCTCATGAAGCTGATATTAAGAATCTGTTCTTCTTAAATGCCGATGCAAACCTTCTCGAAAACTATTTCGACGAGAACGAAGTTGACAGAATGTATATCAATTTCTGCGATCCGTGGAACCGCAGAAACAAGCCGAAGCGCCGCCTTACGTACCGTGCTTTCCTTGAGAAGTACAAGGTTATGCTTAAAGACGGCAGCGAGATTCGTTTCAAGACGGATAACGATGACCTTTTTGATTTCTCGTTGGACGAATTTACCTCCTGCGGTTTTACTCTGAGCGAACTTACACGCGACCTTCATAACAGCGAGTACGATTCCTCTAACGTAAGAACCGAGTTCGAGCAGAAATTTGCTGACCAGGGCATCAACATTAAGCGTGTTGTCGCAACATATAAGGCTTCTTTAAATTCGGCTGATTAATCGCCTGCTTCGGCGTTTGAACCGCGTTTTTTATGCATATGATTTTCGATTGAAAATCGTTTCGTTAAATTATCCTTGTAAATTCATGTTTTACTGCTTTTATTCGTCAGAAAAACGAAAAATTGCCCCACCCTTTATTGTTGTAAAGAAGGGCACTCTGTTGTACAATTTTTTACGGTGCGTTTAGCACATAAAGTATTTTCCCGTAAGGGAATTTTAGGAGGAATTTAAAATGGCAGTTAAAGTTGCAATTAACGGTTTCGGTCGTATCGGTCGTCTCGCTTTCAGACAGATGTTCGGTGCTGAGGGTTATGAAGTAGTTGCTATCAACGATCTTACAAGCCCTAAGATGCTTGCTCACCTTTTGAAGTATGACTCTGCTCAGGGTTCTTACGCTCTTAAGGATACAGTTTCAGCAGGCGAAGATTCCATCACAGTTGATGGTAAGACAATTAAGATTTATGCTGAGAAGGACGCTAAGGATCTTCCTTGGGGTGCTTTGGATGTAGACGTTGTACTCGAGTGCACAGGTTTCTACACATCTAAGGAAAAGGCTTCTGCTCATATCGCAGCAGGCGCTAAGAAGGTTGTTATTTCTGCTCCTGCAGGAAACGATCTCCCAACAATCGTTTACAATGTTAACCACGAGACACTCAAGGCTGACGATACAATCATTTCTGCAGCTTCTTGTACAACAAACTGCTTGGCTCCAATGGCTAAGGCTCTTAACGATCTCGCTGGTATCAAGTCCGGTATCATGAGCACAATCCACGCTTACACAGGCGATCAGATGATCCTCGATGGCCCACAGCGTAAGGGTGACCTCAGAAGATCCCGTGCAGGTGCTGTTAACATCGTTCCAAACTCCACAGGTGCTGCTAAGGCTATCGGTCTTGTTATCCCTGAGTTGAACGGTAAGCTCATCGGTTCCGCACAGCGTGTTCCAACACCTACAGGTTCTACAACAATCCTCGTAGCTACAGTTGAGAAGTCCGTAACAAAGGAAGAAATCAACGCTGCTATGAAGGCTGCTGCTACAGAGTCTTTCGGTTACAACGAGGATGAAATCGTTTCTTCCGATATCGTTGGTATGAGATTCGGTTCTTTGTTCGATGCTACACAGACAATGGTTGGCGCTGACAACCTCGTTCAGGTAGTATCCTGGTACGACAACGAGAATTCTTACGTTAGCCAGATGGTTCGTACAATCAAGTACTTCGCAGAGCTCAAGTAATTTGATTAAGTAAGAATACTTACGTTAATTAATGAGAGTTGCTTCCTTACGGGGGGCAACTCTTTTTTTGTCCATAAACCGCCGTAAATACGCCTATCTCGAAAACTTTCTTCGGATGTAGTATAATAAACGAAGTTTGGGGGAAGGACGGGTATTTATTTATGGCACTGTTTGATCCAAAATCCAAGGCAATCGCAAGTTGTCAGCGTTCGATTGAAGAGAAGAAACGCACAATAGTTTCTTACTACGATCAAATCGGAAGACTTTATTACGATCAGTATAAGAATTTCACCGATGTCACCGAAGATATTAACGACAAATGTGAGACTGTCGGAAAACTCTTTGACGAGATTAATGATTTGGAGTTGAGGATTATTTTCGAGAAGGGCCTTAAACTTTGTCCTAACTGCAAGAAAGAGAATAACCTCGAGTACGCCTTCTGCTTTGCATGCGGCACAAAGTTCAGTGAAGAATCCTGCACAATGCCAGGTACAACAAATCCTGTTCAGGTAGCAGTTGAGAAGATTGAAGGAAAAGTTACAGATACTACCGAGAAAGTTATAGATGCTGACGAGGTAACAGAGGAGTTGGTTGAAGTTTTAGATACTGCAGCCGAAGCACCTGCCGAGACTGAAGAAACGGCAGACGATATGGGTTCCGAGGACAAATCTCCTGTTGAAGAATAAAAAAATCGGATATTTTCAGACAAATAAATGATGGGACTTTCTATTAAGCCCCATCATTTTTATTATAACATTTTTTAAATAATTTTGATGTGTTGTCTGTTACCATTTGTAAACATTCTTTGAACTATAATTATGAAAAGGACAAAATCCTTTTTTGAACAATATAAGAAACGGAAGGATGTGATTCTATGAAGATCACTACGCAGGGAAAAGGAATTCGTATCGGTAACAGATTGGAACAGAAAATCGCCGACAAGATGAGCAAATTTGATAAGTATTTCGGCGACGAGGGAACCTTCAACGTAAAGATCAGACCTGAAGGTGAGAAGATGGTAGTAGAACTTACCATGAAGCTTGACAACAAGATTTTCAGAGCTGAGGCACGTGATGAAGAAATTCTTACGGCAGTTGACAGAGCAATCGATAAGCTCGAGTCTCAGATCAGAAAGCAGAAGACAAAATTCCTGAAGCAGAAGAAGGAGTATCCGCAGATTGTTAATTACCTCGAAGACGAAGCAGATTTTGATTTTGACTACGAGGATGATGCAACCGAGAAAAAGATTACAAAGAGAAAGTCGTTCGATCTTCGTCCTATGACTTCCGAAGATGCAATTCTTCAGATGGAGATGCTAGGACATAACTTCCTTGTATATCTTGATTCGGAAACAAACATAGTCAGTGTAATCTACAAGCGTAAAGACGGCGATTACGGCTTGATTGAGCCAAAGTATTGATGTTTTTCCGTTTCATACCTTTGCAATTTGATATAAACCGTCATTACGCTTAGGTCGCAGGATGGGGTCGCACCGAAGGATATCGGGGCGGCCCCTCCTTCTTTTAAACGCAAAATAACGAGGTTTGTAACAATGTTACAGGTCCCGTTTGCTTTGAACTTCTATTTCTTTTTCTTCCGGTTACTCACGTTCTTGGACGATTTTGTTTTCGATGTCCGAGTTTTGGAAGACGATTTTTTGCGTTCTCGCGCCTTTACTTCGAAATCAATAAGAATAATCAGAACAAGTAAACAAACTCCGGCCCAAGCAAAACATTTGATTTTGCTTTCTTTTAACTCTGTTTCCAGGATTGCTTCCTGTTCGGCCCATATCCGTGATTCTTCGGCGAGACTTTCGGATTCATAAACGGATGCTGCAACGGATTCCGATTCGGAGATTGATACGGAAGAAGCTATACTTTCCGATTCGGAGACTGACGCAGCGATTGATTCGAATTCGGATATTGAAGCTTCCACGCTTGATTCGTAGGCGGCTATGGATTCGGATTCTTCCACGGCTCTCTCATGAGTATATTGAGTATAAGCTATGAAAACTTCCGCTGCTCTCGCAGGGATTCTTTCGCCCACACCTTGGGAATATACCGCCAGAAGGAAGGGCTCTTCGGTATAAATAATACCGACGTCGTTTTCCGCGCCTTCATAATCACCGTATTTATGAGCTACCGGAATATCTCCGGAATAGTGTTTGAAGTAGTGGTCCGGGCACGCGATTAGCATGTAATCAATAAGTTCCGTAAAACGATCTTGGTTGTCATAAAGATAGGTTAAAACATCCAACATCATACGGGTTGTATATCTGTTTGTGTAATAGTAATCTGCCGGCATTTCATCTTCGGGGATGGTGAAATACCCCGTCATCAGTGTCTTATATGTTGAGTAGCTTCCCAGGTAGTTTTGCATGGCGATGGAAACTTCGTTGTCGGACTCGACAATACTTTTATAGTGACACTGAGTAAGAGTGTATCCGGAGCCGGGAATATAGGTGTCCCCCGTAATCTCGCCGCGTTCCTCCATCTCGTAGTAATACATATTAAGCGGAAGCTTATATGTGCTTGCGGGAACCATGGTATGCATATCGTTAAAGGAACATGATTCGTGAGTTACCGTGTTTTCGTAACTTAAAGCAAAATCGTACTCATTAAGTCCGTATTCTTCGATAAATTCATTCATTACATCTTCGCAGGTTTTACCTTCAAAATCGAAAACGGTATTATCGGCGGATATGTGAAGTGCCCCTGCCGCAGACAAAATAGCGACGGTCGAAATGCAAAGTGCCGTAATGACTTTAAGTAATGATGATTTCACTGCAAAACTCCCTGTCGAAAAACTCATCTATACGGTCATTCTAGCACTTTTGTTTGAAAATATTGACTATTTCTCTCTCCTTATGTATAATTACACACGTTATTATTCTACGCACGAGGGGAGGGATAAAGAATGTCAGAAATCAGAGTTAAGGAGAATGAGTCCCTTGATAGTGCGTTGCGCAGATTTAAGCGTTCATGCGCTAGATCTGGAGTTCTTGCTGAAGTACGTAAGAGAGAGCACTACGAGAAGCCATCTGTACGTCGTAAGAAGAAGTCTGAGGCAGCAAGAAAGCGCAAGAGATAATTCTTGAGATTGATTTTTATGAGAACTGTTTCCGAATCGGAGACAGTTCTTTTTTGCCTATTTATATGAAAATATTTATTAATCGGTCGGTTTTTGTTAAAATATTTCCAAATAAGTTTTGTGAGATGTTGATATATGTTAATGACCGGTAAGAAATGGCAATGCAAATTGCCGTCAGTGGTCGGAGACACGAATTCTCTTGTGGATTTACTTCTTGAATCAAGAGATATTGTTTCCGATGTGCAAAAGAAAGATTTTCTTTCTGACAATCCGACCGAATGGCATGATCCGTTCCTTTTTCAGGACATGAAAGAGGCGGTTGATATTACTGTCGATGCCATCAGTAACGATGCTAAGATTTTGGTATACGGAGATTACGATGCCGACGGTGTTACGGCTACCACAATCCTTGTCAGATATTTTAAAAGTCACGGTTGCGATGTGGATTATATTGTTCCGCAAAGAGCTGCACATGGCTACGGATTAACGGATTATATTCTTGAAGATGTTTTAAGTAAGAAGCCGGATTTGCTTATTACCGTTGACTGCGGAATATCCAATTTCGATACCATAAGTCAGCTGCGTTCCAAGGGAATAACTATAATTGTAACGGATCACCATACTGTTCAGGAGAAGATTCCGGATGCCGATGCAGTGATTTGCGCCAAGCGACTTGATAATACTTATCCGTGCAAGGATTTGTGCGGTGCAGGTGTGGCAATGAAGTTCATCGAAGCTATGGGCAGAGACGGAAGATACAAGGTTTTTCCTGACGTATGGAAACAAACGATTGAGCTTTCGGGTATTGCAACGATTGCTGATTTGGTACCGATAGTAGGTGAAAACAGAACCTTGGTAAAGAAGGCTTTTCAGAGTATGAGAAACCCTTCGAATCTCGGTATCAGAACCATGAATAAGGAACTTTTGGACAGCGGTAAAGTTATGGATGAGATGTATATCTCGTTTAATTTCGTTCCGCGTATAAATGCGGCGGGAAGACTTTACGATTCATCGGATGCATTGAAGCTTTTCCTGGCTGACGATATAAGCGTTGCAGAAGAAGCCTGTGCGGCTCTTTCCAAACAAAACGATGAGAGAAAAGCTATAGAGGCTAAAGTATTTGCCGAAGCGGTGGAGCAGATTGAAAGCAGTAAGCGCCCTGAAGAATGGCTTCTTACAAATACCAAAGGACCTATTGTTGCATACGGTAAAGATTGGCATCAGGGTGTTTTGGGAATTGTTGCCGGAAAGCTTTCGCAGCATTTCAGAAGAAGCGCAATAGTATTTACCGATGACGGATTAGATTCAGAAAATGTAAAAGGTTCTTCGAGATCTTACGGTGACTTTGATATCTATAACGCAATTGAGAACATATCCGAGTATTGCGTAAACTTCGGCGGTCATAAGAAGGCTGCGGGTTTGGTAGTTAAGAAGAAAAACATGCCGATTTTCATGCGCGAGTTGGAAAAGTATTCCTGCGAAGCAGAGAAGAAGGCTGCTGACGAGAACCCTGATGAAGAAAGAAATGCCGATATTCTTAAGATTGATGCAGTATTGCCTGCCGAATTCGTTGTAAAGGATACTTACGAGAAAGTAAGATGCTTGGCACCTTTCGGACTCGGAAATACGAAGCCTGTTTTCGAGACGGATAATCTTCTTATTACCAATATTCAGACAATGAGTAACGGAGCTCATCTGAGACTTGATTTGTATGATACGGAGAAAGATCCGAACATGAAGCATATGATTTCGGCCGTGGGATTCGGCATGGGAAATTATGCGGGAATCCTTAAAGCAGGTGATAGGGTTGACATTGCGTATACGATGAATTTGTTTAATTTTAAGGGTGAACAGACATTGAGCCTTCACCTTTCTGACATCAGAATCGTGTTCGACAAGAGTATGGTTTGGAATAAGGTAGGTGTAGTGGAAGAACTCTATCGTAAGGGACTTGCAATTGACCAGATAGCTAAACTTACCAAGGGGGCGGGTGTAGACTCTTTGATACCGCCGAAGGAACTTTTCCAATCCGTATATCTCACGCTGAAGAATGTTTTCGGTGAGGGAACATCGATTGTAGATACAGCGCTTTTGGCACGAATGGTTACTATTCATACCGGAAGCAGAATTACACCGTTCCAGTTGGCGCGTTGTGTGGATGTTTTTGAGGAAGCGGGACTTATAAGAGTCGGAAGATTATCTTCGGAATGTCTCTGCTTTAACCTGCTTAGTGCAAAAAACAAAGTCGACCTTAAGGGAACGGCGACATATATGAGGCTTTTCGGCCAAGGAGTATAAGGGAATGGATGCACGTAAACGATTTAAGAAACCGGAGTTGACGCCCGAAGAAGAGGCTTTGGTGGATGAGCTTAATTATTTGGCAGATTTTGATGATATGCCGGATATTGAGCCTGACATTTACGAGAACTTTACCGAAGTAATAAAGACATTTGAGAGCTATGCGGGTAAGACACACGAGAGTGAGGAAGATCTTGCGAAAGATGTTCAGAAGATTCATGATGCCTTTGTTTTCGCATATAAAGCTCACAGAAATCAGAAAAGAAAAACAGGTGAGCCTTACATAATTCACCCGGTAGCAACGGCTGAGATTTTGGCTGAGCTTGAAGTTGATGCCGAGACATTGGTTGCTGCTTTTCTTCACGATACGGTGGAAGATACCGTTGTTGATTCCGAGATGGTAACCGAATTATTCGGTGAAGACGTTGCTCTTCTTGTAGACGGTGTTACAAAACTTGAGAAAATTCCGTATATTTCGAAGGAAGAGAACCGTGCCGAGAACGTTCGAAAAATGTTTATCGCTATGGCAAAAGACATTCGAGTAGTTCTTATTAAACTTGCGGACCGTCTTCATAACATGCGTACAATGAAATCACAGTCGCCTGAGAAGCAGATTGAGATTTCACAGGAAACCCTTGATATTTATGCACCTTTGGCGCATCGTTTGGGAATTTATAAGATAAAGTGGGAACTTGAGGACTTGTGTCTCAGATATATAGACCGTGATGCTTACTACGAGCTTGTAGGAATGATTTCTTCCAAGCGTTCCGAGCGTGAGCAGTTTATGGCTGATGTTGTTAAGGAACTGGGAGATAAGATTGCCCAATTCGGTATTAAGCATGCTGAGATTGAAGGCCGTCCTAAGCATTTTTACAGCATCTATTGCAAAATGAAGAAGCAGGATAAGACCATAGATCAGATTTATGACCTCTTTGCCTGCAGAATTATCGTTGAATCGCTTACCGACTGTTATACGGTTTTGGGTATAGTTCACGAGACGTATCAGCATATACCCGGACGTTTCAAAGACTATATTGCAATGCCTAAGCCTAATATGTATCAGTCCATTCATACTACGGTAATGGGTAAGGGCGGTATTCCTTTCGAGGTTCAGATAAGAACCTTTGCCATGCACAGAACCGCCGAGTACGGTATCGCTGCTCACTGGCACTACAAGGAAGCAGGTAATTCGGATGTTTCAAAGTTCGATAAAGTCGATGACAAGATGAACTGGATTCGTCAGGTTTTGGAGACTCAGAAAGAGAGCCGTGACGTATCTGACTTTATGGACATAATGAAGAGCAATCTCGAAAGTGATGTAGTTTACGTATTTACTCCTAAGGGTGATGTTATTAACCTTCCTATGGGTTCTTGTCCAATAGACTTTGCTTATAACATTCACAGCGGTATCGGTAATCACATGCACGGTGCCAAGGTAAACGGCAGAATTGTTCCGCTTTCCTATCAGCTCAAAAACGGTGATATAGTCGAAGTTCTTTCATCTGAGAAAATACACGGTCCTTCGCGCGACTGGGTAAATATGGTAAAAACCGCTTCCGCTAAATCAAAGATTAACGCATGGTTTCGTAAAGAATCCCGTGACGAGAATGTGGCTCGCGGTAAGGAACTTGTCGAAAGAGAAATTCAGCGTAATGGTTTTACTCCGTCACAACTTCTTATGCATACAAGTACCGCATTTAAGCGATACAGTTTTACCAATATTGAGGACATGTATGCGGCTGTGGGTGCAGGAACGGTTCCTCCGACAAAGATTTTCGATAAGCTTCGTGATGACTATATAAGAGCAATTTCCGAAGACGAGAGAGAAGCTTTGGGTTATCGTATCAATTCGGCAGGTCAGGTTGTATATTCACCTCCTGAACTCATTGAGAATATCGGTAAGAATTCTCTTGCGGGTCTTCCGAAGAATAAGATTCAGCAGTCTACGCAGGATGCAAAATCTCAACCTATAAAGAAGGTTCAGAAGAAGCGCACCAAGGATGCAGGCGGTGCTGTAATCGAAGGACTTGAGAATTGCGTGGTTCGTTATTCCGGTTGCTGTAAGCCGATTCCGCCTGACGAGATCATCGGTTACGTAACTCAAAACGGTGTAAGTATTCACAGAACCGATTGCAAGAATATCTTGAATCTGCATAAATACGCTGACCGTTCCGAGAAAGATAAGGAACGTGAGAACCGACTTATTAAAGCACACTGGGACAGCTATAACGGTGCGGAGACTTATGAAATCAGTATGCGTATCGAGGCAAGTGACAGACGATATCTTCTTGCAGACATTATGCAGGCGATAGGCGATGAGCATGTAAACATCAAAGCCCTCTCAAGCGTCTCTAATGATGATTTTACGGCTACCATAAAGGTTACCGTAGAAGTTCACGGTCAGAACCAGTTTGACCGTGTAATGGGCCGCGTGAAGAGCGTAAGCGATGTCTTCCGCGTAGAAAGAGACTGATGCTTTGGTTTTGAAATAATGACGATATAAAAACGCCTCCGGATTTTTAAGTCCGAAGGCGTTTTATTTGGTTTCTTTACTTTTCGATATTATTCGAGCTCGAAAGCACCGGTATAGAGCTGATAGTAAACGCCCTGTTTATCGATAAGTTCCTTATGTGTACCGCGCTCGATGATGCGGCCGTGATCCAATACCATGATGACATCGGAATTCATAACGGTAGAAAGTCTGTGAGCGATAACGAATACCGTACGACCTTCCATAAGCTTATCCATACCTCTTTGAACGATAGCCTCTGTTCTGGTATCGATGGAGGATGTAGCTTCGTCCAAAATCATTACAGGAGGATTTGCAACTGCTGCTCTTGCGATTGCTATGAGCTGGCGCTGACCCTGTGAGAGATTGGAACCGTTGTTGGAAAGGAGGGTGTTATAACCTTCAGGGAGACGGGTAATGAAGTTGTCCGCACCTGCAAGTTTTGCTGCCTCGATACATTCCTCGTCGCTTGCTTCGAGACGACCGTATCTGATGTTATCCATAACGGAACCGGTAAAGAGGTTGGTTTCCTGCAATACGATACCCAAGGACTTTCGAAGATCACTCTTTCTGATCTTATTGATGTTGATTCCGTCGTAACGGATTTTACCGTCAGCAATATCATAGAAACGGTTGATGAGGTTGGTAATTGTTGTTTTACCCGCACCCGTAGCACCTACGAAAGCAACCTTCTGGCCAGGTTTTGCAAATACGGAAACATCGAAAAGAACCTGCTTGCCTTCTTCATACTCGAAGTCAACTTCTTTCATTTCAACATCACCTTGGAGCATAGTGTAGGTAACAGTACCGTCTGCCTGGTGAGGATGACGCCAAGCCCACTTGCCGGTTGGTTTAGCGGATTCTTCGATAGTTCCGTCAGGCAATACGTTCGCATTTACCAAAGTAACGTATCCTTCGTCAGCCTCAGGTTTCTCATCGATTAACTCATATACGCGAGCTGCACCTGCGGAAGCCATAACGATGGTACCCATCTGCTGTGTAAGGGTATTAAAGTTACCGGTAAACTGCTTAGCCATCTGAAGGAAAGGAATCAGGATATCAACCGTAATGAAGAATGCAATCGGATCGTTCTTAACCCAACCGGCATTCATGAAAATGTTTCTGAAACCCATATTTCCTGCATGCTTAGCGATAAGAATACCGCCGATTAATGCAAGAGAAACATAAAGGATATTACCGATATTCTGGATTACAGGTCCCAAAATATTCGCATAGGCATGTGCCTTTGTGGATTCTTCGGCCCAGGAATCGTTAACCTTGTTGAAGCCTTCCATTGCCTTTTCTTCGTGACAGAAAACCTTAACAACTTTCTGTCCGTTCATTGTTTCCTGAACATAACCTTCGGTTTTTGCCACGGCTCTCTGCTGGCTCATGAAGTACTTGGAAGAACCTTTTCCTACCGTAGAAGTGAAAACAATCATTACTACAATACCGGCCAAAACAACAAGCGTAAGCCAGAAACTGAAGTAAAGCATCTCGGCAAGACACATCAATACAACGCAACCCGACTGAATGAGAGTAGGGAAGGTCTGCGATACAAACATACGAAGAGTATCGATATCGTTTGTATAGTGGCTCATGATATCGCCGTGCTGGTTCTGGTCGAAATACTTGATAGGTAAATCCTGCATTCCGTCAAACATCTCTTTACGGAACTTATCGAGGAAACCCTGTGTCATATAAGCCATTAACTGTGTCTGTACGACTATGGCTACGAGAGACAAAAGATAAAGACCTATGAGCGTAAAGAGGCTTGGCTTAAGTTCAATCCAAGCATTAACCCAATCTCTTGATTCAACATATTTTTCTATGATGGCTGTAATCTTCTGCACGAAAATAGCAGGCATAGCTGATACTATCGAGGCTACGAGAATACAAACAACAACTACAGGAGCCAGAACAGGATAGTATTGGAAGAACTTCTTAAGGGTTCTTGAAAGACTCTTCATGTCTGCTTTCATATCTTTAGGCATAGCGCCGCGGCGTCCGCCCATTCCCATCGGCTTAGGCATCTTCGTTACCTCCTTTCGTCTGCTGTTCATAAATCTCGCGGTAGATATCGCAGGACTTAATAAGTTCGTCATGAGTACCGGCAGCTTCAATCTTACCGTCATTCATGATGATAATCTTATCTGCATCGCAAACGGATGCTACACGCTGAGCGATGATAATCTTTGTTGTATCAGGGATATAAGACTTAAATCCCTTACGAATAACGGCGTCGGTCTTTGTATCAACCGCACTGGTAGAATCGTCGAGGATAAGAATCTTCGGCTTTTTAAGAAGAGCTCTTGCGATACACAGACGCTGCTTTTGTCCACCCGATACGTTTGTACCGCCCTGCTCGATATAGGTATCGAGACCGTCCGGGAAGGAGTTAACGAATTCGTCGGCACAAGCAAGCTTACAAGCTTCCATGATCTCATCGTCAGTAGCGTTCTCGTTACCCCAGCGGAGATTATCTCTGATTGTTCCCGAGAACAAAACGTTCTTCTGAAGAACCATGGCTACGCTGTTACGTAATGTCTCCAAATCGTATTGGGCAACATCTACGCCGCCTACCGTAAGAGAACCCGAACTTATATCATAAAGTCTCGGAATAAGCTGAACCAAAGTCGTTTTACCTGAACCGGTACCGCCTAAGATACCAACCGTCATACCGGAATCAATCTTCAAATCGATATCGAAAAGAGCATTCTTCTCAGCCTTGGCGGAGTACTTAAATGTAACGTCGGTAAACTCGATACTTCCGTCCGAAACCTCATAAACAGGATCATCCGGATTTGTAAGATTTGGTTCCTCGTTCAAAACCTCAGCAATTCTTCGGAAAGACTCGTTGGAAATTGTGAGCATTACATAGATTGCGGAAAGCATCATAAGAGAAATCAAAATCTGCATACCGTATGTAATCATAGCGGTAATAACACCGACATCGATGGTTGTTCCGCCGCTCTTAATAATAAGAGATGCGCCGATTCCGAGAATCCAAACCATATTGAAGTAAACGCTTCCCTGCATAAGAGGGTTGTTGAGTGCTACGATACGCTCAGCTTTTGTGAAGTCCTTGCAGATATCTTCCGAAGCGTTATTGAACTTCTTCTTCTCGAATTCTTCTCGGGAAAAACCTTTAACTACACGCATTGCACGTACGTTTTCCTCGATGGATTCGTTCAACTTGTCGTACTTGTTGAAAACGGCCTTGAATGCAGGCATGGCATATTTTGCGATGAGCAAAAGACCGCAAACCAGAATAGGAATTACGATAACGAATGTCAATGCGAGCTTGCCGCCGAGAATGAATGCCATTACGGCAGAGAAGATAAGCATAAGCGGAGATCTTACCGCTGTTCTTATAATCATCATGTATGACATCTGAACGTTATTGATATCGGTTGTAAGTCTTGTTACAAGCGAAGACGTTGAGAATTTGTCGATGTTTCCGAAGCTGAACTTCTGAACACGCGCGAAAACATCGTGTCTTACATTTTTTGCAAAACCGGCTGAGGCTTTGGAACACTCAACTCCGGCAATACCTCCGCAGGCCAAAGAAAGGAGCGCCAGCAAAACAAGGATGATGCCTTTCAGAGCAATGGCACTGATGTCTGCTCCTTCTTCCAAAGTATTAATAAGAGCTGCGGTGATAAAAGGAATAATTACTTCTATGACAACTTCGCCGATAATGAATATAAGTGTGAGAATCGTAGGCAGCTTATATTCGCGGACGCAGGCCAGAAGTTTTTTGATATTAGACATTATTTCACCTCTGAACACATTTTTTACATTATATATTTTAACACTTATATATAAATATATTGTTTCTCAAATGTAACAAAAGAAAAGTCGGTATTCGGTTTTTGTTTTCGCAAAATGCTTTTTGATGAAGCATTCAAATGATAGAATTAAACATATTGTTTTACGGAGGCAATCCATATGTATGACATTGCAATAATAGGCGGCGGTACTGCGGGACTGACCGCGGGAATTTACGGCGCGAGAGCCGGTAAAAAAGTTGTAATTTACGAAGGGGAATCCTTCGGAGGTCAGATAATTAATACTCCTGAAATCGAGAACTATCCGGGAATAAAGAATATTTCGGGATATGAGTTTTCCGAGAATCTTTATAAGCAGACCATAGCTCTCGGTGCAGAGTTTGTTTATGACGGTGTAAGCGCTGTAAAAAAACTTCCTGACGGTACGTTTGAACTTCAGGTTGAATTCGGTGATAACGTTACTTCAAAAACCATTATTCTTGCCTGCGGTGCCAAGCACCGTGAGTTGGGACTTCCTATGGAACAGAAATATTTGGGACGCGGAATTTCTTATTGCGCGACGTGTGACGGTTCTTTCTTTAAGGGAAAAGATGTAGCAGTGGCAGGCGGAGGAAATACGGCTTTGGAAGAAGCGACTTATCTTTCGGGACTTTGCAATAAGGTCTTTCTTATTCATCGTCGTGACGAGTTCAGAGCGGAAGATGCGCTTGTTAAAAAGGCTTCTGCAATCCCTAATATTGAATTCGTTTTATCGGCCGAAGTTAAAGAACTTTTGGGTGACGGCAAACTAAGCGGCATTAATGTATTTATGAAGAAAGACGAGAGTGTTCGTAAACTTGATGTTGAAGCACTTTTCGTTGCCATAGGACAGGTTCCTTCCAATAAGCCTTTCGCAGATTTGGTTGAACTTGATGAGGCAGGCTACGTGGTAGCAGGGGAGGACTGCAAGACTTCCTGTGAGGGCGTTTTCGCTGCGGGAGACGGAAGAACAAAGACTTTGCGCCAGCTTTCTACTGCTGCTGCCGATGGTGCGGTCGCTGCGGTAAATGCCTGTGATTATCTTTTGAGCAAATAAGTCGATTTACTACAAATCGCGAAACCGAGGCTCATAACACAAGAAAATGTAGTAAAGAAGCGAAGAAAATCAGAAAAATATACTACATTTAAGAAAAGCGTATAGAAAGGCGCAAAAGCATCTCATCTATACGCCTTTTTGATGAATCGACACTTTGTAAATCCTTGAAATTGTCCAATAAGCGTATAGATTAATCTTTATTTTCAAATCTATACGCTTTTTGTGTTGCATCTAGGACAGTAACCCTAATCTGAAGTACCCGAAGGCGTATAGAATCAAAGAAATCACGGATTTCTATACGCTTTTTACATCGCGGGGCATCTTAAGAACGTCTCTAAAGAAGAAATAAGCGTAAAGATTAAAGCTCGATAGCCAATTCTATACGCTTTTACTCAAATTCATTAATAAACAGTGCATCTAAGCCAAAAAAGCGCGGCGGCTTTGCAGAATTACGGGGTTTTACAGAAGAAAAAGGCTGTCCCAAAACAGCATTTCGTTTTGAGACAGCCTCTTTGTAAGCAGATACTTTGTTGAAATTTACTCGACGTCGTGGGATGTGTCTTCAGGTTGTGCAACGAATTTCTTGAGGACACGGGACATGAACGAAGTAAACTTCTTGTCAATCTCGAAAACGTTAATCACCTGGATGATGATAATCAGTACCATAGGACCTACGAGGAAACCGATAGGACCCCAGATATAAACGCCGGCAACCATACCGATGAGCATAAGAAGCGGATGAATTCTCATGGATTTTCCGAGAATAATCGGCTCTATGATACGTCTTATTACCGTCATCAATGCCATACCGATTATGAGGATGATAACGGATGTGAAGTTACCATGCATAGCGCAATAAATCATTACAGGAATCATTGTTGCGGAAATACCCAAAACCGGAAGAAAATCGATTACACCGGTAACCAAAGCGAGGATAATTGCATAGTCTACTCCGGCTATCTTAAACAATATAAATGCTTCTACAAACGTAATTATGAGAAGCGAGATGTAACCGCCCAAAACTCTGAACAAGGTTACGGAAAGATCATTAATGAGCGTTACGGATTTACGTTTAAAAATCTTGTTAGGCGTATTTTTAAGATAGGATTTCATTACGGTAGGGCCGTCGCTTATAAAGTAGTATCCGCTTAAAATTACGCAGATGACTACGAAAACGCCGTACGGAACGGATCCGATAATGTTCCATGTGGCAGACATTGCAGAAGCCAAAACATCAGGAATTTTGGCTGTGATGCTTTCGCCGATGTCATAGAAGTTTTCTTTAAGTATTTCCAAAGCTGCCGGGTTAATGATACCGCCGTTTTCGGTTGAGAATCTGTCCAATACGGAAACGTCAAATGAATCGCCGGAGAAGTCGGAAGCAAACGCAGAAACTCTTTGGAAAGCGTTATTTGCCTGATAAATAATTTGGTTAATTCCGAGTACGCATAAGAAAGCGATGAGAATAAGAAGGATTACGTAAATAACGATTGCGATATTGGTTCTCAGAGGCTTACGCTGCTTCTTTCCGCGCGGATGAAAAACCCGAGCGATATAGCCGGTTTCCTTGGAGGAAGAAGTCTGCGCTTTCGCATGCTTTAAATCTTCCTCGGTAAGACCTTTTCTCTTCTTACTTAATTTTGAAAGAGGACCTGCCAAAATGTAACTGGTTTTTGCCAAAAGAAATCCGATTAAAAACGGAATCAAAATCAGAATGATTTTTGTCGAAAAATATATTACCACACAGGCGATAGCCACGATAAGAATAAATCTTATCATTGCCATGACGGCCGCTTTATCGCGCGTGTAACGTTCCTGATCGTTCATTTATTACCTCCGATTGCATATCCAAAGAATAATGTAGATTATAACAGCTATTACGGACGGAATATTGATTCCGGCAAAAAATGAGTTTCTCTCTTCATGCTCTTCTGGAGTGCTGTTGTAGTTTTGATTATATGCCTTCTCGAAATCGGTAAAAGTCTTTTTAAAGAAAGCAAGGAGAATTACTCCGATACAAAATGCAGGTAAAGACGAATAGAAAAATGTCTTATCCATATCGGAATGGGTCTGTACCATGGAAATATCTACCGATTTTATAAGCGGATTTATAAGGCCGGCCGCTATTCCGGCTGAAAGAATCGAGAAAAAGCAGGTATATATGTTGCCTGTTTTTTCTCGTAAAAAGCAAAGCCAAATTCCGATAGCCGCGATTCCGAGAAAATCAACTCCGTTTATCGAAGAAATCGCAAGTGCGAGCGGAAGTACGATATATGTGAATCGGATATCCTTTTTGGAGAAGAGAGCATACATCAATCCGAAAAACAAAAAGCAGATGCCGAGTCCCGGAATAATATTGTTTGTAATATACGAGAGTATTTTCTCGACTGTCGAAGAAGCGTCATTAACGCAGAAAAAAGCCGGAAAGAAGATGCGTCCGCCTAACTTAAGCATAAGATAAGCTGTGAGATTATGAAGCGGAACATAAACCAAAACCATCGGTATACCTGATAAAATGCTTAATATAACAGGTCCGATGCCTGTAAACTTTCCGACCGGATCTATGATTTTATCGGTTTTACCTGTTCCGGATGCTATTACTGCAGGTATGAAGAAGGCCATGACGGTCAAAAGTGACACGATTATGGTGAATCCTGCAAGAGATGAGGTTGAGAAAAGAAATCCCGAATTGTTCAAAATTCGTACAACAATATAAACAAGTGCCGTGCCGACGGCGCTCCACATAAGCGGATATCCCCAATTCATCTCAGCAGGGAAACCGAAATTGCGCTTTAGAAATAACAGTATTTTATCTTTAATCATTGTTGCAAACCATCATCAGAAGAAAATCCCCAAACCTGCGAAACGTGAATAAATGAACTCAAAGAAATACTGTTCCATGGAAATTGCGGCACAAGCTCCGATAATGAGAAATGGTCCCAATGCCAAAGCATCAGGATCGTCGGCATAGTGAATGGAACTTTTTTTAAGTTTAAGTTCCTGTCTTGCTTTAACCGGGTCGTCACTTTCTCTGATCATTTTCTCCTCGTTGTACTGTCTGATTTTTTTACGGATGAAGAGCGGAAGTGCTACGATAAGAGCGGTAAAACATGCAATATACGTTAATACGACAAGACCGTATATTCCTGTAAGAAGGCCGCAACAGAAAAGCAGTTTAATGTCGCCTCCTCCGAGGCCGTCTCTTCCGATAAAAGTCTTACATAAGAAATTAACCAGCAAAAGAAAACCTGCTCCCAAGAGAGCGGCTCCGATGCGATTGACTAAAGGTGCATACCAAGGTGCGAAACCTGTGAACCATATGCTGCCGTTAACATAATCTCCGGCTATTGATAACAAGCCGAAAAGACCTACAGCTACAGTAAACTGATCCGGAATAATTCTGTTCAACCGATCGGCGATAAGTACCAAAAACATAAACGGCGTGCTGAAGACAATTACTGCCAACTTGAAATACAGTTTGTACTCGATATAAGCACGAGCGAAAAAAATCGGGAGAAGGCAGAAAATAACACAAAAAACAGACGCGAGAACAGTCTCAGGACACAAATTCATTCTTTTGGAGAGTCTGAAGTCTTTCGCTTTTGGATCGTAGTCATAATCCTGAAGCCACTTTTCCGGTACTTTGTTAAAAATAAGTGCCGTAAGCGGTCCGAAGGCCAATCCCAGGATTACTGCAATAACTGCGTATAGCGTTAAACTCATAATAATCGATCCTCCGTCGATGAACATTTGGGTATTATTATAGTATAAATACAAATTTTTTTCACTCTGAAAACCGTTTCGAAAAACTATAAACTTTCTTCGAATCAGATTTTCAATCTTGTCAAATGCTTTGGCTTTATTTACGAAATCGTTACAATTCGTGTTTTTATTGTTGAAAGTGCCTATTTTACGAGACTTTTGGTGCCTAATTTCTTAAGGAGAAGACACCCCTTCGGTTTGCCGTGTTTTTCGAAAACTGATAAAATTAGTAGGTATTTCTGGTATGAAGGAGGACACCTTGAAAGGTGTTTTGATTTATGGCTAAAAAAGTAACATCAAAGATGCTTTCAGAGAGAATGGAAGCGCACGTACGTGCCGAGACAGGTCTTACGACCGATTTGGCATCGGCAAGGGATTATTGGACAGCATTGTCCAAGACTATTATTGAAATTATATCTGACAATTGGGAACAGACTCGTGAGAAGTACGCCGAGGGCAGACAGGCTCACTATTTTTCGGCCGAGTTTCTTGAGGGACGTTCTATGCTCAACAACCTCGTAAATTTGGGTATTTACGATCAGGCTAAAGAGGCACTCGAAGGTTTTGGCTATAACCTTACGGACATTCTTGAGGAAGAAACAGACCCGGCTCTCGGAAACGGCGGTCTCGGACGTTTGGCAGCATGCTTCCTCGATTCATGTGCCACACTTAATCTTCCTGTAACCGGCTACGGAATTATGTACCGCTACGGTCTTTTCCGTCAGACCATCGAAAACGGTTTCCAGAAGGAATATCCTGACTCCTGGATGGAGCGCGGTTATCCGTTTATCCTCACACGCTATCACGAGCGCGTAAAGGTACACTATAACGATATCGACGTTTGGGCTTTTCCGTGCGATCTTCCTATCACAGGTTACGGCACAAACAATATTAATCTTCTCCGTCTCTGGAGAGCGGAGCCTGCTCAGGAGTTCGATTTTAATCTCTTCAACTCTCAACGTTTTGACGATGCAGTTATCGAGCGTAACCGCGTAAACGATATTTGGAGAGTTCTTTATCCGAACGATACTTCTTATGACGGAAAGGTGCTCCGTGTAAGACAGCAGTACTTCTTCGTTTCCGCTTCTTTGCAGGATATCGTAAGAAGATATAAGTTGGTTCACGGCAACGATTTGCACGACTTTGCAAAATACAACACAATTCAGCTTAACGATACACACCCTGTTATCGGTATCCCTGAGCTTATGCGTATTCTCGTTGATGAGAACGGTATTCGTTGGGAAGAAGCTTGGGAGATTGTTAAGGAAACATTTGCTTATACCAACCATACAATTATGGCCGAGGCTCTCGAGAAGTGGGATATTTCCATTTTCCGATTCCTTTTCCCTCGTATTTACGAGATTGTTGAAGGCATCAATAATCAGTTCAGAGCTCAGATGTATGAGGCCGGTATCTATTCCGATGTTATCGACCGTATGAGCATTCTCGCAGACGGTAAGGTTCAGATGGCTTGGATGGCTATCTACGGTTCACATTCCGTAAACGGCGTAGCTGCTTTGCATACTGACATTCTTAAGAAAGAAACACTTAAGGAATGGTATAACATCTATCCTGAAAAGTTCTCCAATAAGACAAACGGCGTAACTCCTAGAAGATGGCTCCGTTCCTGTAACCCGGAGCTTTCCGGACTTATTACCGAGCTTTTGGGTAACGATAAGTGGGTTACACATCTTGAGGACTTGAAGAAACTTGAGAAATATAAGGATGATGAGACCGTTATGCGTCGTCTTTTGGATATTAAGCATAAGAATAAGGTTTCTTATTCCGAATTCCTCGAGAAGCAAAGTGGCGCAAAACTTAATCCGGATTCCGTTTTCGATGTTCAGATTAAGCGTCTCCATGAGTACAAACGCCAGCTTTTGAATGCTCTTTATGCATTGAACCTTTATGACAGAATTAAGGAAGATCCTTCTTTGGATTTGCCTCCGGTTACTATTATTTTCGGTGCAAAGGCAGCTCCGGGTTATTTCCGTGCGAAGGCAATTATCAAGTTTATTAATGAGATTGCCCGCCTTATCGATAATGATCCTGATATGAACGGCAGACTTAAGGTTATTTTCATTGAGAACTATAACGTATCCAACGGTGAAAGACTTTTCCCGGCATCCGATATTTCCGAGCAGATTTCGACAGCAGGTCTTGAGGCTTCCGGTACAGGTAATATGAAGTTCATGATGAACGGTGCGGTTACGCTTGGTACTTTGGACGGTGCCAATGTTGAGATTGCAGATGCAGTCGGTAACGATAATATTTATATCTTCGGTTGCCGAGCAAACGATATGGCTGCTACCAAGGCTTATTACAATTCCCAGTGGCAGTACGAGAATATTCCGGGCCTTAAGAAGGCTCTCGACCGTTTGATTGACGGTTCCTTCGACGACTGCGGAACAGGTATGTTCAGAGATCTTTATAACGGTCTTCTTTACGGCGATAACTGGCAGCCGGGTGATCCATATTATGTTCTCGGTGATTTCGATGATTATCGTAAGACAAGAGATCGCATCTATACCGATTACAAGGATGAAATGAAGTGGGCTAAGATGTGCTGGGTTAATATCTGTAACTCTGGACGTTTCTCATCCGACAGAACCATTAAGGAATATGCTGACGAGATTTGGAAAATTAAACCTTCCAAGATTTAAGGCACTAACTGAATAAGCATCAAAGGTGTCCTGCTTTGAGTTCCCGATTTGCGGTTTAGGGAAAATCGAAGCGGGACATTTTTGTATTTACATATAAGCATGCAAGCATTCACTTTTTGAGCAAATGTGAAAACTTTGTTCGCGATTACACAATTGCGCCACAATTCAGATGTGATAAATTGATATATCGTTATATGTAATTGAACTATAAAGGTGTACATTTCGGGGTTTTTATCAAATTTTCGAACAATACGACCTTTGTGTGAAAAAATATTGGCGAAAATGTGACAGATGTGTTTACAAATCGTTTTCGATGGTGTATAACATTGATAGGGAAAAGGTTCACAGACGTTTGTACGTCTCACGGTTGGTTTTGTATATGTGAGGTGTGTATGAAGAAGTTGAACAAAAAAGCTTTTACGTTGGTTGAGATGGTTCTCGTTCTTGCCATTATTGTTATCCTTTCTGCAGTGTTTTTTGCAGGTATCAGCGGATACGTTATGCGTGCCAGAAATGCTACGGCAAGTATTGAAGTGTGCAATGCTGAAGTTGAACAATGTGTAACAGAATGTGACGCGGCTTAAGTTTGCTGTTAATCCAATCGGTTTTTGAGGGAGGTTCATTAATCGGTTTGGTACGGATATGCATATGTGAAAGAAAGTATCGCTGTGGCGGTACTTTTTTCTCGTAAAAAATATATATCTATATTATACTTATTACAGTTTTCGATGATAAAGGGGTATATGAAATATGGTTCTAACGGATTTGTTATCTTTTGATCCGATTGTCGTTCAGTGTCACGATAATCCGGATGCAGATGCATTGGCTTCGGGATTTGCTCTTTATTCTTTCTTTAAGAACAATAATAAAAATGTTCGGTTTTGTTACAGCGGCTATGCTCCGATAACAAAATCAAATTTGAAACTGATGTGTGAGAAACTTTCTATACCGGCCGAATATGTTTCCAAGTCAGAGAATCCGTTTAGTTTTGTTGCGGATAAAGGTACCAACGATTTATTGATAACTGTTGATTGCCAGTATGGTTCAAGAAATGTTGCCAAATTCAGTGCTTCGAATATTGCTATAATCGATCACCATCAGATAGAGAATTCAGAGATTGAAATGAGCGTTATTCTTCCGTCGATAGGAAGTTGTTCTACGGTTGTTTGGCAGCTTTTGAGAAGCGCAGGATTCGATGTTAACGAGGATGAGAATCTTTCGACTGCTCTTTACTACGGACTTTATATGGACACCAAGGAGATGTCGGAAATCTATAATCCGTTGGATCGCGATATGATAGATGACCTTTCTTTCTCAAAAAGCGATATTATGGAGTTCAAAAATTCCAATATTACTTTGGAAGAACTTGAGATTGCGGGTATTGCGCTTCTGAGATTTACATATAATGAAGACTTCAGATTTGCCATAATCAAGTCACACCCTTGCGATCCGAACATCTTGGGAATAATCAGTGATTTTCTGCTTCAGGTTGATAAGGTCAGCACCTGTGTAGTGTTTACTGAGGTAGCTGACGGATATAAGTATTCCGTAAGAAGTTGCGTAAGAGAGGTAAATGCTGCAGATATGGCTGAATTTCTTTCATCCGATATGGGTTCCGGCGGAGGACATTTTGATAAGGCAGGCGGATTTATAAGCGGAAATCTTTACGAGAAAGAATTCTCGGTATTAAATATTGAGGGATATTTTAATAATCGTATGATTGAGTATTACGAGAACTATGAGATGATTTATTCAGATACATACGAAGCTGACATTACAGAGTTTGAGTTGTACGGTAAAAAGGCTTTGCCTGTGGGTGGTGTTCGTTTGACGGATGTTGTTCCGGAAGGTACACCGATTGTAATAAGAACAATAGAAGGCGATACAAATCTTGTAGCAGATGCGACAACGTACGTTCTTATCGGAATTAAGGGCGAAGTTTGGGCAAGCGACGAACACAAGGTATTTAATGCTTATTCCAAGATTTCTGATACATTTGACTACGATGCTTGTGTTTTGGATAAGACATATGAACCTACCATTAAGAATGCTTTGACAGGTGAAAGTTTTAACCTGTCCGCTTTTGCGCAGACGTATGTAAGTAAGGGAAGAGTAAAGATTTTTGCTAAGAAACTCGATAAAAACGTTAAGGTATTCACCGAATGGTATAAGGACAGCTATATGGTAGGTAAAGTCGGTGATTATCTTGCTGTGAGAACAGACGATTATCACGATGTATATATTATTGACGATGATGTTTTCGCGAAGACATACGATAAAGAGTAATTATTCGAAAGATAAGTGAAATGAGTGACATTTTTGATTATGACGCTTTCATAAGCTACAGACATACCCCCGAGGATTCTTATGTAGCGATGAATGTTCAGAAGAGATTGGAACGATATCGACTTCCGCACAGGACGAAGGCGACTCTTTCGAACGGCAAGAGAAATATTACTCGTGTATTCAGAGATCAGGACGAATTGCCTTTGACCTCGGATTTGGCTGATACGATTAAGGATGTTCTGAAGAAGAGTGAGTGGCTTATTGTTATTTGTTCTCCGAAATACAATGAGTCGGAGTGGTGTCTTTTCGAACTTGAAACATTTATTGAGTACCACGGAAAAGACAGAATTCTTTTGGTATTATCAGACGGTGAACCTGAAACGGCATTCCCGAAACTTTTACAATCTGAGGATGTGTCTGTTCTTAAGGAAGACGGCACTGTTGAAATCGTAACGAAGAAAACTGAACATTTGGCGGCAGATGCCAGAGGATCCGACAAGAAAGAAGTTAATAAGAAACTTGATGTTGAGATGTTCAGATTACTTGCCCGCCTTTACGGTGTTAATTACGATGAGCTGCGTCAGAGACATAAAGAAGAAAGAAACCACAGACGATTACTGTTGGTTATTGCTCTTTCGGTTGTATTCTTTGTTTTCGGTGTGGCAGGTATGACTCTTGCCATTTATATCAGCGCTCAGAACCAAAAAATATCAGAACTTGCCGTTCAGATAGATGCACAGAATCAATCACTTATAGCGACATCCTCACAAGCGATGGCAGAGCAGGCGGAGAACTATCTTTTGCGTGACAATCCGACCGATGCACTTATTACCGCTTACAATTCGGCAACCGTAAATGACGGTATTCCCATGGTTTATACCGCCAAAGCACAATATGTTATGTCGGGCGCACTGCACCTTTATTCTTCCGGTAACAATTTTCAGTTGGATAAATCGTTCGGTCTTTCTGATGACATAGTTGATTACAGAGTAAGTAATGAAATGTGTTATACCGCATTTTTGTTGAAAGACGGAAGTCTTTGTGCGTTAAATAATCAGACCGGTGAACTTTGCACTCCGGACATGCAGGACACAAGCGTTTGTGACGGCAAATTCGTATTCAGTGGAGAAGAAACAGTATGTTACATCGACCAACAGGGCGATGTGTATTGTATGGATTTCAGAACTTCGACATGCACAAAAATAATCGATACCGATGCTTTCTATTTTGATTTGAATGTAAGTGACGGATATATTTTGTGTTTGGGAGATGATGATTGCAGCACCACTGTATCCGTTTTCGATTTGCGCGGACAGTCTTTGAGCTGCTTTAAGATTGCAAGACTCGGAGACGAAACGGAAATAGAGATTTTGGGTTTTAACGACAGGATGGTGTTTTTGGTATATGGTGACGGAACTGATTCCTGCCGCGTGGTTGAATATGATATGAGAACGGGAAAAATCGGAAGAACACAATCTTTTTCCGATACGAAGGTAACCGGTTTCTATTTCCGTGATCAAGGTGCTGTTTTGCTTATGGGTTCCACGGAAAATGCCGACGAGAATTTTTACAGAATGGTATATTATGATTTGTCTTCTTCAACAGTTTCCGTTGTTTGGGAGAAAAAAGCATACGGCCAGGTTCCGTCTTATATTTACGTAAATCCGTTGGATGAAGGTTCTCCTGATATTATTTGTACCCAAAGCACTGTCAGTTGCGTTAACAACACAACAGGCGACATATTGTACACTTTTGAAACAGAGGGCACTATCGTATCCGTACTCGGAAAAGACGTCAATACAGTTACTGTGGCGACTTCCAAAGCCGAAATCTATTCGCTGAACTACAGAACCGGCGAGTTCACGAATGAAAACGATAAGATGCGTATAAATGTTACTGATATAAGTTTTATGGTAACTAAATCCGAGCGTTATATTTTCGGACGCTTGGGAGATAATCGTCTGTATGTTTATTCCATGATTAAATCCAATGACCTTGAGGCTATCGGTTCGGCTGAGGAATTGGCTTCTGTTAATGTTGCGGATGATTCCGGTTTTCACTCGAAAACAAATGATTTACTGCCGCAGGATACTATCATTCAGTATGATTTGTACGACAAGGATAATATTTTGTCCTCGTATTTTATAGATAACAGGGACTGGCTTGTTTGTAATTACATAGACGGTACTGTCAGAATTTACGTAGTAGCCGAAACTGATGACGGAACCGGTGTGATTGAAACCGTGGTTACCGAAATATCCGAGTTTTCGAGTCGTGCCGGTGAACTTCTTGGATATTACGAAAGTGATGCAGGTACAGTTTTCCTTATGCCTCACAGTGTTACTCCGATAACAATTGAAGACGGCGGAGTATCTTACGATGTTTCACTTTCATGCGGCGAAATGAGACCGGGAAGTACCGCATACATGCTTAGCGAGAACGGTGAGTGCATAGCCCAAATCGATGATTTTTTGGGTGCCGACAGCGACTATGTTTATGTTTACAGTAACAGCCTGCCGTTTGGTTGCGGCAGAATTTCAATCTATACTGCCGAAGAAGTGCTGGAACGAGCAGGTGAAGCGATAGAGTCAATGTGATATATTCGCAGATTTACTCTATTTCCATGTACGTAATTTCAGGATAAGCTCTTAATCTGAACGGTACGAAAATACAACCTACTCCGCGCGATATAAATATCTCGGTACCGAAAGCGTCATATATACCTGATACCACACCTTTACGAGGCAGTTTGTCCTTGCGAATTGTGTAGTTTTGAATGTTAAACGGCAGGCAAAACTGGCCGCCGTGGAAATGCCCCGAGAGCATGTAGTCAATATTTGAGTTATCCTGGTGCAAAATCCAATCCGGATTATGAACTACCAAGATATTTCTTTCGTTTCCGTCAGGATTCCTGTCTTTGGAAGAGATATTCGGAGAAAGCCATTTACGTTCTTTTCGTCCCGTATCGTAGATACCTCCGAAGTTAAACTTGACGGTTTTGCCGCCTTCTGCCGTCGGCTCTTTCTCGATGGTAACGATTTCATCGCTCAAATTTACAAAACCGCAAGCCTTTATCTGCTCTTCGGTTAAAACCAAATCGTGATTTCCGGTTACGCCCATAAAACGGATATTATTCGCTTTGAGGTAATCGCCTATCGTTTTAAGATAAGCAACACCTTTATATGAAGTCTTCTGCTTGTTGCAGGTATCTCCGCCGAAAACTACCGCATCTATATCCATAGTGTTTCTGTACTTCTCTATAGCAGCGATAATTGCATCCGGTTTTATTCTGCACCATTCGGCATGTACATCGGAGAAGAACAGAATGCGACACTTGCCGTCAGGTCTGTTCTTTGAAGGAAAATTCTCTTTACCTACGAAGTAAGGGCAGTATTTTTCTTTATAGTAGTAGTCTTCTCTTACAAAACGAAAAGACTTTCTGTCATATACCTTCTCGAAGTCTGATGTTGTTTCCTGAGGGACTGATTTCGTTGAAGTTTTTTTCAAAGAGGCAAATGTTATCTTAAGAAATTTAGGTACAAAACAGCCGATAATCGTAATTAAAACAATCAATATGAATAATATAATCAAAAGAATAATTAAAAGTTTCATGCAATATTTACCTTTAGTTTGATTGTGATATAATCATCTCGTAATAATAATAATAAGTCAATTATAATATATTTATTATACGGAGGATTTATTTATGCCAAAGACAGAAATTAAGTCTGAAATTATTAAAAATATCGGTATCTTAGCTACCAATAAGTCCGGCTGGAACCGTGAAGTTAATATCGTTCGTTGGAACGAGGGAAAAGCAAAACTTGATATTCGTGACTGGGGTCCGGATCACGAGAAGGTTGGCAAGGGACTTTCTCTTAACGCAGAGGAAGTAGCATTACTTAAGGAATTCTTGGCAGATTACGATCCTTACGAGATTGAGGACTGAGTCCTTTGAGAAGCGAAGAACGTTCCGGTATAATTGCACTGACAATATTGCTGTTATGGGGGACTCTGTTAACAGAGCCCCTTCGTTTTTTTACTCAGATATTATCGGGCGGAGTTCTGAAAGTTTTGGGACATATCGGGATAGCAACTGACGGGAAATTAGCGGCTGTTATCGTCGGCCTTGTTATGACTGCCGTCTGTGTTTTTTTATTACTTTTTTCAAAAACCAAGGCATCCGATTATTATGCATGTATAATATCGGGACTTATGGTTATATATTTCGGCGTAGACTCAATTATTAAGTGTGAGATTAATGTGAAGACACTTCTTACTGTGGGAATTGCACTTGTTATTTCGTTCATTATGCTTATATTTCCAAAAGATTCTTTCACACTTTGGACGGGTGATTTTTTCGCTTTTACGCCGGGAGTTTTTGTTTTGGTAAGTTATATTCTTATGCCGCTTTATTCGATAGGTCCGAATTTTAAGAAAGTATTGTTTGTCTGTTCGGATAAATATTATAACCCGATGACGGCTTTTGAAGGTTTTCTGACGTTGCCGGCATGGTGTTGGGGCATTTTCTTGGGCATTTTGTTTTGCCTGCCTGTTAATTATTTCGCTTTCGGAAGAAGAAAGGGATGATATAAGTGACTAAAGTATCTGATAATCAATTGAGTATTTTCGATATGCCTGCGGCTGAAGAAAAGCCAAGTCTGGAGGCCCAATATGAGTCTCTTATAAAGATATTAAATTATCACTGCGAGCGTTACTATAACGATGATGAGCCTGAGATATCAGACCACGATTACGATCAATTAAGCCAGCGCCTTAAGGCAATCGAGAAGGAACATCCTGAAATGATTACGCCGGATTCTCCTACACAAAGAGTAGGTTGGAAAGCGCAAAAGGGCGTTTTGGTAAAGCATAATGTTCCGATGCTCAGCCTTCAGGATGTGTTCACAAAAGGGGACGTTGACGATTTCGTAAATGAACTTAAGACTCAATTGGGCGATGATACCGAATTCCTTGTAGAGACAAAAATTGACGGTCTTTCCATGGCTTTAAGATACGAGGACGGTAAGCTTGTTACGGCCGTTACACGAGGTGACGGAATAACCGAAGGCGAAGATGTCACAATGAATGCCAAGGTTATATCGGATGTTGTAAAGCAGATGAAGGAACCGCTTCCTTATATCGAGATAAGAGGCGAAGTTTATATGACGAGAGCAGCCTTTGATGCCTGTAATGAGGCTTGCGAGGCTGAAGGAAAGAAGGTTTTCGCGAATCCGAGAAACTGTGCTGCGGGAACATTAAGACAGATTGATACAAGAATCACGAAGGAAAGAAACCTTTCACTTTTTATTTTTAATGTACAGGAAGTAAGAGGTGCGACTTTCCTTACGCATACCGACGGCTACGAATATCTTAAACGTAACGGCGTTAAAGTAATTGACCTTTACTATAAGTGTAAAACTGCACAAGAGGTTTGGGATGCGATAACCGCCATAGGAAACGCAAGAGGAACATTGCCGTACGATATCGACGGGGCAGTAGTAAAACTTAATAATCTTAAGGACCGTGAAAAGCTCGGCGCCACGATTAAGTTCCCTCGCTGGGCTGTCGCATATAAGTATCCGCCTGAAGAGAAAGAAACCAAGCTTTTGGATATTGAGGTTGGTGTCGGAAGAACGGGACGAGTTACGCCGGTAGCCGTTTTCGAGCCGATTTCACTTTGCGGAACAAGTGTTCAAAGAGCTACTCTTCATAATCAGGACTTCATAGATGAACTTGATATCGGTATAGGTGATACCTTAGTCGTATATAAATCCGGTGAAATCATTCCTAAGGTTAAGGGTGTAAATAAGCTTAAGCGTCCTTCAAACTGGCAGAGATTTAAGCTTCCGGACGCATGTCCTATTTGCGGCGAGAAACTTATCCGTGAGGAAGATGCGGCTGATGTTAAATGCGTAAATCCAAATTGTCCGGGAACTTTGCAGAACAGAATAATCAATTTTGTTTCCAGAGACTGTATGGATATAAAGGGTTTCGGAAGTGAATACATAAAAGCGCTTGTTGAAGGCGAGTACATTAAAAACGTTGCAGATATTTTCGAATTGAAGAATATGCGTGGCAGGCTTTTGGAAGAGAAGATTTTCGGTCTTGAGAGAAATACCGATAAGATTTTGGCTGCCATAGATGTTGCCAAGACTGAGACTCCTGCCGAGAAAGTTCTTGCAAGTCTCGGTATCCCGAACGTCGGCAAGGCAACGGCAAAGGATTTGATGAGGAATTTTAAGAGTATTGATGCACTTTCCGCAGCCTCTGAAGATGAGCTTATTAAGGTTGATTCGATAGGCGGCATCTCCGCATCCGGAATTTTTAATTACTTCAGAAACGAAGCCAATATGGAATTGGTTTCAAGACTTAAAGAGTACGGGCTCAACTTCGTAAGCGAAAACAAGCTTTTGGGGGATGCGCTTTCGGGAATGTCAGTTTGTATTACCGGTACACTTCCTTCCATGAGCAGAGACGAGGCGGTAGCACTTATTGAAGCAAACGGCGGAAAGTCTGTTTCTTCCGTGTCTTCCAAAACATCCATTCTTTTGGCGGGTGAAAATGCAGGAAGCAAGCGGAAAAAGGCTGAAGATTTAGGTATAAGAATTATTGACGAAGCAGAGTTTCTTTCGATGCTTTCGTAATATATACTGTAAACATAAAATAACCAAAGGGGCGTAACATGAATAAAGCTATTTTAAAATCACAGATCAGAGACAGTATTCGTGAGAGGAGAAGTCTTTTATCCGAAGAGCAGATAAAGGAAGCAGCAGAAGTATTAGCTTCCAATGTTGCCGATTTCAAGGACAAGGAATTTGTTGAGTTATTAAAATCTGCAAAATGTGTGGCTCTTTATAAGGCTGTAAGAGGCGAACTTTCCTGTGACGGTGTAACCAAGTATCTTGAGTCTTTGGGTAAGACGGTTTGCTTCCCTCGTGTAAAGGGAGATACCATGGATTTCTATGAGGTGACAGACAGTGAGAAAGACTTCTCTGAAGGTGCATACGGTGTACCTGAGCCGAAGCCTTCCTGCAAGCTTGTTAAGCCTGAAGATATTGATTTGATTTTTGTTCCTGCCGTAGCATATACGGAGGAAGGCGTAAGATTGGGACAGGGCGGCGGATATTACGACCGTTACCTTAATGCCTATCGGTATGAGAAGAAACCGGTAACAATCGGCATCTGCTATGATTTTCAGATTTATTCCGCTCTTCCGGTTGAAAGTCACGACAGAGATGTTGATTTTCTTTTGTGTGTTTCGGTAGATAATGATATCTGATTAAGGGTAAATATTTTGAAGTACTTTATTGCAAACATATCAGCCCATATAGTGATTTTTGTAGGAATTATAGTACTGCTCGTATTTTTCACTAATAAAAACAGAAAGCGCGAGTTAAAGTTTGCGCCGCTGTTTTTTGTGCCGATTTTACTTTCCGCACTTGCGGTTCTTGATATGCTTTTTATCGTAGGTCCGCGACTTCTTGATTTAAGCGATGTGCTTCACTCAAATTATAAGATTTCCGTAGGTGTTATTGAGGAAAAATCTTTCTTTAATAACATGATTACCATAGACGGTACGACTTACTTCGTTAACCCTTTGCACGATATTCCGGAAATCGGAACCGAGGTTAGATACAAATATACGGATAACTCTGATTTCTCGCCTAATATTATTGAAGCAGACGAGAGTGCAGACGGCTTTTATCAGTAAGAGAAAGTTTCCTGTTAAGCTATTGCTATTCCTGTGAATAACGCACAAAGTGCAGCGATAACAAAGAATACGACAATGCCGATGAGTGCAGCCGGTGTATTGTATCGTTCTCCGAAATGACATTCATACGGATCCAGCGGATTAAAGCAAACTCTTTGAGTAGAACCTATATGAGGAATCGCATAAGCATTTCCGCCGATACGATATTCGTGTTCACCGTAAACAAGATATGAGCTTCCGCCGAAGTTAATCTGATAAACAGGTGTGGTCAAAACATCACGATATACATTGTGACGTGCGAAATAAAGTCTGTCTACATAACCTACAACCGTGGCGGTTCCTGAAGAAGAACATATCGAATTCATCTTATACACATTGAAATATAACCAAAAACCGATAACAGCCGCAGCAACCAGGCATACACCTACAGAAATCCAGCAATAGGAAGTCTTTTGAAGTTTCATTATTCCTGTCACGCCCAAACCGACCAAAGCTGCCGCAATCACAATAATGCCAAGAAAAACGGCAACGACAAATCTGATTTTTTTAATCTCGCTCTCGGTTTTGGAAGGATCTTTGACTATTAATATAGAAAGACACATCAGTATCAGAAAAGAAGCTACCAAAATACCTGTAAGTTGACCGTTTTTGAGAAAAATAGCAACAAAGACGCCTATCAAATTTATCGCCAATATGATAGTTGCTATGGTACCTCCTATCGATTTGGATAAAACATTTTTATTGTATTCACCTATTGAACCCATACCGTTTTCTACGATTTGATTCCATAATTCACTTGCCTTTGGTATATGCTCATCGGTCCGGTAGAAATAGCCGGGTATATCAGGTATATATTTCATATTTTCCCCCTAAAATATGTTGCGCAGATATCACGTAAATGATATATGTGTCTGCGACTTTTATGGTTAATTATAACATTTTCGTCTCAGAATAACACAAATGTTTTTGTGCTTGATTCGGGAGCGGTGACTTTAATTTCGGCTTTTTGGGAAGCTTTGTTCTTTTTGGTCCCAATGTTGTTTCATAATGAGCTGAACTTATTGAATTAGTATTCTCTTCGTGAAAAAATCCAAGAAACGGGAGGTGAGAAGTATGTATAAACACATCGGTACCGAGAATAACTATACCGATATGGGTATTTTTATCGTGTGCGAAGACAAACATATAATGACTGAAATTAACAAGATCATGAGAGAATACGGATTGGTTGCTCTGACTGATACTTCCGGAAGATACAGATATCTGATTGACGCCAGAAAGGGCTATCACGGTGCGGAACAGAGAATAAGAGATTTACTTAAGTATTCGGGCTTACGGCCTCTCACCAGTTCTGAAAAACGCATAGCGGCAGAGAAGAACCTGACTTTGCTGATGGATGCATATAACTTTAATTGGGTGTTGGTCGGAACGAACCTTCTGTACTCCGTAATAATGAAGTATATCTTATCTGAAACCTATATAACCAGAAATACCAAGGAGCTTTACTATGAACTCGGAAAATCCTTTGGTATGTCTTCTGACCAGGTGGTCAGAAATGTCCGTTATGCCATAAGAAAGAGCAACTTCGGAAAAGAAGGGACGAAGGTCACAAATACGGTGAAATATATGGCTGATATGGTAATAGCGAAAATTGTTGAAGAATACGGCGGCATAGATGCATTGGATGAGAAGGCAGAAAGTGAAGGGAATGAGAATTAAGAGCAAAAAAATAACTGCCTCAGAAATATCTGAGACAGTTAATAGAATTCGCTGTTCGGACTAGTTATCAGCCGTTAACTGCATCCTTCAATCCCTTACCAGCCTTGAATACAGGAGCCTTGGAAGCAGGAATTTTAATCTCTGCACCTGTAGATGGGTTACGACCCTTACGAGCTTTACGAGACTTTGTCTCAAATGTACCGAAACCAACAAGAACAACCTTCTCATCATTCTTGAGTGCTGCCTCGATAGCACCTGTTGTAGCTGCGAGAGCCTTCTCTGCGTCTTTCTTAGAAAGACCTGCATTCTCAGCGATTGCTGCGATAAGATCTGTTTTATTCATAATGAGCCTCCTTCAGGCAATTAATAGCATAGTTATTATGAACTGAAAACCTAGGACTGTCAAGCAAAATAGACAAAATTCCGTTAAGAATAAGTGAATGAAAACGACTTGAATATGTGCTTTCTTTTATGTATTCTATACGGGATATAGTAAACGGAGGTGAAATACTATGGTAGTTACTAAAGATATGATTATCGGCGAAGTAGTTATGCTTGATGAAGGTATTGCTCCAATCCTTATGTCAGCAGGACTTCATTGTCTCGGCTGTGCCATGGCTTCCGGAGAGACTGTTGAAGAGGCTTGCATCGTTCATGGAATGGATTGTGACACTCTTATTGAGGAAGTAAACAACTATCTTCAGACTCTCGGTTAATGCATAATCGGCGCTGATATGTAAAAGCAGAACTTTTTCGACACTGTAGGATTACCTGCGGTGTCGTTTTTTTAGTCAACAGCCTGCAACTTAACGGTAAATACGGTTCCTTCACCGAGTTTACTGTCTACCGTGATTATTCCGTCATGTTTATCCACAATCATTTTTACGATTGAAAGACCAAGTCCCGTTCCTTTGATGTTCTGACCGGAGTTCTTTGCACGGTAGAATCGGTCGAAAATGTTCTGAATCTCATTTTCAGGTATACCGATACCGTTATCCGATACTTTCATAACGATATAACCATCCTCGCTCCTTTCACCACTTAAATAAATCTCAGCTGCTTCAGCCTTTGAATAGTTCACTGCATTTGATATCAGATTCTCGAAAACACGGCTGATTCGCTTAGGATCCGCACGTACTATCAGTAAATCATCTTCAGGGAGACTTAAGAAAATCTTCTTGTTTCCGTCCGTTCCGGTAAGCTCACCATCGTACAAAAGGTACATTTCTTCCAATAATTCACGCATAGAAAGATCGGTAAATTCAAATTCCTCGTTGGAAGACTCCATTCTTGATATTTCAACAATGTCTGATACAATACGTTCCATTTGCTGAGATCTTTTTACAATGTTGGAAAGGTAAGTTTTTTGTTTTTCCCTATCTATATTGTCGCCGCTGTTTAAAAGAAGCTCCGCATAGCCTCTGATGGCAGTAATAGGTGTTCTCAAATCATGTGAAACGTTAGACATTACGTTCTTTCTTGCTTCTTCGTTTGCAAGGAGTCTGTTGTTTACATCGTACAAGTCCTTGTTGATGGATGAAATGTGTTTGGTTTTTTCTTCAACCATATACTGAAGATGTTTAGAAGTAGATGAAAGTTCCGCATACTGGAATACATATTTACGAATAAAAACGGCTTCTAAGGCAAGAATGCCGAAAATAAAGAATACACCGTACAACGGAATATTTACCTTAAGCATATTTCTGCTGAGCATTGAATAGAGGGTACAGAAAATCGTGACGGACGAACAAAGAGTGAGCGTTGCATTTGCATTGTCTCGGAAGAAAATTATGCTTTTTAAAAGATTTCCCGTACCTACCAGATAAATAAAAAATAGGGAAGCAAAGGAAATATACTCTGTCAAAATGAGTCTTGTATCAAGGAATGCCAATATCCAAAGAAAAAGAGCTAAGCAAACGACAATTTTTGTATCGACTTTTCGAAAATCGGTAACCTTCTTCACATTGCTGCTTGCAGTGAGAGAAGAAACAAATGTATATGACAGAGTAGCATTCGTCAGAAGAAGGAAATATCTAATGCCGATTTTGATGAGTGAGACTGCGGAACAAAATCCCATATCGAAAATGTAATAGAGTATGAAAGTAATGATATATGCTACCAAACTCCAATATTCGGCGGTATTCTCAAGTGTTTTTCTCAACATAAAGCCGCCGATAATACATACAAGTGCCGTTGCCGATACCAAAAACAGTATTACTGCCGATGCGGATTGTAAGATAGGATTAACATTTGTAGAATAAAATGCAGGAATGTTAATTATGCCGGGATCCGATACCAGATTATTGCTGTAGACGACAATAAGCAAATCAATGTTTCCGTTTTTGTTTTTCTGAAGGGTCAGATTATTGTATCCGCCGTCGAATCTGAACATATCGTTATATGTCGGATTCCCAAGATTTCCTACAAAAATACCGTTGCAGTAAACATATGCTCTGCCGTTCACATCGGAAAGGTTAAGCGTTAATGCGTATTTGTCATCGGGAAGTTTGATTGTTATGAGATAAGCGGCAGATTTCAAGTTCAATCCGTCAAAAATAAACGGAGACTCGTCCGTTGAAATTCCCTCGTTTACGGTATACTTTTTATTTCCGAGAAAATTCCAACCTCCGCCCAAAATAACAGCTTCTTCTGTATGCTTATATTTGGCAAGAATATCTTTGTTTGTCCATTCGGTTGACTCATCGATATCTTCCAGTCTGAAGCCCGGAATAAAGCTCCAGTGATTCTGCAAATATACGGCGCCGCTTTTCGGATAAGTGCTTTCGGTTAAATTATAGTAACCGTCTACATATTCAATTTTACTGTCATTTCGAATATTGGTGTTAAGAAAAATCAGGGTAACGGTGAGAAAGCACATTAAGAATGCCAGAGCCGTAACGTACATACGGACTGACGCTTTTCTGTCTGTTGGAAGTTTGCGTTTTCTTATGTGCATTCTTTGTCACCTAAAAACAGAAAGCCTCTTTCTAAGAGGCCTTCCGAGATAAGTTCAAGTACTGTATCAGTATTCGCTTGCTACGCTGTTCTTTACAGGCGGATAAGCAAATGAATAACCGATACCCCATTCAGTCTTAACGAAAGTAATTTCAGGAGCAATCTTCTCCATCTTCTTTCTCATGTAGGAGATGTTAACCATTACGAGGTGATTATCGCAAGGTGTATCGTCACCCCAAACGTGGGAATAAATCTTGGAGAAAGGAACGATAACGTTCGGTGTCTCTGCCAAAAGCCTCAAAATATCAAACTCACGGTTTGTGAAGTGAACAGGCTGATCCTTGATTGTAACTTCACGTGTCTTAATATTGATAAGAAGCGGCTTGAACTCCATAAGGAATCCTTCGCTCTTCATATTACGCTTGATGTGTGCCTTGATACGAAGACTCAACTCAGGAAGGGAATAAGGCTTTGTGATGTAATCGTCTGCGCCGGACTGAAGTCCTACAAGCTTATCTTCCATCTGATCTTTTGCTGTAAGGAAAATAATCGGAGCCTTGCTGTAAACTGCAATTCTTGAAGGAATTTCGAATGCGTTTCCGTCAGGAAGCATAACGTCCAAAACGATACAGTCGAAACTGTTCATCTGAATTTTTTCCATTGTCTGTGCGATTGTTGTAGCTGTATGTACCTCGAAACCTTCTTCTTTAAGGTAAGCCGAATTAACTTCCAAAATATCACTGTCGTCGTCTACTATAAGGATTTTTTGCTGTGACATAATTGTACCTCCATGTTTTTTACGATAATAACTAATTTTGATAATTCCATATATAATTATAGACCACACAGGATATAAAACAAGTAAATTCACATATACTTTACAATTAATTTTTATTATGTAAAAGCTTGAATTTTAGGTGTTCTGACGAAAAATACATCTTTTTTCATGTTGTTTTTCTTTTGGTGTAATATGTAATTATTGTATAAATTTTCGAAAACCGTCTCCGAAAAAAGTCGAGGAGGAAGGCTTTAATTGTCCAGATATATATTACACGTCGATCAGAACTGCTATTTTGCCTCGGTTGAGATGATTGCTCACCCGGAATATCGCGATGTGCCGATGGCGGTAGTGGGCGATAAAGAGCAAAGACACGGAATTATTCTCGCCAAGAATCAATTGGCTTCTAAGGCCGGGGTCAAGACCGCAGAGGCAATCTGGCAAGCTGAAAGAAAGTGTCCGGACCTCGTTAAGGCTCCTGCTCATTACGACAAGTATGTTTTTTATTCGGGTAAACTTAGGGAAATGTATGAAGAATACTCCGATTTGGTAGAACCGTTCGGTCTTGACGAGTGCTGGATAGATATTACCGATACATTAAACGGCAGAACTCCGGTTGAAATCGCTGAAGAAATAAGGCAGCGCGTAAAGGATGAATTCAACCTGACTTGTTCAATCGGATTAAGCTTCAACAAGATTTTCGCCAAACTCGGTTCCGACTACAAAAAACCGGACGCTCTTACGGTGATTTCGGAGGAGAATTTTAAGGAAATAGTTTGGCCGCTTTCGTGTTCCGATTTGCTTTTTGTCGGAAAATCCACGACAGAACGTCTGATGCGTGCCAATATCAGAACAATCGGTGATATTGCGGCAAGCGATCGAGGTTTTTTGCTGAAATATCTCGGAAAAAACGGAGCTCAGCTTTGGGATTACGCGAACGGTCTCGACAATTCTCCTGTAATGCCCGCTGACTTTAAGCGAACCGTGAAGTCTGTCGGAAACTCCACTACTACGGCCAAAGACATGACTGATATGACACAGATTAAAGCGACTTTTCACGCTCTTGCCTCTACTGTATCGAGCCGCCTTCGTAAACATAATCTTATGGGTAATGTTCTTCAGATAACGGTTCGTGACAAAGACCTCTCGGTTTACGAGAAACAGCGCGTTTTATATATGCCTACCTATCGCGAGTCTGATATTTATAATGCAGCCGTTGAACTCTTTAAGGATTCCTATGATTGGCATACTTCCGTAAGGAGCATCGGCGTAAGACTTACGTCGCTTGTGGGGACGGACGAGCCTGTTCAGATGAGCTTTTTCGAGAATGAGAAGAAGAATGAAGGTCAGAAAAAACTGGCCGAGACAATCGACAGTATTAAGGAGCGTTTCGGAAATCAGAGCATTATGAGTCTTGCAGAGCTTAATAAGCCTTCAAGCGATGACACGCCGCGAGCCTCGTTCGGTGACGATAATGATATTTTTTAAATTGACAATATCAAAAGTACATAAAATTTAAGAATTAGTGTATACTACTTATGTACACGGAGGGAAAAGATATGTGGAATTCACTTGACGAGGGCATCCGTTCCAAAATAAAGAAGAACTCTTTTGATTCTGCAAGAACTAAACTGATAACGTTTATTCTTCTTTTGGTTTTTGTTTTGGTTGTAATTTGGCTTTTTGTTAATGTGGACGAACTTGAGACCACGCTTCCGCCTGATGTTATTCTTCCTATGGCTGCAATAATTGTACTCGGCTTCATTGCGATTTTTTACGTTTACTTTCTCAACATTGCCCGAGACTCCAAACGTTTCGACGATGCCGTTTATATGACTGTCGGCAAAGTCGTTTCCAGAGATGGTCAGCATGATTCCAAGAAGAAGTACATTTCTGTACGTGTTCCCGGTGATTCTACGGTATATCAGATTGAATGTGATCCTGATTTTTATGAGAAAGCAAATGCAGATTCTCCTGTTTTGATTGTATCTTCGTCACGAAAGAACGAGGACAATATGCTTGCGGTTGATCCGGAAGAATATGATGTAGATGGAATTCTTTGATGCAAATAAATATTTTTTGGACCGGTTCGGTTCGAAAACATACAAAGCCGCAGTAAGCCTTGATGTTACGTGTCCCAACAGGGACGGAACCAAGGGAACACGCGGTTGTATTTTTTGTTCCGAGGGCGGCTCGGGTGAGTTTTCCGAGAGAAACGGAACCGTTACCGAACGAATCGACGAGGCGATTTCGCGTGTTCGTAAGAAAGCGGGACCTAATGCCGTATTTATTTGCTATTTCCAAAGCTTTACCAATACCTACTGTTCGGCCGAGTATCTTTCGTCTGCGTTAAGAGAAGCTTTAAGACATCCCGACATAGTCGCGATTTCCATTGCCACGCGCCCTGATTGTTTGCCTGACGATATTTTGAAAGTTATATCGGAGGCTAACGAAGTTAAACCGGTTTTTGTGGAACTCGGACTTCAGACAATGCACGAAGAAACTGCGAAGTGGATAAGGCGCGGATATGAAACCTCGGTTTATGATGAGGCTGTAAGAAAGCTTCACGAACGAGACATAAATGTTATTACGCATCTTATTTTCGGGCTTAAAGGAGAGAGCCGTGAGATGATGCTTCAGAGTGTAAAGCACGCCTGCGATGCGGGAACGGACGGTGTTAAGTTCACTAGCCTTTACGTACTTAAGGGGACTGATTTGGAGCAGGAGTATTTAACCGGCGAATTGACTTTACCCGACCGCGAGGAATATTTTGATATAGTAAGCGATGCCTTAAAAATTCTTCCTACGGGAACCGTGGTTCACAGGCTTACGGGTGACGGTCCGCGAAGACTTCTTTTGGCACCTCTTTGGACGATTGATAAGAGATCCAATGTCAATTACATTAATAAACGCTTCAAGAGCTGAGTTTTTTCGGAGGCTGATATGAAAGCATACATTAAAGAATATATGGGTAGAATCAAGGATTTTATCGCCAAGGATTTGGAAAAGGCTTCTAAAGATGAAATTATGAATGTTTTGTCCGAACTTGAAATCAAGATTTCATATTTCCAGCACGAAAGACTTATACATCTTATAGTTACGGTTCTGTTTGCGTTGATGGAGATAATGGCAGTTCTTGCCTTGGCTGTTACCGTGAATATCGTTCCGCTTATATTAAGTATCATGTTCCTGGTTTTATTGGTTCCGTACGTGATGCATTACTACTTTTTGGAGAACAGTGTTCAGGGATTTTACAAATTGCGTGACAAAATCAGGGAATACCTATAATATATTTCCGATGAATTTATAAAAGGAAGGGAAACTCATGTTTACTGTTTTAGGCGGATTTTTGATGGCGCTTGCCGACAGCGTTCCGGGCGTATCAGGCGGAACTATAGCTTTTATTATGGGCTTCTATGATGAATTTGTAGGTGCTGTATCCAATTTACTTAAAGGTACGAAGGAAGAGAAGAAGAAGGCGTTGCTTTTCTTAATAAAAATGGGTCTCGGTTGGGGCGTCGGAATGATTTCCGCAGTTCTTGTTCTTTCAGCCCTCTTTGAGAAGAATATTTATCCGATAAGTTCGATGTTCTTGGGATTTGTTCTTGCGGCAATCCCGCTCGTGATAATCGAGGAGAAGAAGGTCTTGAAAGAAAAAATCTGGTCGCTTCTTTTTATCCCGATCGGTGCTGCAATAGTTGTCGGAATCACACTTCTTAATTCCGGTGCTTCGGCTGACAGCGGTGCATTTACGCTCGGTCTCGGTTCAGGTATCTACCTTTTTGTATGTGGTGCGGTAGCTATTTGTGCCATGGTGCTTCCGGGTATTTCAGGTTCGACACTTCTTTTGATTTTCGGTCTTTATATGACGGTAATCACATCAGTAAAGGACGTTTTGCACTTGGATTTGATGCCTGCACTTCCTATTTGCATAATTTTCGGTCTCGGTGTTGTTTTCGGACTTGTTTGCTTTATCGGAATACTTAAAAAGTGTTTGTCGCGTTTCAGGGCACAGACTATTTTCCTTGTTATCGGACTTATGCTCGGTTCTCTTTATGCAATCGTAAGAGGTCCTGAATCCTTGGATAATCCAATGCCTGCAATGTCTTTCGGAACCTTTAACATCTGGTTCTTCCTTATCGGTATTGCAATTATCATCGGTCTTGAGCTCCTTAAGGGTGTTATTGCAAAGAAGAACGCTTCCAAGCCTGAGGTTAAGGCTTAAGATGAGCATGCCGACGGCATTTTTTGACGTTAACGGAACATTAATTAAAGATCGTGTCCTCCAGGATGAGTCCTGGAAGGATGCGATTTTTTCTTTCTGCGGATCCGAACGGCATAGGGACGATTTCTATGAGTTGCTTTGGGCCCACGGCCCTATTTATTTTCTGAACGAAGTAAATGCAACGAGTAAGTCTATAGATATGTGTTTAGATTTGAAGTGCAAAATCTATCGCGAACGTTTTGCCGATTCGAGAATTGATACGGTAACGGGTTTGGAGAAGTATCTTGACTTCTTGAAAACGAGCGGCACGGAAATGTTCTTAGTTACCAATGTAAGCCGTTTTGACCTTGAACTTTATTTTGACCGTTTCGGTTTTGACAGATGGTTCGATATAGAGACCTCGTTTAATAAGAATCGGGAATCGACTGTCAGACCAAAGCCTTTCCCGGATCTTTACTTGAAGGCAATGGAAGAGCTTAGAAAGAAGCCCGAGGACATTATTGTTTTTGAGGACTCAAAAGAGGGAACAAAAGCAGCACTCGATGCCGGAATCAAGAGAATAGTAAACATCAGTGAAGAAAGTAAAATAGAGGACTTTTGCCGTAAGGAAATACTGAATGCAGTGAACTTCGAAGACAGATGTCTGTATGAATTGTTTTGATTAGCAAAGTTTTTGTGCAATCTCACAACATTAATATTATACAACCCTGGGGGTTTTGTATAAAGTGTACACAATGCACAATAAAAGATTTTTGATTTGGCGTTTTGTTACAATTGTGTTACACGCTGATCCATTCTATAATGGAGACAGTTCCGAAGAATACGAGAACAGCCAGTTTTCGATACGGAGGCCGCCGACGAAGCATTTGATGCAGTCGGAGAACGAGCAGCGATTGACGGGTCGGGATGCTGACCGCAAGTCGCAGGTCGTAACAATCAGCAGTCGGATTTCAATCCGCGGTTTGCGAGATGTCGCAACCGACAGGCAGAGGTTCGATGTCACAGATGACTTGCATCTGATGATGCAAACCGAGTAACCGGTATAGTTTACTTGATTGAAGCGGGTGTACTTCTTCGATCGTAAACGTAGATTAATAAGAGACTGATTAAACGGTGAATGGGAGTCGTTGTTTAGATGACACGTTGGGTGATGGTTGATTGGTTTGTGACCGGTAAGAGGCTTAATACTTAAAGGGCTTTTGTAGATGGTTTCGATGACATGGCTTGGGATGGGTTCGTCGGAACTATTTTATGCCTGAATTTTGTTAAAGCTTACATCTTTATCGGAACGAGTTCTTATGCAAAGGAAAGAATCATTTCTTCAACACGGCAATATACGGAAGATTTCTTCCGATTCCGTTAATATCAAGGCCGTAACCTATAAGCCATTTATCGTTAATTTCGTAGCCGTAATATTTAATAGGCAGTGAAAGCAAAAGGCGATCAGGATTAAAAAGCATCGCAGCTATGGAAATACTTTTCGGATGCTTGTTCTCCAATTCGGAAAGTAAATAAGCCGTAGTAAGTCCTGTTCTTACGACATCCTCAACGATAATTACATCTTTGCCTTCGATATCTATACCGATTTCCTTTGTGATTTTTACTCTTCCTGTTTTTGAAGTGGTGTCCGGAATATTGCCGAAACCTATCGTATCTATTTCAATCGGAATATCAATGCTGCGTGTCAGATCCGAGAAGAAATATAAGGCACCGTTTACGACACCTATAACAACAAGGTTGCTGCCGCCGTAGTCTTTGGTAATCCGGGCGCCCAACGATTCAACTTTAGAAGCTATTTCCTCTTTACTGTAGAGGATTTTCTCGATTTCCGGCATTTTACTGTCTGACATATTTACTCCTTATTGCTATCTTCGCCGAGCATTTTAAGTCTCGCGCAAAGTTCGGTGAAGTCTTTCTTATAAACTATTCTTATGTTGGTTCCCGGGTAAAGTTCTTTTACCTTGCGAAGCTTCTTGTTCTTCTTCGTTACATAACGTTGATCCATTACGGTAAGTTCCAAGTATGTATCGTATTTCGGGAGATAAAAATCAGGCGAGAATGCCATCTTGATATTTCCTTCGGCGTCCCATTCAATCGGAAATGTCTTTGGTTCGTAATTCCATTTAATGTTATACATATCCAAAATTCTGGCGAACTCTTCTTCTGTCTGATTTTTGAATACTATACTCTCGGTCTGGTGATCTGCGACTTCAGTATTTAACGTTTCTTCGGTTATTCGGTTTCGTAAATTACGCGCACTTACAAAACTTATTACGGCCGAAGCTGCTTCGTCTACCGTCATTCGGTCTGTGTTTATGGATAAATCATATAAGTCTGAATCGTTCAAATCGCGCTCGAAAAGCGTGCTCACAAACTTCTTATGCTTGCGGTCGCCGATTTCGATGGTTCTGGAGGCTGCTTCGGAAGTTATATTGAGGCGTTTTGCTATGCGGTTAATTCGGGTTTCCTCGGATGAGAAAACTCTGATGTTTAAAGCTTTCGGATTATCTTTAAATATAACGCAACCGCCTAAACCGACAATTATCAGATTCTCGTCAGGCTTAAGCTCGTCAGCGGTTGAAAGAAGCTTTGAAATAAGGCATTCTTTATAAGTAACGTCGCTTTCTTTCATGGAAGAGAGGAAGAATTTGGCGCTTTCGTTCAGACGATTTACGGTTCCTTCGTTTAAATCACCGAAAAAGTTCTCCAAGGCATATTCTCTTGTTATTACCTTGCAACCGAGCTTATCGGCCAGATAACGTGAAAGTTCGTCTCCGAGACTGCCGCTTTGTCTTGATATAGTGATAATTGCCATAACTTACCTCACATGTTTCAATTATAGCATTTATTTACGGGGCTTTGACCACGTAGTTGGGACGTAAAAATTACTATGAAAACTGTTGCAAATTGTTGTTGACAATATATATACGCTAATATATAATCTTTCTTGCTTGAGTTGCCGACTTAGCTCAGTTGGTAGAGCAGCTGATTTGTAATCAGCAGGTCGCGAGTTCGAGTCTCGCAATCGGCTCCAGTATTTAAGAGGAAATCGAATTTAAGATTTCCTCTTTTTTTTTACCGTTAAAAACGATATTCTATCCTTAGTACGGATTAATAAGTGAGGCATTATGGAACCGGGAGAGATACGAGATTTTTTCAAGAACGACATCTATGCGATTGAGACTACCGGTATCGAAATTCTGGAAGTAAAAGAGAATTACGCGAGAACCTCCCTTCATGTTACCGAGAAACATAAGAATGCGGACGGTAACTGTATGGGCGGTTGTATTTATACGCTTGCGGATTTTACATTTGCTTTGGCTGCCAACTGCGGAAACGAACTTACAAATACTTTGAGTTCAAACATCATTTTTAACAGTCCCGCACGCGGTGAGTACCTTTATGCCGAGACAAGCGTTATCAAAAACGGAAGAACCATAGCTTCATACGAGGTTAAGGTTACCGATGAGAACGAAAGACTTATTGCTACCGCTACTTTAATGGGTTTTCGAAAAGGAAAAGTGTGAAGAGAAGGCTCAGACGTAAAACGCCTGAAAATTATGATTTTGTAACAGTGTTACACTGTTATTTTTGAGGAGGTTTTTATGGGTAAGACAGTCAGAGGCATAGTAATGATTGCCGTTTTCTTGGCATTTTGGTATCTCGTAAAGAAGGAAGCGATTTTAAGTTCTTTCTCACCTGCGGCACAGACGGGACTTCTCGTTGTCGGAGCACTTGTCATTTTTATCGGTGTTGAACTTTTGTTCAGCGTGAAGGAGAAGGGTATAGCGGGAGCTCTTAAGGGATGTCTTCCGATCATTATCGGAGCTGCCGTATTTTTCTGCATTTTCCTTGTCATCAACAAGTTTAATCTTAATGCCGACATCCTCGTTTATATTGTAGTCGGTGTTTGCCTGCTCGGCGCATTGTACGGCGGCGGTACTTTCGACAAAGTTAAAGACTTTTTGGGTCAATCCAAGAAGAGCGACGACGAAGAGTAATCAGGTTATAGGCTAATAAAAGTAAACGGGGCTGTCTCAGAATATACATCGAAACTTAGTCTAATGGTCCACGTCAATACACAACTTGCGATTGCTGACACGAAACTTATAATTTCGTTCTATTCCGACTATATTCATTTTCTTAATCTGTTACAAATATTGAAATAGGCTAAAAATCCGTTTTTTCGAGATTTTAGCCTA
>JAZLML010000056.1:0-17953 GCA_045598625.1 Saccharofermentans sp.
TAAGCGTATAGATTAATCTTTATTTTCAAATCTATACGCTTTTGGTGTTGCATCTGGGACTGTAACCCTAATCTGAAGTACCCGAAGGCGTATAGAATCGAAAAAAGCGTGGATTCTATACGCTTTTTACATCGCGGGGCATCTTAAGAACGTCCACAAAGAAGAAAAAAGCGTATAGATTAAAGCTCGATAGCCAATTCTATACGCTTTTACACAAAATCATTCAAAAACAGTGCATCTAGGCAAAGAAAGCACAGCGGATTTGCAGAATTTCGGGTTTAAAGAAGAAAAAAACTGTCCCAAAACCGTACTTTGTTTTGGGACAGTTTCTATATTTTTGCATTGAATCACTTTCGGCAAAACCAAGTTGCTAAAACATAGAAATACAAATCAACTCCGGTTTTCACTTTCAAGAACTTGTTTATATGCACTACAATAACCCGGCAATACCGAATCCGTTTTTTGCCAATAGTTTTCCTCGAAAAATAGGCATTTAGACAAATCCTCTCCGAAAACATCTTCTGTCAAAGCCAAACCTACTGCACGACACCCGCCGCAACAGTACTTAAACCACCGACAATTCGCACACTTTTCATTATGTTCAGCCAGTTCTTTCACCGTCGTACAGACATTTTGCAAATACGAACTGTCTTTCAGATATTTTTGCAACCCGTCTGTCTTAACATTACCCAGAAACCAGTCGTGTTGTTCATAATATCCGGACATCTGATGACACGGATATAAATTGCCGTTTGCACCTACAGCTACCATTCCGCGATTACCTCTGCATACAGGCAAAGAATCGCGGTACTCATTAATCCCGCATTGCACTGCTCTCGGGCTGTAAGTTTTGTTTCTTGGATCTATGTAAATGAACTGCCATATATCAACTTTCATTTTACTGTCAGTTTTTGCATATTCCTTCAGAAACATCAGCATCTGATCAAAATACTCTTCCAAAGTTAAACAAGCATCTCCGGCATTTTTTAACCAGCGAGGTGCTTCCGTTGTTCGGATGATACGCATCATGCTGACACCCATTTCATTCAGAAGAAGCGCAGTTGGAAGCATTGTATCTACGTTCAGCCTATGAACATTAGTTTGAACTTTCACACGAAAACCATTTTCAATACAAAGTCGAATAGCTCGCAGTGCAATATCATCCGCGCCTTGGCGATTGCGTAACCAATCATGATGACCGATACCGTCAAAAGAAATCTTCATCAGAGGGAAACATCCGATACCCTTCATCTCGTCAAGTATTTCCTGCGTGATGAAAAAACCGTTTGTATTAAGTTCCTCCACAAACATTCCGTGTTCATAAATACTTCTGATAATATCCATGAAATACGGGTGAAGCATCGGCTCACCACCGGTAATGGTAAAAGCGTTGATTCCGCATTTTTCAGCCTCACAAATAAGTTTTTCAGCCTCATCCAATGAAAATTCGCTTTGCAAGCGCTCATTATCGGCGGCATTAAAACAATGCAGACAGTTATAGTTGCACTTGCCGGTAATCATCCAATTCATCGCAGGAAAATAGCGGTTATCGCAGACCTTTTCAAGTTGCCAAGAAGAAAGTTCTTCGCTTCCTACCAAAGGTCTGCAAAGATTTCGTCTTATCAAGTCCTGCAAAAGTGGTGAATCCGTAAGATCCTGTCTACCGTCGCAACGTTTCAGAAGTTCATATTCGTTCTGTTTCAGTCCGTGTGCATTACGACTGCCCTTTATGTAATAGGCATAAGGAACAAGCCTCCATGAACGAAGCGCAATGTGTTCAGATAAAATATATTTCATCGATAATCCTGACCAAATGTGGCTTATTCATCCACTGTCCATTCGTCACCGGAATAATAACGGCGGAACTTTCTTCCGCAGACACTGCAACCATGCAATTCGTAAGCATCTTCACCAACACCAACCTGATCCTTCCACCTTGTTACAGTACCACCGCAAGAAGGACAAATTGCCTGACCTCCGCCATAGGAAACAATATCAACACGATCAGGTCTGCCACAAAGACTTCCGCCGGCTACATTATCGAGTTCTTCGTCGGAAAGAACACCCTCTTTGTGTATTTGGTTATACTTTTCCTTGATTTCTTCCTCAGAAACCTCGATTCCCTCTGCTTTAGCAAGAGCAACAAGTTCCTCAACAGACTTGGCTTCGCTTATCTTTCTAAGCTGTTCTTTTGAAAAATCCATCTTTTTTTCCTCCTGAATAATTAGATTATATTGATTAACCAAACTGCAGAAAAAGATGTATCCCTGCAGCAGGATTAATTAACTGATAAAAATTTATTTAACTATCATTTCTTCTGTGACAAATATAAATCCAACTATGGAACTTTAGTTTAAGTAACCCGGGAAAGCGTTAACGAGACAATTCACACTTTTTGATACTTTTATTATAAGACTCAAAAGCAACAAGAAACACCATTTTTCTTATTGTTTTCAAAAAGTTCAAATAAGCACCCAATGCTTCATGTAGATACCGTAAAAACGTGCATAAAAAACGGTGCAACCAAAAGGTTGCACCGTATCTTTAAAGAATTTTTACCTAAGTAGTATTTATTACTTAACACTACCAACAGCAACACCTTCAACGATGTACTTAGAAAGGAGCAAATAAACAACAATCAAAGGAATTACTGTAAGAGTAAGACCGAGATAAATTGCACCGTGCTCGGTTCTGTAAATATCACCATTGAGGAGACCAATCATGATAGGCATTGTATACTTCTCTTTATCTGTAAGAAGAATCATAGGCATAAACAAGTTATTCCAAGATCCTACGAAAGAAAAGATTGCCTGTGTAGCAATAGCCGGCTTCATAATTGGAAGAATAATGCTGTTAAAGATTCTGAACTCACCTGCACCGTCGATACGACCTGACTGGATAATTTCAAACTCAAGAGAAGCCTGGAGATACTGTCTCAAGAAGAAAACTGTCATAGGAGCAGCAATCGAAGGCAAAATAAGCATAAGAATGTTATTTGTAAGTCCGAGCTTATAAGCCATCTGATAGAAACCGATTGTTGTACACTGAGCAGGAATCATCATAACGCCCATAATAACCTTAAAGAAAGGTTCTCTCAATTTCCACTCATAAGCTGTCAAAGCATATGCTGTGAGAGCAGAGAAATACATATTGAGAACTGTTGAACTAACGGCAATAATACCGGAATTCAAAAAGCCCGTACCAACATTAAATGTCTTACCTTCGAATACTTTCCAGTTCTTAGCAAGGTTAGTACCAGGAATAAGAGAAAGTGCGTGATGCTGAATTTGCTCAGTAGATCTGGTTGAGTTAACAATCATGATATAGAAAGGAGCAATACTCAAAATAGCAAGAATAATACATACGATATAAATAAATGTCTTAATCAATGCTGAATCCTGCTGCTTAGATAATGTCTTTTTTGGTTGTACATTTGTAGCCATAATCAAACCCCCTTAGCAGCAGCACGCTGTGCTTTCAATTCCTTCTTACGGATCTTCTTAAGTTCTGCCTCATCTTTGTCACGAAGGATAAAGAAAAGACCGACGGAAAGAGCCATAATGATAACAAACATAATCATACTTGCAGCGGCAGCTCTGTTATACATATAAGAACCGGAGAAAGCCTGATTACGAATATACATACTTGTGGTGAGTGTTGACAAGTCCGGATTACCCTGATTCAAAAGCTGTGGAATATCGAACATGTTCAAACCACCAATCATACTTGTAACGAGAACGTACAAGATAATAGTTCTGATACATGGAAGTGTAACTTTGAAGAATGTTTGTCTTCTGTTAGCACCGTCCATATCAGCAGCTTCAAAAATTGCCGGATCAATACCGATAACACCTGAAATAAGGAGTACCATAGTATTGCCGTACCACTGCCAGAACTGAATAAATGCAATAACACCTCTTGTAGTAGGTTTACTGATAAAGAAGTTTACCGGTTCCATAGTAGCACCGTTATGGAATATACCATATACCTTCGCAAACAAATCATTAATCGGTCCCATAGGATAACCGAAGAATGCTCTGAACAAAATAGCTACTGTAGCACTTGTGATGATATTTGGAAGATAGAATAATACCTTGAATAAACCCTGACCTTTAACCTTGGATCTGCTGTCTGTAAACCAAGCAGTAAGGAGAAGAGCCAAAAGAATCTGCGGAACGAAGTTGAAAATCCACATAATAAATGTATTTCCGAGACTCTCCAAGAACGAACCTCTGTTTTTGGAGGTAAGAATATCCACAAAGTTCTTAAACGGATTTTCCAACATCTTAAAATCTGTCTTACCCATACCTTTAAGGTCTGTAAAACCGATTACACACGTATACGCAACAGGATAAAGAGTAAATATCAAAAATGCAAGAACGAAAGGTATTGAGAAAATGTAACCATATTTGGAATAACTGACGAATTTTCTTTTTTCCACTATGTTTACCTCACTTTCGAAAAACTGAAAATTTTGAATAAATCTAATTCGGGTTCCTTATAAAATGGGGGCGGTAACTTACGAAACCGCCCCCAAAATAAGGCATTAATTAATTAACTGTTAAGTCAAATCAACTAATTAGAAACCAAGCTGCTCGTTAACAGCAGACTGGAAGTCAGCGAGAGCTGCGTCACGATCCTTCTCACCGTTTCTGTAAGCATTTACCTGAGCACGGAAGAGACCGTTGATTGTCTCATCATAAGGTGTAAGGCAAGTACCGTTAGCATAATCGTTAGCAGGGATAAAGTACTCGAACATGTTCTGACCACCGAGGAATGCAACAGTACCATCGGACATATTCATAACAGTTGCAGAAGCAACAGAGTCCTTAGTACCAGCATCATTCATCAAGCCGTTAGCCCAGCGATACTGCAAACCGTTCTCTGTGCAGTCAAGTGTGATCCAGTAGATGATATCAGCGATAGCCTGCTTCTTATCTGCGTCAGCGTTAGCTACGTCCTTGTTAGCAAGTACCCAAGTACCGCCCCAGAAGAAACCAACAGGAGAGTTTGTTACAGCCCAGTCACCGGATGTTGAACCACAGTTGTCACCCATTGTGTAGTTGATAAGCCAAGCAGGTCCGAAGAAGCCGAAGCAACCCTTAGCACCTTCACCAGCCATATCAGCATACCATGCGTCTGTCCAGTCAGATGTGTCATTTGTGAAACCCTTGTCCTTAAGATCCTTAGAAAGATCCAAGAATTCCTCACGCTCAGGAGAGATTGTAAGAGCACCGTCTACAACCCAACCGCAAGAAGAGCTGTTCTCAACTGCGTGCCAGATATCACCATCACCAGAGCAAATTACATAGCCCTTGTCAGCGAGTGTCTGAGCAGCTTCCCAGAACTTATCCCAGCTCTGTGAACCGCCACCGATTGCATCTGCAACTGCAGCAGGATCGTCTGTACCGAAAACTTCAGTAGCGATAGAACGTCTGTAGATAAAGCATCCGCCTGTTGCCTGATAGCCAAGACCAACTACCTTACCGTCTGGGTTTGTACCGATCTTAACAGAGTAATCAGCGATAGCAGCCTCAGAAATAGCAGCGTTAACATCAATACCGAGATCCTCGTATGGGCAAGCAAACGCAGAGCCCTCGCCCTGTGTATACTTCAATACGAAAGCAGCCTCAGCGCAGAACATATCAGGAGCATCTTCTCCGCCACCCATAAGAGCTGCGTCAAGAGCTGGCTGATATTCACCGTTTGTTGTAGCGATGATTGTAACCTTAACATCGTACTTAGAAGCGAAATCTGGGTTCAACTCCTTGTACTTCTCAATCATGTTAGGAACCTCATCTGTGAATGACCACAAGTTGATAACAGTCTTGTCGCCGGAAACTTCACCAGCTGTTGTTGCTGGAGCATCGCTTCCCTCTGGAGCTGCTGTTGTTGCTGGAGCATCACCGCTTGGAGCTACTGTCTCTTTAGTTGTGTTGTCACAACCAGCGAAGATAGCTGCAGCCATTGTAAGGCAAAGAGCACTTGCAATAATCTTTTTCATAATAACCTCCGAAATAGATTTTGTTTAATTTGTAGAAAACTAGGCCTTTCTTGTTACTACACGTATATGATACCGCATAAAACCCGCTTAGTCTTTTACATATTTTGCTATTACCCGCCAAACCTTATACATTTCTTGCTGATTTCGGGAGAAAATTGGTTAATCTGCTTTAAAAAATCGTTAAATTACACAACGCAATTACTGCACTTCGTACAACTCAGGTTGACACTTTTGAGCCTAAGGGTTAATTTATTTATTGGTTTATTGTTCATTTTTATTAAATTCTATTTGTGCAAAATATATAAACATCGGAGTATATATGGATAATTCTATTTTTAATCAAGAGAATCCTGCAATGAGGTTTTTAACCGCTATTGCCAACTTAATTATTGTTAATCTTATTTTTATTATTACCTGCATCCCAATCTTTACTATCGGTGCTTCATTAAGTGCCTTATACCGAATTTGTCATGAGATTCATTTGGGAAATCATCCTACTGTTTTCAAGGAGTATTTTGCCGAGTTTAAATCATCTTTTAAAAACTCGACAATTATTTGGATTCCTACATTTCTTGCGCTTTGTTTCCTTATTGCCGATCTTTATGTAATTAATAATCTTATTGATGCGAAGTATGTTGCTCTTCAGATTCCGGTCTTCATCCTGTTGTTTTTTGTAGTATCGATTATTTTTTATGCTTTTCCGATGCAGGCTACACTTAACCAAACTATCAAGACTACCGTTAAGAATGCGTTGATTTTCGGCTTTGCTAAACTACCTACTACTATTTTTATACTTGTTATCTATGCATTCCTTTATTTACTCATAGACTTTAACGCCGCATTCGGTGTTTACATATTTTCATTTTCATTATTTATGGGCTGTGCCCTTATGTGTTGGTTCTGCGGTTTCTTTATTGACAGAATTCTCGGAATTGACAAAAAATCTCTTGCCGAGGCAAATGCCAAGCAAGAGACTTCAAAGTCTTCTGATTCAGATGAGATTTCTGAGGAAACCGAAGAAACAGATATTTCGACTGACATTTCCGACAGCGAAGAGAATTAACCCAAATAGTATTCAATAAATGCCACCGCTTCCTCTGTTTTATCTGTCGTTTTCGGAACAATCACATAATAAGTGTCGCCTTCTCTGTATCCGACATTGTCAAAACAGGTAAAAGCATCAACTGATATTCCTACTGCCACACCGTCGCAGTAGTAAATCTCGTTTTCAACTTTTTCGAAAACCTCATTCGGAAGGATTTCTTCTAAATTACTTAAGTGCTCACCAGCAAATAAATCATCGATACACCTTGTATTCATAACGCTGACATCCAACTGCCCGTTTACTATGAGACCTATCATTCTTTGATCCTGGGCGCTTACTGAATCGTCATAATAGTATTCAGCATCAGTCTTAAGCGCGTGTCTGAAATTATCGTCATAGTTAATTTCGATTTCCGATCCTATAGTATTTTCATAATTTGTTATCATATCATCGAAAATCTCTTCATCGGTAATTTGCACATTAACCAAAGCAAAGTACAGATAATAATCTTTCTTGGATTTAATTATCGAAACAACAAACGAAACAATTACCGCAATAATAAGGGCAGGCACTATCACCCACCACTTATAATAAGTCCAAAACCAAGGAAGGAACTCTTTCAAGTTCCTTCGATTGATTTCGTTTGAATTTCTAAGATTATCGGAAGCTAAATCTGCTTCACTTTCCTCGTTTATTTCAACGTATTTATTATCTTTTAGTTCAACCATGCCTTAATCTTAGCATAAACGCCGTCAGAATCCAAACCGTACTCCTTCATGAGAGCCTTAGCATTACCGGACTGTCCGAAAACGTCCTCAACACCGATACGCTTCATAGCTGTAGGACAATTCTCTGCCAAAACTTCTGCAACAGCACTGCCCAAACCGCCGATGATTGAATGCTCTTCAAGAGTAATAACCTTACCTGTCTTCTTAGCTGAAGCAATAACAGCATCCTTATCGATAGGCTTGATTGTGTGAATGTTAATAACTTCACAAGAGATTCCCTCAGCTTCGAGTTTCTCAGCTGCTACCAATGTCTCTGCTACCATAACTCCGTTACAGAAGAGGGATACATCAGTACCTTCCTTCAAAACGATAGCTTTACCGATTTCAAACTTATAATCAGGTACATCGTTAATTACAGGAACTGCAGCACGACCGAATCTCATATAAACAGGACCAACCTTCTCGCAAGCTGCCTTAACAGCTGCCTTAGCCTCGATATCATCGGAAGGTACGATTACTGTCATATTAGGAATAGTTCTCATAAGAGAAATATCCTCGAGACACTGGTGAGAAGCACCGTCTTCACCAACTGTAATACCTGCATGTGTAGCACCGATTTTTACGTTGAGGTTTGGATAGCAAACAGAGTTTCTAACCTGCTCATAGTTACGTCCGGAAGCAAACATAGCAAAAGAAGAAATGAAAGGAATCTTTCCGCAAGTTGCAAGACCTGCTGCAATACCTGTCATATCACACTCTGCGATACCGCAGTCGATGTGACGCTCAGGGTACTTCTTCTTAAATGTTACTGTCTTTGTAGCACCTGCCAAATCGGCATCCAATACTACGAGGTTATCGTAAACTTCACCCATGGAAGCAAGAGCGTTACCGTAACTGTCTCTTGTTGCAATTTTTGTATCACTGAATTTGTAACTCATAGTCACGCATTACCGCCTTTCTCAATATTTGCGATGATCGCATCGAGATCTGCCATAGCAACAGCATACTCCTCATCGTTAGGAGCCTTACCGTGCCAACCTGCCTGATCTTCCATGAAGGAAACACCCTTACCTTTAACTGTCTTCATGATGATTGCAGTCGGCTTATCTGTGCAAGCCTCAGCATTCTTGAAAGCAGCTCTGATTTCGTCGAAGTTATGACCGTCAATCTCAACTACGTTGAAGTTAAAAGCCTTAAACTTATCGGCAATAGGATAAACGGAGCAAACATCTGCAACACGTCCGTCAATCTGAAGACCGTTGTTATCAACGATAACTGTAAGGTTATTGAGATTATGAGCGCCTGCAAACATTGAAGCCTCCCAAATCTGACCTTCCTGAATCTCACCGTCGCCGCAAAGAGCATAAACTCTGTAGTCCTTGTCGGAAAGCTTAGCATTCAATGCCATACCGCAAGCTACGGACAAGCCCTGACCCAAAGAACCGGAACTCATATCTACACCCGGAGTCTCGTTCATGCAAGGATGACCCTGAAGTCGTGAACCGAGTTTTCTGAATGTTGTAAGATCTTCAACAGGGAAATATCCGCGATGAGCCAATGCAGAGTAAAGACCCGGTGATGTGTGACCCTTGGAAAGAACAAATCTGTCGCGGTTCTCCATGCGAGGATTTTCCGGGTCGATGTTCATCTGCTCAAAATAGAGGAAAGTGAACATATCTGCTGCAGACAAAGATCCGCCCGGATGGCCGGAATTTGCGCTGTGAACTGCTGTAACAATGCCCTTACGAACATTAGCAGCCATAAGTTGTAATTCTGTATTATTCATATACACCTCAACAAATATATCATTCAAAAAGCTCCTCCTCCTTCAAAAAGAGGAAGAGCTTTTCTATAAAGTTAAATCAAACTTCCGTCAAAAAATCAAGCAAAAGGATTCTCTGTAGGATATGGGAGATTCTTAGGCTGATTGTAAGCGATATCCTTGATTCCGAGGAACTTGAATGTCTCGAAAAGGAGCTTTCCGTAGTGACCGAAAGCAACTGCACCGTGGTGTGGATATCTCTTCTGAACGAGAACATGACGATAGAAACGAGCCATTTCAGGAATAGCGAAAATACCGATACCACCGAATGAACGTGTCTTAACGTCAAGAACTTCACCCTCAGCGATGTAAGAAACGAGTTCTCCGTCACTGTTGCACTGCAAACGATAGAATGTAATCGGGCTTGCAGCGATATCACCCTCGAGAGTACCTCTTGAGATATCCGGATCAGATCCTTCCGGCTCAAGAACTCTGTGCTGGATGAGCTGATACTTAACTGCACGATCTGCACACATCTTGCAAGATGGTGTATTACCGCAGTGGAAGCCCATAAATGTATCGTTCAACTCGTAATCGTACTTACCCTTGATATCCTCATCATAGATGTACTGAGGAACAGAGTTGTTGATATCGAGAAGTGTAACTGCATCGTAAGAAATGCACATACCGATGTACTCGGAAAGAGCACCGTAAATATCTACTTCACAAGATACCGGAATACCACGGCTTACGAGACGGCTGTTAACATAGCAAGGCTCAAAACCGAACTGTGAAGGGAATGCAGGCCAGCACTTATCAGCAAATGCAACATACTTTCTTGAACCCTTGTGGTTCTCAGCCCAGTCAAGGAGTGTAAGCTCGAACTGAGCCATACGAGCGTTCAAATCAGGATAGTACTTGCCCTCGCCCATCTCTTTTGCCATATCAGCGCAAATCTCTGGGATACGTGGGTCGTTAGCATGCTCTTTGTAAGAAACCAAAAGATCAAGCTCAGAGTTCTCTTCAATCTCAACACCAAGCTCATAAAGGCCCTTGATAGGAGCATTACAAGCGAAGAAGTCCTGAGGACGTGGGCCGAATGTGATAATCTTCAAGTTCTTAACACCGATAACGGCACGAGCAATCGGAACGAATTCCTTAATCATATCAGCGATTTCTGTAGCTGTTCCAACAGGATACTCAGGGATGTAGCCATTCAAATGACGCATTCCGAGGTTGTAAGAGCAGTTAAGCATACCGCAGTAAGCGTCGCCTCTGCCGTTAACCATATCGCCGTCACCCTCAGCAGCTGCAACGAACATGCAAGGACCGTCGAAATTCTTAGCGATAAGTGTCTCAGGTGTCTCAGGACCGAAGTTTCCGAGGAAAACTACGAGAGCGTTGCACTCGTTAGCTTTAACATCTTCAACAGCCTTGAGCATATCGAGCTCGTTCTCAACTGTTACAGGGCACTCATAAAGGTCTCCAACATAAGAAGCCTTAATAGCAGCTCTTCTCTTCTCGGACAATGTAATTGGGAAGCAGTCACGGCTTACAGCAATGATTCCCAATTTTACGTCAGGTAAATTAATCATATTATGATTCCTCCATATATATTTATTCTTTAAATAATATTACTCATTGATATTGAGGTTCTTTCCGTAAAGACCCATATAATGACCTGCCTCGGAAGCAGCATCCGGATGAGCGATGAGCCACTTGTTCTGAGCTGTGAGGAGCTGATCCTCATCACCAGCCTTGTGCTCCTGCTCCAAAGCGAAGTTTGTTCCGTATGGGAGGCAAACACCAACCATAAAACCGTTTCCGTCTACACCGCAAGGTGCATAGTGAAGTGTAGTAGCATAAACTTCAGCAGCTGTTCCCTTAGGGAAGAAGAAGGCTTCCATCTTGGATGTGTCATACTTAAAACCGTCTTCGATATCCTGCTGCAAACCCAAGATAAGGATTGCGTCGGTAGCGAAAATGTTAATCTCAGAACTTCTGTGATACTCAACAGCGTTCAAGAGTTCGTTATGACCTGCACAGTAACCGATTTCAACCGGAAGCTCACCGTAGAAAGTTGTCTTGATGTCCTTGTAGCAGTCAGCCTTCTCAAGGCTTTCAACAGAAGGCTCATAGTTAACATTCTCAGGAATTTCAATCTTCTCGAGTGCTGCAATTACTGTAGAAAAATCAACATTGGTGATAACCTTTCCGTACTTGGAAAAATCTGCACTTAAACCGTTTTTAATCTGCATAATGATATCTCCTTTTATTTATTAAGCCTTGCCTGCATTCAAAGCGAAAACGCTCTTAAGTGCAGGATAAAGTCTCTTATACTCTTCGTAGCGCGCCTTATAAGCAGCTACACCCTCAGCTGTAGGCTTTGTCTCACCTGCAGTCTTAACGAACTTGCCGCATGCCTCTTCAACATCAGCGAAAACGCCTGCCGCAACACCTGCAAGAATAACACCGCCCAAAGCAGGACCTTCTTCATTCTCTGTCTGAACCAAAGTGATGTCCAAAACATCAGCGATAATCTGACGCCAGAGCGGACTCTTGGCACCGCCGCCGCATACGCAGGACTTATCAAACTTAACGCCGATTGAAGCTGCTGCCTCAAACTGATCCTTAAGTGCAAAAGCAACGCCCTCGAAAACAGCCTGTGTCATATCTTCTCTCTTCGTATCCATGGACATACCGATAAAGCAGCCTCTTGCATCAGGGTCGTTAATCGGAGATCTCTCACCCATGAGATAAGGAAGGAAGAAAACTCTGTTCTCGCCGAGCTTTGTAATCTTGCTCTGCTCTGTCTTGAAGTCGTTATCCTTAACAATCTCTTCCATCCACCACTTGTTACAGCTTGCAGCACTGAGCATACAGCCCATAAGATGGAAGCCGCCGTCTGCGTGGCAGAAAGAATGGAGAGCATTGTTCTCATCAACGCCAAACTTATCGTTTGACATAAAGATAGTGCCGGAAGTACCGAGGGAAATATTACATCCGCCGTTTCCGATGATACCCATACCTACAGCGGCTGCGGCATTATCGCCTGCACCTGCTGCAATTACGCATGTCTCAGGAATACCGAGTTCGGAAGCAATGGAAGGAACCAATGTTCCGATTTTCTCGTAGCTTTCGAAAACCTTAGGAAGCCATTCAGGCTTAATGGAACAAATCTCGCACATTTCCTTTGACCATGTTCTGTTCTTAACGTCAAAGTAAAGCGTACCTGAAGCATCGGATACATCCGTTGCAAAAGTACCGCTCAATTTGTATGCAAGATAATCCTTCGGAAGCATAATCTTCGCAATTTTAGCGAAGTTACTAGGCTCGTTATTCTTCACCCACAAAACCTTAGGTGCAGTAAAGCCTGCAAAAGCAATATTACCTGTAAGCTCGGAAAGCTTAGCTTTTCCGATAACAGTGTTCAAATAATCCGTTTCTTTGTACGAACGTCCGTCATTCCAAAGTATAGCCGGTCTGATAACCTCGTCGTTTGCGTCAAGCATAACAAGTCCGTGCATTTGACCGCCGAAACTTATTCCCTTGACCTCACCCGCATCAAAACCGCTCAGGAGATCCTTCATTCCTTCAACAGACTGCTTGAACCAGTCCTCAGGACTTTGCTCGGACCAACCGGAATGCGGAAAACAAACCGGATATTCCTTGGAAACAACATTACAAATTTTGCCGTTCTCGTCAGCCAACAAAAGCTTAACGGCAGAAGTTCCCAAATCAATACCGATGAAATACATGGGCATAATCCTCCCTAAAAATCAGAATATAATAGATAATATTCTTAAATAAGGTAAAAAGCAATTTTTAACTTTCATAAACAACGAAAAATTTTTTCGACATAGCGCACAAATTCGACATATTTTGCTAATGCAAGTTGCACTATTTTAAATAAAAACAGCACCCGTTTCAGGCAAAAAATGCCATAACAACGGGGAAATTCCAATTTACTATTCATGTGTTTTTTTATCGATTTGTATTCAAGAATTTACATATATTGCTTTTCGGCAAAATTATATTTTTTGGGGAATTCTTATAAAAGATTTTCAATTCAAACAAAAAACAAAAAACAGGGACTGTCTCAGAATATACATTGAGATTTCTTCTAACGGTCCCCGGCAATGCTTAGCGGCGATACTTAGCTTGCAATTGCTGAATTCCATCGATTCTGAGCAAATTCTTTGCTTCTTAATCAGTTCGCCCACAAAAATAGGCCAAAATCCGATTTTTTCGCGGATTTGGCCTATTTTACTTTTGAGACAGCCCCTGTTGTTATATTAACTTACTGACCATCTGCAAAAGTTACCCGGTATGCTCAGTTTATATCTCGTCCCGATTATAGGATGAGAAACTGCCCTCCGGATAGCCGTCGGGACCTATGTACTCAGCAGGACCGTATGCAAGAATGGCCACAAAAATCGGATGCAGGAAGAAAAGTCCTATTTTGAAACCGCCTCCTCTTCCGAAAGCAACAGCAACATCTTCGCTGTAAAAATAAGCTCGAACCAGTCCCAAAATCGCAAGAACTATCAGAAGAAAAATATATAAACCGAGAGGAGCTCCTTCAAAATCCGACCTGCTCAATAAATTGTTTGCTACCTGATTTACCATTCTGAACGTATAGACAGCAAATATAATCAACGCCACGTTATATATACAACTGATTACGAAATATCTCTTGCTTTGAGAACTCTTCGTACTGATTATCCAATCTTTATATATCGGAACAAAAGCCAATCCGCCGGAAACTCCCATTTTCGTGAACATAGAACATTCAAAAATACAAATCACCAGCGTGGAAATAAATAATTCCATCATTTCCAATTCCAACTCTACCATATAACCGTTCTCCCGTATTTATATGAAAAAAGTGCCTGCACTTGAATCAAATGCAGGCACCTATAATCATTCAGTAATCAGCTTTTCAGCTATTAAGCCTGAGGTTTTCCGCAGTTGGAGCAGAACTTACCTGTGTTCTCTGTTCCGCACTCACAAGTCCAGCTTCCTGAAGGCTGTGGCTTTCCGCAGTTAGAACAGAACTTGCCGGTGTTCATGTTGCCGCACTCGCACTGCCAACCTGCTGCCTGAACCGGCTGAGGCTTTCCGCAAGCGCCGCAGAACTTACCTGTATTCATGTTGCCGCACTCGCACTTCCAACCGCCTGCTACTGCTGCGCCTGCTACAGGAGCTGCTGCCTTAGCTGCTGCCTTCTGTGCGAAGAAATCTGTTGCACCTGTTGTATTCATGGCACCGGACATACCGCCTACCATACCGATACCTGCCAAACCTGTCATAGCGCCTGCGCTGTTGCCTGCTGCTGTGTTCATAGCTTCCTGAGCACCGAGGATTGTCTGAGCCATCATAGCACCCTCATCACTAGCGAAGTTCTTAGCCTGGTCAATACGCTCGATAAGAGCACGTGACTTATCATCAGGTGTAGGAATGCCGAGAGCAACTGCCTCAACTACCATACCACGGGACTGACGCCAATCATCATCAAGAACTGTCTGCATGTTCTTACGAAGCTCGGACTTCTTGGAAGGGAGCAATGAGAACATAATTCTGTCCTGAGCGCCGCAGAGGTTCAAAGCTTCTGTCATGTGATCCATGAACTCTTCACGTGGCTGCTTAGGAGCTGCCGGAGTACCCATGAACTCAGCAACTGTAAGTTCGCCCGGAATATTGCTGCAACAATTTTTATAGAATGTAACAGGCTCTTCAATCTTGAAGGAGAAAGAACCGTTAAGTCTGATATAAATGTTTCTGTACTCAGGATCCGGATATGGAAGCGGTGTAGCTGTACCGAACTTCTGATCCCTGATTTCCATAAGGTTAATGAAGAAGATTCTCTGCTGCTGAGCTACCTCACCGCCGAACTTCATACGCTCCCAAGTTTCTTTAACCATATTCTTAAGGTTTGTACCGAAGTGCTTATCTGCGAGGATGGAAGGCTCTGTTGAAGAGTTCCACTCATACATACCCTCTTCCATAACACAGTCAACAACCTGACCGTTATTTACGAGAATACATGCTGTGTTGGAAGGTACTGCGATTTTTGCACCGTTAGAAATGATATCTGCAGAACCCTTGTTGTTTCCCTTAACAATCTTTGCAGCGCCTCTTCTTACGAGTACGTTCTGTCCCAAAGCATCGCAAGTAAAGAATTCCAAATACTGGTCCTTAACTGTTGAAGAGATTGAACCGCCGATTGTTGAAAGTAATGATATTAATCCCATTTATCTGTTCCTCCGAAAAATAAACTATGCGTCTAAAAACTTGCACAACTTCATTATATCAAAATTTAGTAATTGGACAAATTATCTTTATATCAATAATCGTACTTAATTACTCTTCTCATGCGTATTACGTCGCCGTATTTCGTAAGCTTGTTTTCGAGAGATGAATCAAGGAGCTCGTCCATAACCGTCGTTGCAAGGTACGGTATACCTGTTTTACGAGATACTTCGGCTATCAAATCGGCACCGTTTAAGATATCTTCGGCCGATGTTTCCTCGAGAAGATTCGTATTGTTAATGAAACCCGTAATAGGAAGTTTTGCCGCGGTCTGAAGCTCGTCGGCCATGACAATAATCGAATCCGCATCCGAAGTAAACGGACGAAGTGTATTTACTACCATATAAAGGCCATATTCGATATTAATGAGGCGGTTATGCATCGAACCCAAAACGTTCGCGCCCAAATCTTCGCCTCCGATATCGAAAACGCCCGTGTAGGACTCATCGTCAAAAATCGAATAAACCTCGCCCGGCAAAGCAGGAACATCGACATTGGAATTTGCATAAGAAGGAGATATAACTCTGATACCTGTGTCGCCGAGTTTTGAAGCAGCATCGGCTGAACGGTAGAACGGATTTACTATATCGAGATCCGCAAGAAGAATTTTGCGGTCCGGCAAATCGTTTTTAAGTTTAAGTGCATAATTGACCGATACCTCGGATTTGCCGCTTCCGTACGCACCTATGAAAATATTTAAACGCTTATTTTTAAGCTTAACGTTATCCATAAAACACCAACTTTCGAAAACATTAATGTGTTGACTAATCAATTAATTGAAACGTACAATATTCGGGAACGTTTCGTTCCGCTTATTATAACAAAAATCGGAGTGTATCCATATGAAATATTTAATAGTTTTGGGTGATGGTATGGCCGACAGAAAGATTCCGGAGCTTGATAACAAGACTCCTCTTATGTATGCCACAAAACCTCAGATGGATTTTCTTGCAAAGAAGTCCCTTATCGGTAAGGTTCAGACAATTCCGGACGGAATGGAGCCGGGCTCCGGACCTGCAAATATGGCGGTTATGGGTTATGCACCGGAAAAATTCTATACGGGAAGATCGCCTCTCGAAGCCGTAAGTTTGGGAATCGATATGCTCCCTTCAGATACCGCTTACAGAACAAACCTCGTTACGTTGGAAATTCCCGAAGGCGGAAAATACGAAGATGCAATCATCAAGGATTATTCCTCCGGTGAGATTTCCACGAAAGAATCTTCAATTCTCATCAAGGATGTAGAAGAGGCTTTGGGAGATAATTTGAAGCACTTTTATCCGGGAAGAAGTTACAGACATTGTCTCATCTGGGATAAGGGTCCTCTTGATATTTCCTTCACACCGCCTCACGATATAACCGGAAAGCCGATTGCGGATTTTCTTCCAAAGGGCGACCGCGCAGATGTTATTCTCGATATGATGAAGAAATCTTACGAGATTTTAAATCATCATCCGATTAACGAAGCACGACGCAAGGAAGGCAAGAATGTTGCAAACTCAATCTGGCTCTGGGGCCAGGGCACCAAGCCTGCAACGCCTGATTTTACTGAGGAATACGGACTTAAAGGCACGATGATTTCCGCGGTGGATTTGCTTTTCGGTTTGGGAAGATGCTCGGGGCTTGAAACTATTGAGGTTGAAGGTGCGACCGGTACCAAAGACACTAATTTTATCGGCAAAGCAAATGCAGCCGTTAACGCATTTAAAAACGGCAGCGACTATGTTTACGTTCACCTTGAGGCACCTGACGAATGCGGACATCAGGGCGACATCGAGGGCAAAGTGTTTTCGATAGAGCAAATCGACTCGGTTGTGCTTAAGACGATTTACGAATATCTCGACAACAATCGCCAAACAACCGGCGAAGATTTCCACATCATGGTTCTTCCGGACCATCCTACCCCGATTGAGATTCGCACTCACGCACCCGAGGCCGTTCCGTTTATGCTTTATAAGAGCGAGAATGAGCTTAATTCGGATTTGGGATATGATGAAGACGAAGCTGAGCAAAGCGGAATTTTCTTTGAGAATGCACCTAAACTTTTCAAGGAATTCATGCGTGCGGAGTAATTAAAAATCAATTCAGAAAAATTTGGCAAA
>JAZLML010000057.1:0-8096 GCA_045598625.1 Saccharofermentans sp.
CAATATTGCCATCATTCGACCCCCATTTGATGGCAAAACTGATGCCCAAGTAGGTTGCGCATCAAAATCGGTCAAAAAACAACGCTGTTTGTTGGCAAAATTGATGCCGCCCGGGTGGGCTACGGAGCGATAAGGTGCGCAACGGTGCAGAATGGGAACTTTGTAATAGTTTGTTTACAAAAAGTCCACAATGTTGCCGCAACTTCTTTGTGCACACCTGTTATTATCTAAGTGTTAGTAACAACGAGTTACGAAAAAACGGTTACTAAGACGTTTTCGAGCAGCGAGTTGTACAACAAAGGGAAATTGCTTTTTAAAAGGAAGCGTGGGGCCTTGGAAAAGCCCCAAATGAGAAGACAGTCTTGATGATGAAGAAATGAGAAAACTTCAGCTTGTAAGACGGAATAGCCGCCTCGGGAAGGGCGGTAGGGAAAATCAGATATATGAGAAATGATGTCGCGCTGCAAGGGAAGGCAGGGCGATATTATTTTGCGCGAAAATGCGCTGATGTGTGGTAGTCTTAGGATACTTTAATTCTTCCATAGCAGGGTGAGGCGGTGAAAAGGCATGATTGAAATTTTGGGAAGACTGAAGGAGCTCGCGGAGCCGGGATACAGAGATTTTATGAGCAATCTTTCGCCGACGGTAAAGCCTGAGAGTATACTCGGGGTCAGGGTGCCGCTTATAAGGAAGCTGGCAAAGGAGATTAAGGGGCTGCCGGAGACAAGGGAGTTTCTGGGGAGGCTGCCGCATGAGTTTTTCGAGGAGAATCAGCTGCACGGGATTTTGGTGGCAGAGATTTTGGATTTTGACGAGGCGGTAGAGGAAATAGAGAAGTTTTTGCCGTATGTGGACAATTGGGCGACGTGCGATTCGATGAGACCGAAAGCTTTCGGGAAGAAGTCGACTGACTATGAGCGCTTGAAAGATTTGTGTTTGAAGTGGTGTTTTGCGACGGAAACGTATACAATCAGGTTCGGCATTGAGATGTTCATGAATTTCTATCTGGATGAGAGGTATGACGAGGAGATTGCGTTTAAGATAGCGACGATAAGATCCGAGGAGTACTATGTGAACATGATGAAGGCGTGGTATTTTGCTACGGCGATAACCAAGCAGTACGAGTCGTCCGTGAAGGTTTTGACGGGCAGAATGCTTGACACGTGGAGCCATAATAAGACGATACAAAAATGCGTCGAGAGCAGGTGCCTGACCGAAGAACAGAAGGATTATTTGAGGACGTTGAGGATAAAGAAGTAATGGAAATCGAAGTTAAGACTTTTGACGAGCTTACGAACCGGGAAATGTATGAGATTTTGAGGCTTCGAAGCGAGGTTTTCGTCGTGGAGCAGGAGTGCATTTACCAGGATTTGGATAATGCGGATTTTGAAGGCTACCACTTGACGGTGCGCGACAACGGTGTGCTCAAGGCATATTTGAGAGTGCTCCCGAAAGGCGTTGTGCGTGACGAGGTTTCGTTGGGAAGAGTTATTTCCGCCGAACGTCGAAAAGGCTATGGCAGCATTGCGATAAAGGAAGGCATCAAGGTTGCCAAGGAAAAATATAATCCGGACAAAATTATTGTCATCTCGCAGAGATATGCAGAAAAATTCTACGAAATTAACGGATTCAGAAGTTGTTCCGGTGACATAATGGAAGACGGAATAGTTCACGTCAGGATGGAATTGGTCGAGGACGGGAACTTTAAACAGAGAAGTTAAAGATTATAAAAACGGAGAAATAAATATGGATATGCAAAAACTTATTGCAAGAATAAACGAACTTTATAAGAAGTCCAAAAGCGCCGAGGGACTTACCGAAGACGAGAAGAAGGAGCAGGAGAAGCTTCGTAACGAGTATCGTAAAGCAATTCTCGGACAGATGGACGGACAGTTAAGCAGCCTCAAGATTAAAAATCCGGACGGATCGATTGTTGACGTAAAGAAGAAAGAAGGCAATTAAGGTGGAGAAGAAGAGTTCTTTGAAACTGGCACAGGCCGCCCTTCTTACGGCAATCTGCGTCGGCAGTCAGTTCTTTAAAAACCTGTCGGTTTTCGTGACGGGTCCTATCGTAAATATTTGCCTGATTTTGTGCGTTCTTTACGTCGGAATCGGATGGGCGGTAATTTTGTCCGTGGTATCTCCGGTTACGTCGTTCATCATAACGGGAAGCCCTATAATGCAGGCGATTCCGGCTATTATTCCGGCGGTTATGATCGGAAATATTATTTTCGTGGCGGCAATCGGGTTAATAAATTACAATGTTAAAAACAAGGCGGGACTGCCGTGTGCGCTGGCTGCCGGAACAATACTCAAGGGCCTTTTTATGGGCGCTGCGATTGCGATGTTTTTGCTTCCGAACTTCCTGCCGGAGCCGATGATGCCGAAACTCAAGACGTTCCAGATGACGTTCTCGGTAGTGCAGCTTGCGACTGCGGCTATAGGGTCTGTTTTCGCGTACATCATAAATTTTCCGCTCTCGAAAACAGTTAAGAAGTGATTTTTGTTTCCCCCGGGTTTATAATCCAATAAAGCGTCCGTTTGGCGAAAACGGGGAAAGGGGCTTTAGATGGGTAAGCAGGAGAAAGAGATTTACAGAAATGAATTGGCAAACAGCCAGATGACAATCAAGGAGGCAAAGCTTCCTGTAATAGTTATAATCGAGGGTTGGGCGGCCGCCGGAAAAGGCAGTGTTTTGGGTGGCCTCATTAAGTACATGGACCCTCGTTTTTTTAAGGTTTACAACATGGATGTCAAAAGCGAAGATGATTCAAGACATCCGTTCCTTTACAGATATGCGGTGAAGATGCCGAAAACTGGACAGTTCACGTTCTACGACGGCAGCTACTGCGACGAGCTCACCAAGCTTTATGTCGAAGATAAGATTTCGGACAAGGAATTCACTCAGAGAATCAAAGAAATCAACGACTACGAGCGTCAGCTTCGAGATAACGGATACCTGGTTTTGAAGTTCTTCCTCGACATCGACAAGAAGACACAGTCCAAACGAATCGAGAAACTTTTGTCCTCGAAGGACACCAAGTGGCGTGTAACCGATGCCGACATCAAGCAAAATGCGAAGTACGGAAAGTACAGAAAAGCATTTATGAGATTCATGTCCGAGACCGATACGGGCGTTGCTCCGTGGTATGAGATTTATGCCGACGATAAGGACGATACCGAAAGATTTTTGGCCAACACCATTACCTCCAGAATCGAGGCTGCGGTTAAAAATCCTTGGGTTCCTGCAATTCCTGAGATGGAGACGGTTGATATCTCCCTTAAGGATTATTCGTTGAAAGATAAGGTTTTCCCTGAGGATCAGTACAAGGAAACTTTGGATGCCCTTCAGAAGGAACTTAAGAAGCTTCATAACAAGATTTACCGCAAGAAGATTCCTGTAATAATCGCATACGAAGGATGGGACGCCGCAGGCAAGGGCGGTAACATCAAACGAATTGCCTCTGCTTTGGACCCGCGCGGCTACGAGGTGTTCCCGATTGCAAGCCCAACCGACGAGGAGAAGAATCGTCACTTCCTGTGGAGATTTTGGACCAGACTTCCGCGTTCCGGCCACGTTGCCGTTTTCGATCGCACATGGTACGGACGAGTAATGGTTGAGCGCATCGAAGGCTTCTGCAGCGAAAACGACTGGAAGCGCGCATACCGCGAAATCAACGAGTTCGAGAAATCTTTGGTGGACGACGGCGCTTTGGTAATTAAGTTCTGGGTTCAGATTGATAAGGATACGCAGTTCGAGCGCTTCACTCTCCGTCAGAACACGCCTGAGAAGCAATGGAAGATTACCGATGAGGACTGGCGTAACCGCGAGAAGTGGGATCAGTACGAGGAGGCAATCGACGAGATGCTTCAGAAAACCTCAACGGATTACGCACCGTGGTTTGTCCTGGAGTCAAACGACAAGAAATACGCACGCATCAAGGCTTTGCGTATTTTGATCGATGAGATTGAAAGAAGATTGGACGAAGAGTGATAAGGTTTTGTTCTGATTCTTTGCCGGACATTCAGGGACAACGTCAATTCCCCTTTGCGAACGGGCTTTTAGTATAAAATCTCACTTTTCTTCGTTTTTATACTAAATTTTCTTAAGCGCGAAGCCATCCGCTGCCACGATTTAGTATAAAAATCCGCAATTCGGTAAATTTATACTAAATTTCACCGCTTGCAACCACAGTAACTGCAACCGTTTGCCCTCATAGGGCAGGATTTTTAGTATAAATCTCGCTCAAAAGTCATTTTTATACTAAATCGGCTCGTCTTGAGCAGTTTGGGCCGCAAGAATTTAGTATAAAAATCCGAATTTCCTTGGATTTATACTAAATGGCCTTCCACACATTGACCGACTTCGTCATTTTTACCGGGAACCATAAAAAATAGCTTTTCGCCCGGTTTTTATGGACGTTTCGGGTCTTTCAGCGCTCTTTCTCGCTCGGAAAACCATAATTTTCGTAAAAAACATGTTTTTTTATGGTTATTTCAAAGGGCGACAACAAATGACTTATACTTCGTGAGCACGAAATTTGTATCGGCCTTCGAAAACCTCGAAAATAACCATAAAAAATAGCGTTTTCGAGGTTTTTTATGGTTTTTCGGCATTGAGACCTTGCGAAAACTGAAGAAGTAACCATAAAAATGTGCATTATGCCTGATTTTTATGGTTGTTCCGGTTTGTTTGCCGAATTAACAATTACTTGTTTCTCAGAGCTTTTTTGTAGAAGGATTTGCGAAGTGCCGAAGGCATCAGGCAGGAAACAATGTTCGCACAGGACCTGATGAAATAATCCGAGAATTTAGTGAAACCGGATTTGTAGAGTTTCTTATTGAATTTAAGAAGGGCTTTAAGATACTTTCCGCCGCCTCTTCTTTTATAGAAATCTTCGTTGACGCGCATGTTGAGCAATACTTCGGCGGAGTTTGCTCCTATTGAACCCTTCATGAGCATGCGGGTGAATAAATCGTAGTCTTCGTGGAGGTATGCTTCCGGGTCATAGCCGCCGGCATTAAGAACGGCGTCCTTACGGTAAACGACGGAAGGATGAGCGAAAGGGTTGCGCCTTTTTGCATATTTATAAATCTCGTCGTGAGTCGTCGGATAGGTTTTGACGGAAATAACGTTTTCGAGGGTGCCCATAAACTCATTGAAGGAGGAACTTACGATGTCCGCGTTTTGCGCAAGGGCGATTTTAAGTTCCTTCTCGATTCTTGACGGCTCCGAAATGTCATCTGCGTCCTGCCTTGCAATCCACTCGGTTTGACATTCGGCGATACCTTTGTTCAGGGCGTTGCCGAGACCGAAATTTTGTTCGAGGCGGATGATTTTGATGATGTCAGGAAAGGAAGTATGAAAATCATTTAGAAGGTTTTCGATTTCTTCGGAAACGGGACCGTCTTCCACGATTACATAGGCGGAAGGCCTTAAAGTCTGGTTCAAAATCGAATTTACGGCGTCCTTGACCCACTCGGCGCGGTCGTTCTTGTAAACGGACATCAGAGCCGTGTAGGAAGGCAGATTTATTGTGTTTTGAGTCGTTTTTTGTAAGTTCATATGCTGATTATAAATGAAAAGATGCTTTGTGGTAAGTCTAAGTCTTTTCACTTGTTTTTAATCTCGAAAAACAGTAGAATAAGAAGGCGAATGGGGAAGACCGCCATTCGTATTTTTTTGTAAAAAATCTAGTTACGAAGGACAGTTTTATGTACGCAATCGGTTTTGATAACGACAAATATTTGGAGATGCAGTCAGAGCATATTCTTCAGCGAATCAACCAATTCGGAGGCAAGCTTTATCTTGAGTTCGGCGGTAAGCTTTTCGATGATTTCCATGCATCGAGAGTGTTGCCGGGTTTCGAGCCTGATTCCAAAATCAGAATGCTTTCCCGTCTCAAGGACGATGCGGAAGTCGTTATCGTTATTAGCGCAGGCGACATAGAGAAGAACAAGGTCAGAGGAGACATCGGAATAACATACGATTTGGACGCACTTCGTCTTATTGATGCTTTCAGAAATTTCGGACTTTATGTCGGAAGCGTTGTTCTTACCAAGTTCGCAGAGCAGCCGGCGGCCATCGCTTTCGAGAAGAAACTTAAGGCCTTGGGCGTACCTGTTTATAAGCACTATCCTATTGCAGGATATCCTTCGAACCTTAAACTTGTTGTATCCGAAGAAGGCTACGGCAAGAATGAATATATCGAGACTTCACGTAAACTTGTTGTTATCACGGCTCCGGGTCCCGGCAGCGGAAAGATGGCCACATGTTTAAGCCAGCTCTATCATGAGCACAAGCGCGGCATTCAGGCAGGTTATGCAAAATTCGAGACGTTCCCTATTTGGAATATTCCTTTGAAGCACCCTGTAAATCTTGCTTACGAAGCTGCCACCGCAGATCTTAATGATGTAAACATGATTGATCCTTTCCATTTGGATGCATACGGAAAAACTGCCGTTAACTATAACCGCGACGTAGAGATTTTCCCTGTGGTTAAGGCTTGTCTTGAGCAGATGCTCGGAACCTGCCCATATAAGTCTCCTACTGACATGGGTGTTAATATGGCGGGCAACTGTATCGTTGATGATGAAGCGGTTAAGTGCGCTGCCAAGAACGAGATTATTCGCAGATATTACGAGGCTAAATGCAAGAGAAGCCGCGGCGAGGGCGACGACAACGAGATAGTTAAGATTGAAGTTCTTATGGAGCAGGCAGGAATTACTTCCGCCGATCGTCCGGTTATCGACGCAGCCTTGAAGCGTTCCGAGGAAACCGGCAACGAGCCCGCTGCAGCAATCGAGCTTCCTGACGGAACAATCGTTACCGGAAAGACAACTTCGCTTCTGGGTTCCACCTCTGCCATGCTTCTTAATGCTCTTAAGCATTTGGCCGGAATTCCTAAGGAAGTTAAGCTTCTGCCGCCTGAGGTTATCGAGCCTGTAATGAAGCTCAAGACCAAGACCTTGGGCAACCGCAATCCTCGTCTTCATACGGATGAGATTCTTATTGCGCTTTGCGTATCGGCCGTTTCCGATAAGAATGCCAAGAAGGCAATGTCCCAGATTCACAAGCTTCGCAACTGCCAGGTTCATTCTTCTGTAATGCTTTCGTCCGTGGATATAAACACACTTAAGAAGCTCGGAGTGAATTTGACTTGCGAGCCTAAGTATCAGACGTCCAGGCTTTATCATAAGTAATATATAGTATAATATCTTTTAAATAAATGGACTCTATTCTCGCATCGTGATATAATTGATTCTAGGAAGAATCGGAGGACTATATCATGGGAAGAAACGCATCATCTATTGAACTTACAACAGCTGACCGCGAATATCTTGAAACACAGATACGTGCTCGTACAATACAAGCGCAAACGGTAAATCGTGCCAGAATACTTTTATTAAGATCCGACGGCATATCGATTGATGAGATTGCCGATAAAGTCGGGATGAACAGAAAAAGTGTGATGCTCTGTCTTAATAAATTCAAAAACGGCGGTATTGAAAATGCTCTCTTCGACGCTCCCGGACGCGGTCGAAACGCCGAGATTACAGATGAAGAAAAAGCATGGATTATAAATATTGCATGTCAGAGACCGGCGGATTTTGGTTATTCGGCTGAAACATGGACATATGCAAAACTAACTTCACACATCAATAAAACAGCTGAGGTTGCAGGGTTTGTCAGGCTATCAACAATTCATAAAAGTACTGTAAACACGATTCTCGAAGAAGCTGATATCAAGCCACATAAAATCACATATTATTGTGAAAATCGAGATCCTGATTTTGATCAGAAGATGCATAATGTTCTGTTGGTTTATAAGCAGCTTTCCATGCAGTTTGATGAGTCCGGAAATCTTATACCGTTTGATAATGATGCTCAGGTTGTCCATGTGCTGTCTTATGATGAAAAGCCGGGGATACAGGCAATCGCGACAACTTCGGATGATTTGGCTCCCAAAGAAAGGCATAGTACATTCAGCCGTGATTATGAATATACACGACTTGGCACAGTATCACTTCTTGCAGGAATAGATCTTCAAACAGGTGAAGCAATACCGCTTGTAAGCGACACGCATAACAGCAAT
>JAZLML010000058.1:0-22022 GCA_045598625.1 Saccharofermentans sp.
TTAAGAAAATGAATTTAGTCGGAATAGAACGAAATTATAAGTTTCGTGTCAGCAATCGCAAGTTGTGTATTGACGTGGACCATTAGACTAAGTTTCGATGTATATTCTGAGACAGCCCCTTCTTAGAATCATCCCCTATTCACTTGTCCCTTATTCAAAACAAGCTTCGTATTCCTCAATGCTTCTCTCGCCCCAAATTGATAAGTTAACAACAATCATTAAGTCATCATCAAGTACTCTCGCATACAGATAAAAATTTCCCGTTTCTCCGTTTCCACTGAGAACATAGTACTGCCTTATGTATTCATTACCACCGAGATTAACCGTTACACGTTCCCCAACCTCTACATCATATCCGTAGCTCGGGCACGCTCTCTCTTCTACTGCCATATAATAGTCAATAAAATCATCCGCAGAATAATCCGAATCATCCGGAGCAGCAAGTTCCCTGTTAATGAAATCAACCTCGATGTAATCACCATCGTAATTCATAATAACAGTATCCCAAGTTTTGGCTGTCTCAACTCTTCTTTCCGTCTCGTCTTCAATAGAAGACAAGTTTTGATTGTAAGACATTTCCATATTACTTTCGCTCATAGTATAAGAGTCTTCAGGAAGATTCAGAGTCAAATCTGCATATTCGTTTGAATAAACGCAGTCTTCAAAAGTACCTTTTGTATAGTTGGTACCTGCCATAGGCCCGGTAAGAGTTTCAGAAGTATCTATCATATCCGATGCAACCGAATGAACGAAAGTAATCACATACAAATGTCCGTACTCTTCGGATTCTATAATCTGATTATTTCCGGAACATGTAAGTGAAGCTCCGTCATGCTCATAGGTATTATCAACCGCTTTAAGACCGCAACAGTACCCTGCTTCGGAATGAAGCAGTATTTCCAACGAATCTTCCTTCAAAAGTTTTCCTCCGAACAATGCTCGATCGAAAGCAAGCATATCGGTAAGGCACGAATGAATACCGCCGTCGCCTCTTGAGTTATTCGGGCAGGCAGGATATCCGTCAGGATCCGAGAACCCGTAAAACACCAACTCATCAAAATCGGCCGGTACGTAAGTAAGATCGCCCGTCGCCATTGAGCTGGTATTGGTCATTCCGCACTTATCGAAAATATTCTCTTTTACATAATCACAATACTTCATTCCCGTTATCTGCTCGATAATGAAAGCAAGAAGACGATAATTCGTGTTGCTGTAACTGAACCTGGAACCCGGTTCAAACTCAAGCGGAGCCTGATACATGGCCTCCAAAAGCTCTTCATCCGTAGTTTTGTCCAGATAAAGGTCACTTAATTGTTTATTCGCCGCATCGGCACCGGAAATATTCCAGAAAGGATCGGGATTATTAAGATAATCCGAGATACCCGAGCTCATGTGAAGAAGGTTATATATAGTGATGTTTTTTCCTGCCGCGTACTCCGGAAAGTACTTGTCGATAGTATCGTCTATGCTGAGTTTTCCCTCTTCGGCAAGCTTCAAAATGCAAATGGCCGTGAAGGTCTTGCTCATCGACGCAATATCGAAAACAGTATTTTGCGACACTTTCGTAACTCCGTCCTTCTCGACGCTGTCCTCGCAGTACAAATAGATAATGTCCTTATCCGTGGCAACTACCGATGTACCGGAACAAGAAGTGCCGCCGTACCTCTCAAGAATGTCTGCATACTCTTCTTCAGGATTGGACCAAGACGTCTCACCGTCACCGAGAGTAATATCGGACAAGGTGTACTTTGATTTGCTGCAAGACACCATCGGAAGAAGCATCGCAACAGCCATAATCAAGGATGTTAATTTGGTAAGTTTACTTTTCATTTCATATCCTCCTTAAATTTTTACTGCAGGCTCAGGATTCTCATCATGTTCCTCAGGAGTCTTCGTTTCTTTTATTGCGTGTTTGATGTTCTCATAAATTGCAACACCGACGGTTGTCACAACAAAAACCGTTATTGCTCCGAAATTACTCATAAAACCGCTGTTAGAAGGGATTACGCGAGTAAGTAACATGATTACCGCAATGTGTACCATATAGATAGGAAGTGAGCACTCCCTGCCGAGTTTTTCCATAAACGTATCTTTTCCGAAGTTTCTGAACTTCAGGCAAAGGAGAAGGATTACGTATGTCAAAATCTCACAACTGATAATCGGTACGTCTGCGCCCTGCTCATAGGTATTAAGCTCAACCATGGCCGTAGCGCAAGTCATAACAAAAAGCGCACACAATACAGGCGTTAAATACTTGAAGCTCAAGATTTTCGTCTCGTATCTTCTGATGATCATACCGGTCAAGGTGTAAGAAAGACCTACGAGGATGGCATTTCTGAGCTGGTAGTACTCACCGATTCCGAGATGAGACAAAACCACATAGGCAACTATAAGAACCGGACCTGCAAAAATAGCATTCTTAAGAACCTTAAGCTTATTAAGCACAATCATGATAACAAGTGCATAGAGTAAGGAACCCAAGAACCAAAGATGCTCCGCATACTCCCAGAAGTTATAAAGAAGGAAGTTCGGAATGGTCTTTGCGTTGTAGAGCATTTTCGCTGCTGCGAAACTGCCGGTATCAACTCGGATAGTAATGATACTGGCTATCACGTAGAAAACTGCACCTGCTACGTAGAAGATTGCGATTCTCTTTGTCTGCTTAAGAAGACGCTTCATCATATCCTTGGAGTCGTCACGGTAAAGCATATATCCGCAAACCGCAAGGAAGAAAGGAACAGCGGTTCTTCCGTATGTAAAGAAGACATCTCCTGCCTTTCCGTTGAACGGCAAATGAATGCAAACAACGAGGAATGCCATAACGAATCGCATCAAATCTATGGAATGGATGCGAGAAGATTCGTCCGCGAGCGTGAGATCCTTCTTCTTGCCGGAAATAAGTGCTATGAGATACTTATCAACACCGCTTATAACAGTAGCCAAACCGATGGAGAGGAGAATCGTAAGGGTGATAAGCATGCTTGCGCTCGGAATTCTTGCGAAAGTACCGTCCTGAAGACCCAAACGGAACAGATTATGGCAAAGGTAGAGCTCGAGGCTTATTGAGCCCAAGAACTTCAAAACCGGGTTACCGAATTTAACTCTCATCATAACGAGAAGCAGGAAGCATACGAAGAACAAAATCCACGTAAGCTGTACGGCAAGACAACGGAACTTGTCACCATATGCAGGATCGACACCCGGAATTTCACTCCAGTATGAATATGTCTGAAGCGCATGCTTTGTTAGGAACGAGAACCATACCGTAAGGCCGCCGAAAAGGATAAGGAAGAAAATATATCCCTTACGGGCAATCTTACGAAGGATATCGGAGTGTTTGGATACCAAAATTCCTATGATAAAGAGGAATGTGGAATTGTACCACCACTCACCCATGAACCAGAAAGGACAGGACATGTCGCTGCCGTGGCCGAGAAGCAAGCTTCCGACTATCATACCGATGGTACAAACTGACATTACAACAGTTGCAACGGTGCGGTTCTTAATGAGACGGTAGATAACATAGAAGAGAATATAAAGGATGGCAATCTCAACTATGTACCACATATTGTCGTTAATAAGCGACCATCCCGTAAGTACCGAAACAAGTCTCTTTGGTTCAAATTTCTGTCCGCTGATGCAGGCTGAAACAACAAATACCGCTATACATACATAGAAAGGTATCAGAATAGTTTTAAGTCTCTTTTTAAGGAATCCCTTAAGGTAATTGTCCTTCGTCTTAAGGCTGGTATAAAGGCCGTAGCCGGAGAAGAAGAAAAAAACGCCTACAAAAAGAACACCGAACTCAGAGAATTCTTTAAGGATTCCCGCTCTGTCCATAAGGTCTTGCGCTAAGTGGTGAATAATAATTACCACGGCACTAAAGCCCTGAATTGCTTTGGACGTCTCAAGCGAAAGCGGCTCTTCCTGCCACTCTCTGATTTTCGAGAACTTGGCTCCCACGAAAAGTACCACCGCAAGGGCAATAAGAATAATCCACGTAGGGAATTCAAAGGACATAAATTTATCATATGCAGACTTCTTCGGAGCGGTGTTGTTAGCCGGAGCAGGAACAACCGGTTCATTCGAAACAGCGACCATATTCTCAACTTCGAGGCATTGGGTGTAATCGCCCTGTATCAGTCTAAACTGCTCACCTTCGAAAGGAACGACTTTGGAAGCAAGTTCACTTGAAAGTTCCATCGAATTAATAACCGAACTTACGATATTGCTGAGGTTGTCTCTGTTCTCGTCAGAAACCTCACGGCAAAAGATATCAATCTCATGAATAATACCGTCTGATGTCATAATGAGATACTGATATGTAATCGTATCAGCTTCGTAAAAGGTCTTGTACATACTTATTCCGTTGACATTAACAACACCATAACCGACATTGGCAGCAGTATCAAAATCGGCCGTTCCATATGGAGAAATCATATTATAAAAATCTTCGTTAAGAGATTCTTCCGATATATTTTCGGGAATGTCTCTCTCAGCAACTAAAATTACAAAATTATCCATACTATCCGCAGTTCCGTCTCCGGCTTGTAATTCAACTCTATAATTTGCGTAAGTCGCTTCTATTTGTTCCGACGTAACCGAATAAACTTCCATCCATGGATCGCCTTCCTGCATAGAAGTAGAAATCGCCCATAAAAAATTCGAAGTCGGATACAAAGTTATTCCGCATAAAGTGGAAACCGGCCTTCCTGTTGCAGACTCAGATGTAGCCGTAGTTAAGTCTTCCGCCTCAAAATCAAAAGGTACGATGTGTGATTTAAGATCGTCAGAAATTGTTACAGTGGAGATTATCTGTTCACTTATTTGAGATAAATATGCATAAGTTTCTTCAGGATTTGTAAGTTCCAAAGGAGTATAAGCCATACTTGTCTGCTGCGCACTGTCCACTTTAAAAGTTATCGCATACTGTTTACCGGTGTCGGTAACAAATGTGTACAGATAAAGGTCAGCCACACCGTCTACTGTATCGTTTTGATAATGAATCAAAAAGTAGTTAATACCGTTAACCTCACAGTATCCCGTGGTAAGATAGTCGTTATCGTCCAACGGTTCGAAAAGCAATCGATTTAACCCTTCTGTAAGTGTGTTTTCGCTGACTTCAGAAGGTGCATCCATTTCATTGATGGCAACGCCATAATTCATATTGGTTTCGTACGGGTAGGTAAAACTAAGTTCCAGACCAATATTTCGCAGCTGTTCCACCGACTCAAAGGCCAAGCCGTTTTCGGTGGCCTCCTCTTCCGTCATAGTGTCCCAAAACTTCAAGATAAAATCCGATGGTATAGAAATGGTAATTCCGCTTGCCGTAGTAACAGTAGTATCTTCATCGGCATATACCGTAGAAAATAGAGCTAAGACCACCATCATCACAGTAAGCAAAAGACATAACAGTTTGCGTTTATACATAGGGTTGCCTCCCATACTTTTTTCTCTGATATCACTCTAGCAATCTGCGGTCAAGCGGTCAATCGACCGTTGGTAGAGTCCAATGTTTTCGGGGCTTTGGGAGGATTTTTGTTTTCGATTGCACCTTAGACATTCAAATCAGCAACTCGTACAAACATGCCGGCGAAGGATTTTTTTATCTGCCAGAGGTCCCATCATCAAAACAAGGGCAATGACACAAAATCAAACAGCATAAAACAACTCGAAGTCTGGGAATATGACCTCGACAACTTCATTAAAACGTATGAAGGCAAAGAACAAAGTAAGCTGATTGCAGAAATTCGGGAGATGTCAGAAAAGACAGAACAGTAACCTGTTATCAACGAATTTTCTTTGAACAGTGCTGGCAATAACCGCCGCGGGAATTACCGAGAAGGCCGCCGCAGAACGGGCATCTGACACCACCTTTAACAAATCCGAAGAAAATGAACAGACCAACCCACAAAACAGCCACTACATAGAAAATCCATAACATATTGAACTTAAGTCCGACATAAAGAGCAATCGGAAGGATAACAAACATTACGACAAAAAATTCTACGAATGTAAGGATTCTTAGTTTTTTCCATTTGCGCAAAACAGCTTCGTCAGCTGCTTCTTCATCACGCTTTTCTTTGCGAAGTTGTTCGCGAGCCTCTTCAGGCACAGGTGCGCCGCAACTCGGACAAAATGCTATAGGTGCATCAATATATTTACCACATTTTTCACAACGCATAATTTACAACCTCCAAGGCGAACAAATCTAAATTGTTTGACGCAATAATCGTTCCTACGATAATTCAACAACTAATTCACTCTAACCCAAACCAACATAGAAAACAAGTACATCTGAACACTCTATATTCTTAGCCAACGTTTCAAAAACACTTGCCTTAATGTACTCTTTCGTATTGGTTTTTCGAACTGAGGCTGTTATAGTACTAATGTTTACTTTCGGAGGAAAAGATATGGAAAAAATTATCAAGCTGCTCGGATCTATATTCTTGGCAATAGGCGGAACGTGCTTACTCATTGGTTTGGCTGTAATTCTGTTTACACATGGCAGAGACGGCGGAGATATTGCCTTCGGTATACTCGGGCTCATATGCTTTATCTTTTCCTGCATCGGCGGAGGCATGCTCCTGGGTGCTTCTGCAGTCAACAGAAAACGCAAAAAAATCATCAAAAACGGCACCCGTTACACAGGCAAAATTTATTCCTACATTGAAGATCAGTCTATATTGATCAATAACGCCTACCCGATTAATATCGTAGTCCACTATTTCGATAAAGAAGGAATTGAACGTGAAGTTACCATCCCGACAAAATTCACCAAGGGTTCGGGATCGTTCCCAATCGGTGCAACGATTGATTTTGTAATTTATAAATCATCATCTGCGTGGATAAAGGATTCCGTTCGATTTGATCATATTGATCGAGAGGAAGAGTTGATGGATAATAAACCTCTCAATCCGACAAAACTCAATTTGATTGCCGTAACCTGTCCGACCTGCAGTGCCGGTTATAAAGCGGCACAGGGTTTTGCTGCTACCTGTCCTTATTGCGGACATTCGGTTAATTTGTAAAATTTTCAGGGTATCACGTCGATTTCGTTTTCGCTTACGATTTTATAAAACCAGGTTAAATATCTCTCATCATATCTCTCGAAACCGCCCAGTTTTTCTGCAGTTTCCTTATCCTCGACTGTGATTGTACAGTGATTGTTATTCTTCCCCCAAATACCGACTTTTACACCTTTATAGTAATATTCCATTTCGGTCTCTCCATATAACTTATGATATCCGAACAGTACCATCCCGAATGAATCCACCGCTGACTTCAGCGAAGTAATTACGTACTAAGTATTATCGCTTATCAGTCTTTTTCCAAAATCAACCATTCCCCTGTTCCGCCGCCGTGTATTTGAAAATAAACATATTCATCGGAATAATCATCATCGTATAACACGCCTGCCGATTCCTGATTATCAATAGTTAAAACCACGTTATGCTCTGCTTTATCGACTGCTTCAGCGTTCGAATCCTTTCCGAGTGAATATGTAACGCTCTCACCGTCCCAAACATAATGCACACCATCAACCTCGGCGCACACTTCTTTGCCATTATAGTAGGATAAATGTTCCATTCTCTGACCGGCCGCCATACAGCAGACAGCTCCGTATCCGCCGTAAAGCAAGAACGTAAATATAAATACGGCACCGATAATGCCACCGACAATTTTGTTCTTCTTAGTTACAACAAGCGTAACGATAATAAAAATTATGTCTACGGCCGCAAATCTGAAAAACCAAGCATTGTGAGCATCGTATTTAAGAATGGAACAAGTATAATAAATACTCATCGCCAATCCGATAAGCAGAACCAATACCTCAATAAACAACATTTTCGAAAAGCCTTTTGAAGCCTTTTTATCTCTATTCACTTCTGACATGTCATAATCCCCCAAGACATAAACAGCACGAAAACACGAATTTAACTAAAACCGTCATCCGATACCATAACATATCTTCACTGACAAATACAACCTAAGGATGCCTCTGCCCCCCTCGGGCATCAATTTTGCCATCAATCAGCACCCAAATGATGGCATTTTTGATGGCAGACCCCCTCGGGCATCAATTTTGCCATCAAACGGCACCCAAATGATGGGATTTTCGAAATCCTAAGTAGTATAATTCTTTTGAACACGGACAGGAACCCTACGCCAAAGCTGATGTATATAAGTTTTTATGGATACGAATTATAAGATTGAAGCCGTGAACATTCTTTTAAACGAGGATTGTCTCAGTGCGAGATATTATCCTCTGATTGCGTGCAAAGAAAGCATTGTTGAAGGTTTGAAGCGAATGGAGTGTGTTACCAAAAACGACATCTCAGAGATATCAGATGAGAAATTGATTGACTTAGGTTTAGCAGATTTTGCGATGGTAGAATTATTTCGTAAGTTTCTTACCATCTATGATCCCAAACCTCAGAAATTCAGAGAAATCTCAAAGCTTACATCGGATTCGTACGAAGAGCAGGCATTCAAAGAACTCTACCTGCTGCCGGGTGTGAAATTCACGCGAGCAACCTTATATTATTTGTCCGGATACACGACCGTTAAATCTTTTGCAGAAACCACACCGGAAGAAGTGCTTTCGAAAACAGCCAAGACGATAACCGAAAGGCAGTTATCTTGTATAGTGCCGTTACCAAAAGAAGTGCGGACACATATAGCTGTAGCAAAAGCATTCTGTTATTAGTTTATTTCTGCAGATGATATCCGCCGTCAGCAAAAAGCATGCTTCCGGTAACATAATCCGACATCTCAGACAAAAGGAAAAGAACCACCGAAGAGATATCCTCAGGCATACCAAGTCTTCCGTTTGGGATTAAGGCTCCAGACTGGGCGCGGACTTCAGGGATATCGAATGAGGCTTTTGTCATTCCGGTGTAAATAAATCCCGGAGCGACCGAGTTGACCTGAATGTTGTAGGGTGCCAGGTCGAGCGCCATTGCGGATGTCATAGAAGAGATTGCGCCCTTGGAAGCTGCATATTCGACCATGTTCTGCTTGAATATTGTTGACCTGATACAGCTTATATTTACGATCTTACCTTTCTTCTGATTTATCATTTCTTTAGATACTGCTTTGGACACTATAAATGTGCCGGTTGTATTTATTGATATAACTTTGTCCCAAGCATCGGTGCTCAACTCATAAAACGGTTTGTTGTTAGTGAAAACACCTGCCGCATTTACAAGACCGTCTATGTGACCGTAACGCGCTTTAGTTCCCTTTACACACTGCTCGATTTTTGCCTCGTCAAGAACATCCGCTTTGAAATGCGTATAGCGGTCGTTTGCGATTGTGGATTCATTCAAGTCGATTCCCACGACATATGCTTTGGCTTCAAGAAGCTTAATGCAACAGCTTTTTCCCATGCCGGAACTGCTTCCGGTTACTATATATACTTTCTCTTCAAAATTCATAGTCTGTATCCTAAAATCACTTTTGTATCCGTTTGCATTTACTTTATCACAGGTCTTCCCTAAAGAAAGATATCCTTCAAGGACGATGCCTACTGTGCAGATTCCTGTGAATATTGTAATCACACAAGTGTTATATCGAAATTTTTCGATATGACAAGTGCTTAAACAACATGTTTTCGAATTGATCAATGAGATACACCGAATAATCGGACTTAAACGCCCCGTTATTCTTCTTTACACGAGTGATAAAATACAGTGTGAGGAGAATAATTATGATCAGAAAATACGAAGAACAAGATATTAAGGCCATGATAGAAATCTGGAACGAGATAGTCGAAGACGGTATGGCATTTCCGCAGGAAGAATCTTTGACGGAGGAAACCGGAACTTTATTTTTTGCTTCGCAAAGCTACACGGCTGTTGCCGAGATTGACGGCAGCATTTTGGGCTTATATATTCTTCACCCGAATAACGTCGGAAGATGCGGTCATATTTGTAATGCAAGCTATGCCGTTTCTTCAAGTGCTCGCGGAAAGCATATCGGTGAGCAATTGGTCTTGGACAGCCTTCAAAAAGGGCGCGAACTCGGATTTAGGATATTGCAATTCAATGCTGTTGTAGAGACTAATGTTCATGCAAGACATCTTTATGAGAGATTGGGGTTTCGCAGGCTTGGAACGATTCCCGGAGGATTTCGTATGAAGGACGGACACTATGAGAATATCTGTCCTTATTATCATGAGTTGTAAATGAATTCAGAAACATTTTGAAAGAATTGTATATCTGATACAGTTGCATCCGACGGTGGCAGGCGACGATTTTTCCAATGAGTGTATAAGTAACATTGTTACAGCGGTATGCCGTAACAACTGATTATTGAATAATTAGCTAATTCATTAGGCTTAATCTTTTCGAATATATATACGATAATCCTCGGTGGTTTCAACCGCTTCATAGCGTGATTCGAGTTCTCCCAACGATGTCCATAACCCATCGCGAGGAGTTACCAAAAGTGCCTTTGTGTTTAATTGGTCAGCAATAAAGACTACCTCATTATCGGTCGGATTTCCTTCAAAGAAATCGACCACATTCGCATAAAGAGCAAGTGTTTCTTCCTCCGAATACGGTCCGGAAAATGAAGTGATTGTATATGTGGCATCAGCTATCGGAGTAAAACGCTCGGCATAATATGAGAACAGGTAATTAGTGCTTGAACTTCCCGCAGCGTCGTAGATTTCTTTATATCCTTCGGGATTACATAACACCAAATCATCTGTGCCGGTATATTCGCGAACAGTTTCCCAACCTTTAGTTGCGCGCGCGAACTCCTGATGAATTGATGTACCGAGATCGGACACAGAACTTTGTTCTATCAAATCCCGGCAAAAGATTACGGGCATTAACAGCATCAACGTCGCGAAAACACCGGCGACAAGCTTCTTTCTAATCTTAATCCATTCATACAGTTTGCATAAGAGCAATGAAGCGAAAATGCACAGCATACTTCTGGCGGCCGTAGTAGTACGCCAGCCGTAATCATTTGTGAATACCGAACTATGTATTATGAACACGCTTAAATAGACTAACAAAACATAGATTCTGTAAATCCCGGAAAAAGAATCCTTGGGCAAAACCTTCGGAATAAGAACAGCCAATAATCCAAGTAAATAGGCAGGTCCGATATTTGCAGGTAATACAACAAAATACAAATTAAGTATTGAACCGAGAACGCCCCCAATCCCTGTTTTATTGGCATAGGCAGGAAGTATTCCGAACACAACAGGTGTTTCTCCGTTGCCTTGACGAAGCAAATAAAACAAGAATCCGCCGCACAATACAAAGACAACACCAAGCATCAACAATTGCGGAACGAAATTGGTATTGAAGCATTTGCGAAAACTCTTATCAAACAAATAGAACGGAAGAAGGGTAACAACAAAAATCACCGCACCGAATAAGCCCGCATATATTGATGTACAAAAAGCGGAAGATGCCAAAGCACCCAGCATTATTCCGTATAGGAAAGATTGTTTACGAGCCCTGCACTGCAAAAACTCTATGTATGTGATGATAAAGATGACAACCATTATCCCCGCGTAAATATTATGAGGAGTCCAGATCGAGTCATTTATCAGTGACCAAAAGCCAACATATTCCGTCGGAAAGATTGCATTCTGCCATGAAGCCGGTAAAACTGTTGAAACAGCAGGCATTGCATAGCCCGTAACGCTTACAATAAACATGAAAAACAGGGATTGCGTTTTCTTGGTAAATTTAATCAGAACAGCGCCCATGCCAAGCATGGATAACATAAATGTAAGGCCGATGCCGGCAGCTCCCGAAGAAAGCGCCGAAGTTCCGCACAAAATCGTCGGTTGTGCAGCAAGTGCCTGCCATCCGAAATGATAGACTGACGTTATTAACTCACCGTTATCCGAAAGATACGGATTAATCGGCGGAAGCCCCTTAACTGCAATTGATTGAATCAAAGCAACTCTCGCATGATCAAACGCCGACGGAGTAAAATAAATGCCGCCGTTTATTTCGCGCGGAATTACACAAAACATCAAGAACACTGAAGACAGTAAAGAAACGACAATATAAACCCACAAAGGTTTGTCCTTAACAAAGAACAATCGCCTTCTGCTGACAGCGATAAAACAAACTGCGACAAGCAGCATGCAGATGATAAATATCCTATTATAAGGTAAAAACATTCCGAGGCAGATACAAAGCGAAAGCCAAACCGCAGAACCGATTAACGGGGCTATCATGAAATAGTACAGCCGATCGGTTTGATTCTCGATTTTAGGAAAGCAGTAAGAAATCAGTGTCATTCCGAGAATCGAAAAAAATGCCAACATAATAATCGATATTAAAACTGAAACCAAAAGTGTCGTAATCAAAATCTATCCTCAACAATAATTATCTTAAGTCTAACTTCTATTTTACTATATGACACATGAAATCAGTATCTTTGTTCGGCATACTCAGGTCTGAAAAATGGCGAAAGTCCGAGTGTTTGCAGATTTTAAACTAAATAATGAAATTGAGCAGTCTGGTATATAATTGAAACAAATTCTATTCAAATGGGAATGTAGAAATATGAGCAAACAGAATACGATCCCTTTTCGAGAAATAAGAGAAGACGAGAAAAAATATGCCGAACTTGCATATAAAGACAACACGAAGACGGCTGTAATTTATTATGTAATCTCCGCCTGCTTTTTCGTAGCAACGATTATATTGTGTGTTGTCGGTGTAATTAATGACATATTGCCGATTATGTTATTCAGCGCGGGGGTTACGCTGATAGTAAGCGTTTCTCTTTTTCTGATTGGCAAGAACAACTCGCATTATCCGAATGAGATTTTCATCGCTCAGGTGATAAATAAGGACCAAAGCTCAACAGATGAGCATAAATGGTATTTTGTCGTTTGCATGGTGCCGTCTTCTGATGGGACTACGCAATTCGAGAAGCACTTTGAACTGTCCAAGACTGAGTACGACAAGGCACAAATCGGCTCATGGGTGTGCGTCATTAAACAAACCCGTCTGACTAATTACGTGTGTGTCATTTCGGACAGGTAGTTCTGCTTACATTCATTTCTTAATCGCCGGCGTTATTAAATGGCGAATAGGCCAAATTTGTGATTTTTTGTAGATTTGGCCTATGTTTTTCTTTCAAAACACTTCAAAGTGGCTGCTGTAGCAATCAAAATAGGCCATATTTAATTATTTCAACGAATCTGGCCTATTTTAAACCCGGATAAATCAAACCATATTTAGTTGTATAAAAGAAAGTTTATAAAAAATAGGCCAAAAATCGATTTTCTGTCGGATTTGGCCTATTTTATTCCCTGTTGAGCTTCAGGCAAGGCAATTGTGCTATAAAAAATAGGCCAAAAACATACGCTTGTGAAGTGCACTTGAAACTTTTCTCAATCGAGGTGCGATTTCTCAAGCACAGTTCGACAAGTGTCTTGGTGACCTTACAGTTAAGATGGGAATGGCAGAGAAGTAACTACAAAAGGTGAATGCCGTACAAAACATTCATTAAGTTGTTGTTATGACATTGATTGCAGGTGTATAATTTTCTTGACAGATGAAACAAATCTTCGGCGCCCGGCCGATGCGATTAATAAATTTTTCCGGAGAATCCAGATGACTGAATTTGAAGAATTTTTACAAAGCGAAATCAATAAATATAAGGGAGTAAACTTCCCCAGAAAAGCGTCTTTCTTAAGAAGAATCCTGTGCAGAAAAGTCTCCATTAAGAAGATTCATCCGAATCCGGAAGACGAATTCTGCGACCCGAAGATAGGTCCTAATTACGGCATCATTTCCAATTATGACAGTGAATTAAGGCACAAGATAAATATGTCATTAACGCCTAAGTTTGACGAGCCTCTCATGGTGGAGCGCATGTATCCGGACGGCTATATGCTCCTGAACGGACATCACCGTTGGGCAGCGTTCTGTCGCAATCAGGTAAAGTCCGTCCCGGTACAGATAGTCAACTGTACGCATAAATATGAGATTGAGAAGATGCTCAAAAATGCCAAGCATGACAAGCGCGTGACACTGGATCTTGACGAGGTCATTTTCGTCAATGAAGCCGATGGACCTGCCGAGAAGCCGATTTCATTTCCTTTGGCGCGTAAGATTTACAAAGAGCGCCTTAAGTACGGCATCCCGAAGCTCTTTCACTACTTAAGAACCAACGGTTACGATATCTGGGTATATACTTCAAAACTCTATTCAATGGAGTACATCCTGCAGCTTCTGTTCTGGTACCACATAAAGATTGACGGTCTCGTGACCGGTATGTCGGTAAACAGAACCCCAAAAGAAGACCAGGTCAAGACCAAGAACGCAATCTCCAAAAAATACCCGCACACGATTCATATCGATCAGGTGATGATGGTAAGCAGCAACAGCAAGACGAAGGAGTACGAGATTTTCAATCTTACGGGATCTCCCGACACATGGTCACAAGAAATCCTCGACATCATATCGAGACTTGATTCGGAGAATATATGACAGTTCAGCCTGAAGAATATAAGATGCGTGTTTCATTCGATTTGGACGAGGTCCTTTTCGTTGCCGAAAAAACACACAAAACAGAACCGCCTCTCCGTTTTCCCTTGAACCAAATCTACAAGGAACGTCTCCGCCTCGGAACTCCCAAGCTCATCAACAGGATGCAGGAATTAGGATACGAAGTGTGGATTTACACATCTTCTTTCCGTTCAGAGCAATACATCAGAAACTTGTTTCGCCACTACGGTGTCCGGTTTGACGGCATCGTCAACGGCAACAGGCATTTAAAGGAGGTCCAGCGCAACAACAAAACAGTGCTGCCTCAGAAGGTCCCTTCCAGATACAGGATATCCCTTCATGTTGACGACGAGACGGTCATATGTTCTCAGGGCCGCCAGTACGGTTACGACGCATACCAGTTAGATGCCCAGGACGACGAATGGGCAGACAAGATAATCGCGTATGCGGATACCGTACGCAAAAAGAATATTGCCAATATCAACGCCTCCAAAAACACCTTGAAAGAGAAGAAACAAACCCAATAAACAGACTTTCGTTCAAGGCCGCATTGGCGGGACAATAAAATCCATTCCACTATTTCATCCCGTATCCAGCTAGCTGAAGATTCTGTATGTAAAAGCCTTCCTCATCCTCATCTCTATAAGCTTTAATATCACCCAGAATAAATCCTTGCAATGAATCCTTTTCACCTATAGAATCATCCACTTCTATAGCTGATTCTGTCTGCTCTATCTTTTCAATCTCTATTGTATTATACAATTACGAGAAACTAGGATATGAAACTCACGAATCCTAATCCTTACACTTTTTATAATATATACGCTGGAACCATAAAATTCTTTTCATCAATAGGAAATGTTCTATCAGTCATACATATAACCAATCCGGTTCCTAATTCATTACTTGATACATTCAGAACATTAAACGCCTTAACTACTTTTCGTTCAGGATTAGATGCTTTTTTGATTTCTATTGGATGAAGTACACCATTTTCTTCAATTACGACATCTATCTCCTTTTGATTTGTATCACGATAGTATGTCATATTAACTTTTGTAGTTCCATATGCAGCATTTCTAAATAACTCACCAACAACATAATTCTCAAAGTAATGACCACTAGCAGCACCATTCATAAGTACATCTTTACTAGTCCACATCGATAAATACGCAGCTAAGCCAGTATCACAAAAATACAATTTAGGTGTTTTAACCAATCGCTTCAATTCATTATTGGAATAAGTGTCCAATAGAAAAACAATTCCCATTGTTTGTAATATTTTCACCCATTTTTTGGCTGTTGGAACGCTTACACCACCAGCCGCTGCAATATCTGAATAATTTACAAGATTCCCAACAAATGCAGCACATGCCGTAAGCACTCTTCTAAAACCTTCAGTATCAGATATACCATTATCATCTACAGCATCTCGCATTAGATATGTATCTATATATGATGAATAGTAACTATACATTTGTTCTGCATCAAAATCTAGTAATTCCGGCATACCACCTCTCCAGATATGCTCATAAATTTGATTAACATCATATTGTGGAAAGATTTTTTCCCTTTCGGACAAACCATCAAAGGTATATTGTAAATCAGCAACAGAATTAATTCCCATTTTTTCTTTTAATGAGAGACTATACATTTTTAGTATACATACTCTTCCAGCAAGAGAATCTCCGGCATTCTTTAGTAATTTTTTACTTTCTGAACCTGTAAGCCAAAACAATCCCTTCTCTTCTGTTTCATCACAGATTTGCTTTATATATTCGAACAATTCAGGGGCTTTCTGAACTTCATCGATAAGTATAGGAGTTTTAAATGTCTGAAAAAACAGGCTTGGATCTCTTCGTGCCAGTTCTCTGTTTCTGCTATCATCCATACTAACAATTGTTCTACCAGTATCTTTTGCAAGATGCTTTAACATTGTTGATTTACCAACTTGTCTTGCACCAGTAACTAATAACACTTTGAACACTTTGTTCATTTTTAGAAATTTTCTTTCTAATTCACGACTCAAATATTCCATGGTTCTCGCCTTTATAAAACGACTTTAATTTAAACTGTTTTTTAATTTGAAGTCATTTTAACATGAGAATAAATATGAATCAATCTATCCTATATATTTCTTATGAGACATTTTTACATTATTTTGTTTTTACACAACAACACATCACTTTTTTAATTCATGACATAAGGATTCCATGTTGCCTTTGGTTTGCCTTACTGTTGACGGGTGTTTTATAATCTATATGTACAGAAGAGCATTTATTCGCTCCGGAGGAAAAATATGTGAATGATAAAGCCCATATATTGAAGAATATCTATACAGTTCGTCTGTTGGATATCAGCGGTATGAAAAACTCTTTTCATGATGCTGAAGGCAAACTCCGGTGGATTAATGTGCTGCAGGACGATATTTCATGGTCTGCTGAGTTTGTGGTTCCAGATTTCGACATGACTGACAGATTTGATATTGACGTAATTTTTGATGATGACTTTAGACATCAAACTGTTGTTAATGTCGGTGATAGATTTTCTGTAAGTTTTTCTGATAATCAAATTGGAATTCGCGAGGTTGAGATTCTGGGAATTAGAAATGTCTTGCCTTTTAACCACTTACAAGCAAAGTGAGCTTTGAACTTACGTATAAAGTGGGAGAGTTCATAAGAAGCGGAGAAATAAGGAATGAAAAAGCTCATCAGCATAGTACTAATCTTTACATGTTTGTGCTTAGGTGCCTGCAAATCGAACATTAAGTGCAGAGAATTGAATCCGATGTACTACAGCCAAGAAGAGTTAATGGAGTATTTAGGTCAACATGGCTATGTAACATATGAAGATGTTGACCGCGAGGTCGAAGCACTATTGCAGGAAGAACCATATTACTCTCAATATGAAAATGACGATTTTTACACTCAGAAGAGTAAACTATCCGCTCTTTACGAGAAGTGTTTTCGAGAGGTTTCAGAAGACTATATCTGTAATAAATATATATGTTACGTAGAAGAATTCGATGCGTATTTTCACTTATTTTTAATTGATTCAGAACGATATGGTGCTGAGCACTCCGGCCCCGGCTTTGATAATTATCCGTGGTCGTACAATCCGGCACAGGGTTTACGAGTAGAAGTAAAAGTAATGAGTGAACCGAACGATTATTCTGACAGCGATGTTTTGGATAAGCAGTTTCAACAAATGTTGATAGGGCTATATCGTTCTACCGATGTTGATACTGTTATAGATGAAGGTACCAGATGTGAGATTTCCAAAGATACTCTGATGTATTACTATAGTGAAGACGTTTATGATGAAGCTTTCTATGAGATTTATGGTGATATGGATCATCAAAATAGTTACTACCGTGTCTTTATAGTAAGTATTAATCCAGAGACCAAAGCAAGAGTGTCAATTATGTACACCATTCCCGAAAAGGACAACGAAGAAGAGGTCCAGGAACTTCGAGACTTGGGACTCCCAGTAGTTACAGACTTTAATTAACACAACACCACATCGCATTTTTAATTTCAACTAGGCCAAACTTGTGATTATTGCACGAGGTGCATCTGGCTTCGTGCAGTTCGGATCAATAGCTGCCTGAATATAGTCTTCGTAAACCTTACTTTCTCTTTGTTGAAACTCTTCAGATATACTGCCCATCTGCCGTCACCTCCGTTTACGCAAAGATGTTTGCAAGAAGGGGAACAAGAGTGATACCGATGAGTGCTACTCCGCCTGCAACAAGCTGCTTAACGCCCTGTGACTTAGCACCGGGATTATCATTACTATAACCTTCCATGAGGTTGATACCGCCCCATACACCAAGACCTGCTCCGAGGCCGATTACGAGTTTCTGAAGTACTCCTACTGCTGATGTAAAATGCCATTCTGTTTTCCTGAGCCGTTCCTTTAACGGCTCTCTCCTTTCGTTTTTGTTTGTTTTTGGGCATAATAAAGCCCTCCGGTTACCCGAAAGGCTTGTGTCATATACCACTGTTCAATTTTGATGATTCAGAACCCATTCCAATAAATCTTCATATTCCGCTTTTCCTGCAGCTACATCCAGAATTATTTCATACAGTTCCTTTTGTGTATAACTTAATTGGATTCCGTTCAATGCAAAAAAACCAACATTGCATGAGTTCCTATTCGTTTGTTTCCATCCACCATCGGATGGTTCTTAATCAGTCCATATCCCAATCTTGCAGTTTTTGCCTGAACTGTCGGATATAAATCCGTATCCAGGAAAGTCTGAAATGGAGTTTCCAGAGCTGATTCCAATAAGCTGTAGTCCCTGACTCCGTTGCTTCCTCCGGTTTGCTCAATGAGCTGAGTGTGAAGCAGGAGAATCTGCTCTTTACTCAGTCTTTTCATTTCGCAAGCACCTCATAGGCTTCCATGTTTTGTTTCAACAGTCGCTCCGAAATCGCCATCACATCTTCATCCGATGCAATTGCTTCATTATCAGCTTTACTGAAATCGATTACAAGATATCTCGGTACATTATTTTTCAAAATTACCGCTGAACCGCGTTCGTCTACCAGTCTTGTTACCTTTGAAAAATTCTGGTTTGCTTCTGTAATGGATATCAACGTATTTGTATCAATTGTCATAACAGTCAGCCTCCTTTTCCTTTTTCTTCAGCATAACCGATATATAGCTAGAATTCAACCTATTCGTTTTCTGATGCGTCGCTCTTACCATCCCGGTCGTCATCGCCTACTGCATCTGCGTCTATTACCGTATAGACGTCTTTCTTATTCAGTTTTTTTCTGTCCGTGAAGGTACTGTTCCACATCAAACCAGTTCCTTTCATCGGCATCCGAAGTCAGATAGTAATTCGGATGTTTTGTCAGATCGTATTTGTCTGACAGGAAAGGCCTTACGCCTCGAAGCTGGAGGATGCATTTGCTGCCGTCCAGCACGGCCAGTTCATCAACCGACATCAGTTCCTTACCGAGTTTCTGATAATTGAGTAAATGCATTGATGAATTCAAGCATCGTCGTGAAGTTCTGCTCCTCTTTCGGTGCTTCATAATGGATATATCCGATAAGCGCCGTATAAAGCAGAGTTTCCGCTTTTTCCCAGAAGGGATTGTTTCCCTTGCCTTCACCCTTTGTATTGGATATCAGGGCTGTTACAAGCTTTAATCTATAAACAGTATTGTGATCTTACGTCTGTTCAAGATATCGTTTTTCCACAGTTAATAAGTATAAATCAGCTCATTCTTTTCAGGTAGAGTCTGATCGTATCCTTAATATGTTGAGGATCTTCCCTCATCTCATCATGTATCCAAAGCATTATCACATTCCAGACAGCACCGATATTAAGGGCAATTAAACACTCGGAATCGAGCCCGTCAAAAAGGAGTACAAAGGGATTATTCCTACTAACCTTGCCGTTCTTATGCAATTCGATGAACTCATTCATACATTGAAGCACCATATGAAGCTTATTATTTCTGTCAAGCAGTATGAGCAGATCCCGGTTCTTAACGGCAAATGAGAAAATGGTATCCAGGACGTCAACATCTCCTTTATCAACAACATTAAAATATTCACGAAGGGTCGCTCTGATTAAGGATAGAAGCACATCGTCCTTGGATTCAAAATTCCTGTAAAAGGTCTTTCTTGCAAGTTTAGACTCGAGCAAAATCTGTTTTACCGCTATCTCATCATAGGGATATTCTTTCATAAGTCCGATCAGAGCTTCCGTGATTTCCTTTTGAGATCTTATGGCAGACGGATTATTCGATTCAAGCATATTACTCCTCTAAAGTGACACTTTTTCGCTATTTAGTGTATCTTTAAGCTGATTTGTTTACACTCATGATTTCACTCGTTATTATAACAAAAAAGGATACAGTTGTATCAGTTGTGCTGGAGGAATATATGAGAGAATATATCTTGCTCTTACCTATCTTATTCATCTTTCATGATATGGAAGAGATTGCAGGTTTTATCTGGTTCTTCAAGAGAAACTCTTATCTTTTCGACCGTTTTCCCAATGTAATGAATACTTACCGTGGTATGACACACACAGGCTTTGCCCTGGCCGTCTACGAAGAGTTCATCCCCTTCTTCGGAGTAAGTCTTTTGGCATACTATTTTCCGAATGTTGTTCTCTATGGTCTTTGGTTTGGCATATTTATGTCGCTTGCTGGCCATTTCTTCATCCATATCGGTCATTCGATATACATAAGAAAATACATACCCTGTGTCATAACAAGTGCGATCTGTCTGCCGCTTAGTATTCTCATACTCATAAAATGTGCCGGACTTATGGATTGGAATACCGCATCGGTGATCTCAACCGTTGTCGGTATAATCTTCATGATAGTGAATATGAAGATAGCTCACGGCCTCGCACATATAGTAAATAGGAAAATCCGTGCAGACAAAACTCAGTTGATACCTCTTCCTGAGCCCTAATCGGATAACCCCATACAGTAAACTCCGATTGGTCAGTATATATAATGGTAAGTATAGGTAACCAGTATAAGGATATTATTCATGAATATAAGTGAAGAAGAATTAATAGAATATGCAAAACCTATCCTAAAAGAACAAGGGTTTGCAAAAAAGGCTAAGCGTTGGACAAAGGTCACTGAGCATTTTACATATTGTTTCTTTATACAAGGAAGCAGTTTTAGTAAAGAAGATTATTATGTTCGCTTAGGAATAATCATTAATGATAATTGACCGGTGTGTCATAGCCAATTGCGTAGCATGGTCGCTGATTGTTGTAGTAGTTTACATATCTTTCTATTACTTCTCTGAACTCATCTCGACGCTTACATTCATCGATTTTGAAGTCTATATACAACTCTTCTTTTATCCACCCATTAAGAGACTCATTTACAGGATTGTCTGTTGACGTGCCTGCACGCGACATCGACCTCACAATATTAATCAAGAACACGATGTATGTGGATGGCCATACACCGTGTTTTTTTCCTATAAATCAGACCACTTTACACGCGTGTTACAATATATCTTGAGTTAATTGAGCAGGATAAGGATCAATTATGGAACAAGCTGAATGGGAGAAGCTTTCTCCTGAAGATAAGAAGAGACAGTTATATTTAAGCCAGAAACAAACGCTTGAAGCTTTTCTTGAACGAGGTGCGATTTCTCAAGCACAGTTTGATAAGAGTCTTGGCGATCTTACAGTTAAGATGGGGATGTCAGACAAGTAACTACAACAGGAAGAAGGCTTGAACGATATAATTTTGATAATTCGGTCTAGGCAAATTTGAATTTGTGGAGGAAATAGAATGATTACGAAACATGTTGTTGTATTGCCATACGATGAACAATGGAAACATGATTTCCTTCAAATAAAAGCCGAGCTTGCCATTGCTCTTAACCAACTGGCCATAGAAATTGAACATGTTGGCAGTACTTCTGTGCAGGGGTTGTCTGCAAAACCTATTATTGATATTGATGTTGTCATTGAAGATTACAGTAGATTGGAAAATGTTATCTCGGTTTTGGGGAAAATCGGCT
>JAZLML010000059.1:0-8710 GCA_045598625.1 Saccharofermentans sp.
GTAATGGAAGAATCATCGTCCATATCTTTAATGATAATTGCTCTTCGCATACCCGGTCTGTATTCAATTTTGCCCATAGAGTCAAGCTTTTTGAGATAAGTATGAACAGACGAAGTTGACTTAAGTCCTGAGCCAATACAAATATCTCTGACGGAAGGGGACATGGCATTCTGTTTAATGTAATTCTTTACATACTGATAAACACGTTCAATTGATTGATTACCTTTATTGGTTTCTGACATAGTATCCTCCGAACAAATTTTTGTTTTTATAATAAAACAAATGTTTTGTTTTGTCAATTTATTTACTTAAAGGAGGGCTCAGACATGACAAAAAGAGAAGAAATGGAACTATTAAAGATGTTATCAGAGTTACACGAGGCAATCAGAAGACCAAGTGAAGATTTGCTTCTGAAATTTGCATGCTACGCAAAGACCAGGAGTGAACGTGAGTTTTTGATTAAAGAATTGTATATTTCTGATTTTGCTTTGGCATCGGTAGTTGATACTGAAAGAGATTCAATTGATGTTGAACCTAATCCTGATAGGTTTAATGATTTTGTTATAGGTTTTGATCGGTATCTTGAGAAGACTGAGAGACAAATCGATGAGATTATAAATGATAACAGACAGGCTTTGATTGTATTCAGAACGATACTCGGACTTGAACATCCGTATTCAACACTTCTTTATAATGAGTTTTTCAGAGAACTTCCTCGAAAGGAATTACTGGATTCAATGTATATGTCTAAATCGACTTTTTATCGTAAAAGATCGATTGCTTTGGAGAAACTTAATGAATCTCTCAAAAAACAGCATATTGAATACTGATTTAGGGCACTTTTGAGTATAATTTAGTAATGTTTTTTGTTTGCATATATATTTAAATGCTCTAAAATATTAGGGAATTATACTTTAGAGGTGTATTAAATGAAGATTAGTTTTTCAACACTTGCTTGCCCGGATTTTTCATGGCAGGAAATTTATTCTATGGCCAAAGATTTCCAATTTGACGGTATTGAAATTCGTGGTTTGGGTAATGATATTTTTTCATACAAAGCTTTGCCTTTTCAGGACAGTGAAATTGAGAAGACTGTGTCTAAACTGCAAAGCCTGGGACTTGAAATTCCTTGTCTTTCATCGGGTACATGTTTGAAAAGCAGAGATAATCTTTCTGCTGCAATTGAAGAAATAACAGAATATGCAAAATTAGCTTCTAAGTTGAACACCAGTTACATCAGAATCTTAGGCGATAAAGAACCGGATCCTCGCGATGATGTTGATGATAATGTGGTTTATGATGCGCTTGTTAAGCTTGTTCCTATAGCAGAGGAATATAATGTTACTTTGCTTGTTGAGACTAACGGTGTTTATTCGGATACATTAAGACTTAAAAGACTTCTTGATAAAGTCGGAAGCAGAAAAATAGCTGCTCTTTGGGACTTGCACCATCCTTACAGATATGCCGGTGAAAGTCCTGAAGACACTGTTTCTAATCTCGGTGAGTATATTAAGTACACTCATGTAAAAGACAGTGAAATTGTTGACGGAAAAGTATGTTATCGTCTTATGGGTGACGGTGATATGCCTCTTGACGAAATGTTTGCTGCATTGGATTCCATTCATTTTGACGGTTACGTTTCTTTTGAGTGGGTATACAGATGGGCACATAACCTTTGCGATGCAGGTATAGCGGTTCCTAACTTTGCAGGTTTCATGGCGCCTTATATTACAAAGCATAAGCATTCTCTGCAGAAAGACAGAAGAGGAACAGGTTATTATTTCTGGCCGAAAGAGACTTTGATTGATTATACATTCCCTGATGTCTTGGACCGTGTTTGCGAGGAATTTCCTAATCAGTATGCTTTCCGTTATACTGAACTTGATTATACGAGAACTTATCCTGAGTTCAGAATGGATGTAGATAATTTTGCTCGTTCACTCATTGCTATGGGGGTTAAGAAGGGTGATCACGTTGCCATTTGGGCAACAAATGTTCCTCAGTGGTACATTACTTTCTGGGCTACAACCAAAATCGGTGCCGTTCTTGTAACGGTTAATACAGCATATAAGATTCATGAGGCTGAATATCTCCTTCGTCAGTCAGATACTCATACGTTGGTTATGATTGACGGATATAAGGATTCTGATTACATAAAGATTATTAACGATATTTGTCCTGAACTTAAGTTCAGTGAGCCCGGAAGTCTTTCTTCTTCAAGACTTCCGTTCCTTAAAAATATTATTACCTGTGACACAAAAGTTCCCGGTTGTTATACATGGAAGGAAGCTAACGAGCTTGCTTCTGCTGTACCTTATACGGAAGTAGAGAAAATCAGAAGAACAATAAGTAAGCATGATATTTGTAACATGCAGTATACATCCGGTACGACCGGTTTCCCTAAGGGCGTTATGCTTACACACTATAACGTTATCAATAATGGTAAGGCTATCGGTGACTGTATGGACCTTTCTACTGCAGATCGCATGATGATTCAGGTTCCGATGTTACACTGTTTTGTTATGGTTCTTGCAATGACCGCATCGGTTACACACGGTGTTACGATGTCTCCTATTACGGCTTTCTCGCCTCGCAAAGGTCTTGATTGCATCAACAGAGAGAAGATAACCTGTTTTCATGGTGTACCTACTATGTTTATTGCTATGCTTGGTCATGAGAATTTCTCGAAAACGGATTTCTCTCACATGCGTACGGGTATCATGGCCGGTTCTCCTTGTCCAATTAAGACAATGCAGGATGTTATCGAGAAGATGCATATGCCTGAAATCTGCATAACTTACGGACAGACCGAAGCTTCTCCTGCGACGACTATGAGTAAGGTTACCGATTCAATTGATAAGCGCGTTAATACTGTAGGACAGGCTATTTTCGGAGTTGAATGTAAGATTGTAGACCCTGAGACCAATAAAGATCTTCCGGATAATGTTGACGGTGAGTTTGTTGCTCGCGGCTATAACATTATGAAGGGATATTATAAGATGCCTGAAGCAACTGCTGCTGCGATTGATTCCGACGGGTGGCTCCATACAGGTGACCTCGCAAGAAGAACACCTGACGGATACTATAAGATTACGGGAAGAATTAAGGATATGATTATCCGTGGCGGTGAGAACATTTACCCTAAGGAGATTGAGGATTTCCTTTATACTCATCCTAAGATTCAGGATGTTCAGGTAATAGGTGTCCCTGATAAGGATTACGGTGAAGAAATTCTTGCAGCAGTTATTCTTAAGCCGGGTGAGACTTCAGATGAAGCTGAGATTAAAGCATTTGTAATGGATCATATGGCTAAGCATAAAGTTCCGAGATATGTTGATTTTGTTGATAGTTTCCCGATGAATGCTGCAGGTAAGATTTTGAAATATAAGATGAGAGAACAGGCCGTAGAACGACACGGTCTCGAAAACGCCAATAAAATCGTTACTGCTTAATTTCATATGAAAATGAAATTGGGACGATTTGATATTGTTTGGGACTCTTATATTTGATAGCATAATAATGCAAATTAACTGTTCTGTCTTTGGCAGAGCAGTTTTTTTATGCTCATTTTTTTGGAGGTCTGTATGAATTATTGTATTTATTATTCTTATGAGTTTAAAGGCTATGCCATGAAATCTTCCGCAGGTATGTTTGATTACGAAGATAGTATCAGAACTTTTGAAGCGGATTCCTTTCTGGATGCAGTTTTTGCCGCTACAGAAATCAGTGATGATATTATTAAAAACTCTGAAAGGATCCCGGTTATTGTTATCGATTATCTTGAAGAACCTGTTTACACATCAATATGTGCAGATTACAAGAACTATCAGATGCTTCTCGGCGGACTTTTTGAAGCAACCGAATGTCCTTATTCCGAGAATGTAGATATTCTGTGCAACGAAGAAGGGAAACTTCAGAAATTACCGTTAAACAGGGGACTTGTTTCTGACGGTGAACTTTTCGATATTGTAGCAGGAAGAATGATATTTGTTTCAACCGATGATGAAGGAGAGACTATCGGATTAAACTATGAGCAGATAAATGATGTTTATAATGCGTTTAAGCGCCCTGAAATCTTCTTCTTTGACTATGATACAACTGATATTCATGTTTTCAGATGTTCGATTGAAATGGGAAAACTGATGAAGGAGAATAATATTTCTAATATATCAATGAAGTAGTGATATAATACTTCCATTACGGAGGTAGTAGTTTTGGAAAGTTCATTTATAGATGTAGTAAAATCTGTTTTCGGTTGTTCTGTTCGAACAACAGTACGCTATTTTCGTAATCTTCCTACTCGAACTGTTAATTTTTTTAAGCGTAAATACTCAGAATATAAAGCCAAACCCAAACGTAAGGATATTAACCGTATTTATGTTTTGGTCGGATATATAACCAAAGAAAGTGCAGATGCGAAATATCGCACTGAGCAAAATCTTATATCCTTGAAACGTGCATTACTTTTACTGATTTTTGTACTTATTTTTATAATTGCACTTAAGTGGGCTTTGCCTTTTGTACAGCTCGATCAATATAAGCAGATGTTTGGAATAAATTCAGTAGAAGAAATGACTCGTAACGATCCTTTTACATTGCAAAAAGAGAATTCTTATCAAGATTCTGAAGAAACACCGTCTACACAAATTACACTTGGTCATTGATTGTTTAATCTATTAAGTTTGCTTGATTATTTACAAATTTTTATTTTTTCTGGTATTTAAGTGGTGTATAATCGCCGTAATGGGGTGTTTATAGATGTCAAATTTTAGCAAACAAGTAAAAAGAAGATATGAGCGTATCAAGAAAGTCGGCACGTGGGATTCACTTTCTGATGCAACCATTTATTTCGCGGCTAAAATATTTGTTGTTAATCTTCTCTTAAGTATTTTAGGTTATTTCTTTGTTTGCCTTCTTTCGAATTTCAATGCACTTGTTCCTGTTTGGAACATGGATTCCGTTCAAAGAGGAATTTGGCTTTTCTTCATTCTTTATACGCTTCTTTCTACTGCTGCATTTACGTTTTTGCTTATTAATATCTACGATAAAGTTATCAATAAACCGGTAAAATCTTTGCTTCTTCAGATGAGAAATATGGATAAAGGTGAGATGACTGATTATTTGATTTCAGGAAAATTATCTAAGCCTTTTGCTTCAACTCAGGAAGAAACTTGGATTGATATGGTACAGGATTATGTTGATACCGCATCTTCTGAGAAGTATCTCGATGAACTTACCGGTTGTTTTAACAGAAAGTATTTCCAGCAGGTACTTGTTCAGTATATCAATACGTATCGTATGGCTAATCCGATTAATCCGTCAGCTCCAAAGACATATAACAATGATGTGTTTGCTATCTTCCTCATAGATATTGACCATTTTAAGAAGGTTAATGATGATTTTGGTCATGCATCCGGTGATGAGGTTTTAAAAGCTGTCGGCAGTACATTAAGAAGCCTTGTTAATGATATCGGTGTTGTTATTCGTAACGGTGGTGAAGAATTCCTGGTAGTTGCTTCAGCTAAGTATCCTTATGATTTTTCTGATTTGGCTGAGAAGATTAATAATGCTTTCAGAGAACACATTAGTATTACTGCACCGGTAACCGGTGAAGTTAGACAGATAACATGCTCTGTAGGTTTTGTTAATTTTCCTATTTTTGAAGAGAAATATTATGATATTAGTTTGCAGCAACATGTTGATTTATCAGATCAGGCTATGTATCTTTCTAAAGTATCAGGTCGTAATACGTGGAGAGAGTTTGTAGCTCTTAAAGCTCCTTATTCAAGTGATGAGTTAGAAAAGGTTATTACTGATCCTAATTACGGAGTTGAGAAAGGATATCTTTCTGTCAGAATGCCTGAAAGTGATGCAAAAAAATTCAGAATCACAAGTATTCCTTCTGCTGATTCTGATTCAGAGGCTTCCGTTACTAAAAAGACAGGTAAATCTGCTACGACACGTAAAAAGAAATAATCAGTTTTGGTTGTGCAATTTCCTTAATTTGATATATAATAAATTGTTTAATAGGCGAGAGAGTAGAGTGTAGATTGAGATTTTGAAATTCAAAATTTGAATCTGCAAGCTACCTCCCGTAATTTAAGTTAAAGGAGATTTGCTATGCAAAGAATTTTCGAGACAACTATTGCCGGACGTCCGTTTGTTGTTGAGACCGGCAGAATTGCTCAGTTTGCTAACGGTTCTGTTCTTGCAAAGTATGGTGAGACAACCATTCTTTCAACAGTAACAGCATCTGAGAAACCTAAGGAAGGTATAGATTTCTTTCCGCTTTCCGTAGACTACGAAGAGAAGCTCTATGCTGTAGGTAAGATTCCTGGTGGTTACATTAAGCGTGAAGGTCGTCCTTCTGAGAAGGCTATTCTTACATCACGTGTTATTGACCGTCCAATTCGACCTTTGTTCCCTAAGGATCTTCGTAATGACGTTGTTGTTTCCAATTTGGTTATGTCTGTTGATCAGGATTGTTCTCCTGAAATCACAGCAATGATTGGTACTTCCATCGCTATTGCTATTTCCGATATTCCTTGGAAGGGACCTATCGGTGGTGTTGTTCTTGGTTTGATTGACGGTAAGACAGTAATTAACCCAACAGAGGAACAGCGTAAGATTTCCGATATGTATGTTACACTTGCTTGTACTGCAAAGAAGATTTGTATGGTTGAGGCAGGTGCTAACGAAGTTCCTGACGATGTAATGCTTCAGGCTATCGCTGATGGTCACGAAGTATGTAAAGAGATTTGTGCTTTCATTGAAGGTATTGTAGCTGAAATCGGTAAGCCTAAATTTGAGTATGAGTCAGCAGACGTTCCTGAGGAAGTATTCTCCATGATTAAGGAGTTTGCTTGGGATGATATGCGCAAGGCCGTTCTTTCTGATGATAAGAGCGTACGTGATGCTAATGTAGCTGAACTTACTACTAAAGTAGAGGAGTTTATTACTGAAAAGGATGAGGAACTTCTTAAGTATGTTCCTGATTCTATTTATAAACTTGAGAAGAAGGTAGTAAGAGACTATCTCTTCCGCGAGCATGTACGTGTTGACGGTCGTGCTTTGGATCAGATTCGTCCTCTTTCATGTGATGTAGGACTTATTCCAAGAGTTCATGGTTCCTCTTTCTTCCAGCGTGGACAGACTCAGGTTGTAAACGTATGTACTCTTGCTCCTTTGTCTGAGGCACAGAACCTCGAAGGTTTGGATACAGATAATACTAAGAGATATATGCATCACTATAACTTCCCTGGTTATTCCGTAGGTGAGGCAAAAGCTTCAAGAAGCCCGGGACGTCGTGAAATCGGTCATGGTGCTCTTGCTGAAAGATCTTTGATTCCTGTTCTTCCTTCTGTAGAAGAGTTCCCTTATGCAATCAGAACTGTATCTGAGATTACAATGTCTAACGGTTCAACTTCACAGGGTTCCGTTTGTGCATCTACTCTTTCTCTTATGGATGCAGGTGTCCCGATTAAAAGACCTGTTGCAGGTATTTCTTCCGGTTTGATTGTTAATGAAGAGAATGACGAAGACTTCCTCGTATTTATGGATATTCAGGGTATTGAGGACTTCTTCGGTGATATGGATTTCAAGGTAGCAGGTACTACTGAGGGTATTACTTCCATTCAGGTTGATATCAAGGTTGAAGGTTTGTCTCTTGACATTATTAAGGCTGCTTTTGAGATGACTCATAAGGGTAGACTTAAGATTATTAACGAGATTATTCTTCCTAGAATTGCAGCTCCTCGTGAGGATTTGTCCCCATATGCTCCTAGAATCATTTCTATGCAGATTCCTGTTGATAAGATTCGTGAAGTTATCGGTTCAGGCGGAAAGGTAATCAATAAGATTATTGCTGATACAGGTGCTGATATTAACATTAATGATGACGGTATGCTTTATATTTCTACTCCTGATTTGGAGAAGGCTGATAAGGCTAAAAAGATTATTAACGGTATCATTGCAGATCCTGAAGTAGGAACAGAGTATGAAGGTAAAGTAACTCGTCTTATGGAGTTCGGTGCTTTCGTTGAATTCCTTCCTGGTAAAGAAGGTCTCGTACATATCTCCAAGCTTGCTTGGGAACGTGTAGAGAAGGTTGAGGATGTTGTCAAGGAAGGCGATATCGTAAAAGTTAAGCTTGTTGAGATTGATAATCAGGGCAGACTTAATCTTTCAATTCGTGATACTCTTCCAAAGCCTGAAGGTTATGTTGAGGAAGAACCTAGACGTCGTGATAATCGTAACAACAGAGATCGCGGTGACAGAAGAAACTTCAACAGAAATCGTGGTGAGAGAAAGTTCGATAATAATCAGGATAATGATGATTCCGAACAGAAGAAGGGAAGAAGAACAGAGTTCTGATTCACCTATGAAATCAAATAATAAGGGGCTGTCTCAAAACAAAGTACATTTTGGGACAGTCTTTTTTTCTGGCTCTGTAAAACCTGAATTTCTGCAAATCAGCTGTGCTTTCTTTGCTTAGATGCACTGTTTTTGAATGATTTTGAGTAAAAGCGTATAGAATTGGCTTTTGGGCTTTAATCTATACGCTTTTTTCGGCTCTTCACATTTTTTGTGGGATTACAATAAAGTTAGCAGGAAGTGATATGTAACGAACCAAGGTGAAAAAGTAATTGTCATCTCTGTAGCCGTAGCCAACTCTCTTAGCAACTTTAATCTTATTGTTCAGGCCTTCTAG
>JAZLML010000060.1:0-74244 GCA_045598625.1 Saccharofermentans sp.
GATTTACAAAGAGTCGATTCTTCAAAAAGGCGTATAGATGAGATACTTTCGCGCCTTTCTATACGCTTTTCTTAAATGTGGTATAGAAAATGAAATTCTGTCAAATCTATACTATAAGCAGACTTCGCGGAATTTGAGACAGCACCAGTTATAGTCTTTATTTCTATGTAAAAACTCGATTACTCGTTCGGCATTTTCCAGTCGTGGTGATTTGTATGAAGCAGGTGATGTGACTTCTCGCCCAAAGGCTTAATGAGGTAGTCCTTGTAGAGGTCTGAAACATCCGGATTCTCGTGAGAGAAACGAACCTTCTGATTTTTATCAATCTGCCAGAGAATATCGCCGCGGTATCCTGCAAGCTCTTCACCGTCATGGATAGGCTGTCCGCCGCCGCCGGCACAGCCGCCCGGGCATGCCATTACTTCGACGAAATCATACTTAACGAGACCCTTATCAAGAGCTTCCATTAATTTTCGTGTATTTCCGAGACCGCTTACTACGGCTACGGATACATCGTCTGCGCCGGGAACAGTAAAGGTAGCTTCTTTCCAGCCGTCCATACCGCGAACATTCTTAAAGGAATCAGCGTCAGGGTTGGAGCCTGTAACGAGGTAGTATGCGCTTCTTAAAGCAGCATCCATAACGCCGCCCGTCGCACCAAAGACAACTGCCGCACCGGTTCCTGTTCCGAGAGGACTGTCAAACTCTGCCTCGTCAAGTGTTGCCGGGTTAAAGCATGCGCTTCTGAACATTCTCACCATCTCGCGGGTTGTAAGTACTGCATCAACATCCGGATCGCCGCAGGCATCTTTCATCGGCTCAAGCGAAGCTTCCTTCTTTTTTGCCGTACAAGGCATTACTGAAATAACGAAAACATTATGCGGGTCAACGCCGATTTTTTGAGCGAAATAACTCTTGGCAACAGCGCCGAACATCTGTTGAGGAGATTTGGCGGTTGAAAGATTATCGACGTATTTCGGGAACTGTCCCTTAACGAAGCGTACCCAGCCCGGGCAGCAGGACGTAAACATCGGCCAGCTGTACTGATCTTTGTGGGTAAAGCGCTCAATGAATTCGCTGCCTTCTTCCATGATGGTTAAGTCGGCTGTGAAGTTCGTATCGAAAACATAATCAAAGCCCAATTCCTTGAGTGAAGCTACCATACGACCCGTGGTAGCAAGTTCTGAAGGAAGATTATAGTACTCAGCCCATGCAGAACGAACTGCCGGTGCAACCTGAACTACCGTGGTGATTTCAGGATTTGCCAAAGCCTCGTAAACTGCCTTCGTATCATCGCGCTCCTCGAGAGCGCCTACAGGGCAGTGTGTTACGCACTGGCCGCAGAATGTGCAGTCGGAAAGGCTTAAGCTCTTGGCATTTGCCACACCTACGTTTGTTCTTGAGCCTGTGCCGATTACGTCCCAGATGTTCATGTTCTGGATTTTGTCGCAAACCTGAACGCAACGCATGCATTTAACGCAACGGTTTTCGTGACGGATAATAGGTGCTGACAAATCGAGAGTTTCTTTCTTGAGATTCTTCTCAAAACCTTCATCATGAATATTCAAGTCACCGCTTAACTTCTGCAATGTGCAATTGCCGTTACGTGTGCAATTTGTGCAGTTAACTTCGTGCTGGCTTAAGATGAGTTTCAAATTAAGTCTTCTTGCAGCCAAAGCCTTAGGGGAGTGGGTAAATACAACCATACCCTCTTCAACAGGGCTTTCGCAGGCTGCAACCAATTGGTCCATTCCTTCCACTTCAACACAGCAGATACGGCATGCGCCGATTTCGTTTATTTCCTTGAGGTAGCAAAGAGTAGGGATTTCAATGTTTACCGTACGTGCTGCCTCGAGAATCGTCGTGCCCTCAGGAACGGTTACTGTTTTCTTATCTATAGTTAAAGTTACCATTTGTTAACTCTGCCTCCTTTGAAAATGCCGTAGCCGTAGTGATCGCATCTTAAGCAACGTGATGCTTCTTTGGATGCACCCTCTTCGGTCATGCCGCATTCGATGTCACAGAAATCGCACTTGCGCTCGCCGGCTTCGCGCTCGGTTGTGTTAATGCGTCCGTGAGCAGGCTCTGAAGTAAGACTTGGAGCAGGAATCTCAACATCGCATGTAATCTCGTGATTAAATCCGAGTTTATTATCGATGTTGGCAGCTGCAACTTTACCTGCAGCAATAGCTTTAATTGCTGTAGCAGGACCTGTAACACAGTCGCCGCCTGCATATACGTTATCGAAAGAAGAAATCTTACCGGTGTTGTCTGCTACGAAAGCGCCGCGCTTGACTTCCAAGCCTGCGGCCTCGAAATCCTGACTTTCGATGTCCTGGCCGATAGCGCCGATAATTAAGTCAGCATCAATTCTTTGTTCAGGAAGGTCTGCTGCCTTCATGCCGGCTCTGCCGCCTGAGATGTTTCCTATTATCTGAGGCTGAACCCAAAGAGCAACGGCTTCACCGTTCTCGTTTGCTTCAACACGAACAGGAGCCGAAAGTTCCATGATTTCAGCGCCTTCTGCGATAGCTCCTTCAACCTCTTCAACCTGCGCAGGCATATCCTCCTTACGACGGCGATATACACAGGTTACTTTGGAAGCACCGAGTCTGATGGAGCTTCTTGTTGCGTCCATGGCAACGTTTCCGCCACCGATGACAAGTACTTTCTTACCTGTGAAATCAGGCATTACGTTATCGCCGATACCTCTGAGCATTTCTACGGCCGAGATAACATTCTTGCTGTCTTCGCCCGGAATTCCCAAATGCTTATTGGTGTGAGCACCGATTGAAATATAAACGAAGTCAAATTCTTTAGTGAGTTTCTCGAAAATGTCCTTTCCGATATCAAACTCATATTTAACATCGATTCCCAATGAGAGAATGGATTTAATTTCAGCATCAAGCTTCTCACGAGGGAAACGATAGCTCGGGATGCCGTAGCGGAGCATTCCGCCGAGCTGCTTTTTCTTCTCGAAAATAGTTACCTTATGTCCCATGAGAGCGAGATAGTAAGCGCATGTAAGACCGCTCGGACCGCCTCCGATTACGGCAACCGTCTTGCCTGTTGAAGGTGCGCACGGCGGGTTCTCGACATCGCCTGCGTTATCAACTGCATAGCGCTTAAGACCGCGGATATTTACGGATGCATCCGTCATCTGACGACGGCAACGGGCTTCGCAAGGATGCTCGCAAACATATGCGCAGGTAACAGGCATCGGATTGTCTTTACGGATAAGACGAACCGCATCCGCATAGCGACCTTCCTTAATGAGAGCGATATAGCCGGGAATATCAACGCCTGCAGGGCAGAGCTCCATGCAAGGTACAGCCGTATGATGTTCAGCGATGCAGCGGTTGTTATTAATGTGTGACTCGTAATCGTCTCTGAAGTTTGTAACGCCGTTTAAAACAAGCATAGCAGCCTCTCGACCTATGACACAGTCAGCTGTGTTTGCGATGTCTGTAGCAAGTTCGCGAATAGTATCTATTGTTTCTAAAGTACCTGTTCCGTCAAGAACTCCTTCCATCAGCTTTGACAGCTGGCCGAGACCTACACGGCAAGGTACACATTTTCCGCATGATTGTGAGTGGCAAAGATTCAAAAATGCAAGCGAAGTATCTATAGGGCAAATTCCTACAGGATTAGAATCGATTCTGCGCTTAACGTCTTTACCGATATCGTCAATGACTTTCTGAGCCTTGCCGATATTGTTGAGATTAAGTCTGCTCATATCTGTAATTCCTTTTCGATATTTGGGATAACCCATCTTTATTAATTGCAAATGCTATAATAACATATCAATGGCTCTCAATATATTGGTTTTGAGTTCGCAAAATGACTAAATTCGGCGCGCAATGTTTATGTAAATGCGTAAGTCTATGAAGGAGATATAGAAAATGAAGAGAGTAACTGTACTGTCGATAATTTGTTTGGGTTTTGCTTTGTTGATTTCAGCATGCGGCAAGGAGCCTCAAGTCTATGACGGAATTGAAGGCGATTGGAAGTGTAAGAAGGTCTTTAATGACGGTGAGATAACCGAACTGAGTTTTTTTACCGAGGCTCCGACTTTTGAGTGTGAGGACGGCGTAAATTGTGTTTTGACTAACACAAGCGGCGAGCATAACGCAACAATAACCGAAGAAGACGGTTATTATGTGATAGATTTCGATGACTCCGATGTTAATATGATAGCCGAATTTGAAGGTGAGTCTTTGAAGATGACGGTCGAAGACCACGACGACGGGTACTATTTCGAGCGCAAGTAAGCAGGGTGAAGCGCCTTAATAACGTACTTCCTCGTATTTTTCCGTAAGTTCTGCGATTGATACACCTGTTTCTTTCTCGATTTTACGGGATATTTCCTGAGGAGAATCCGAAGATTTGACAGCGACTCCTTTACGAATCGCATGCTTTACTTTACCGTAAAACGCCTTGCGGATTGACTTCTCGTAGCCTTGGCCGAAATCGCGTTTTTTATGCGTTTTCGCTGGTTTAACATTAATGGTTTCGATGATATCCGTGACATACTCACTGTCGATAGTCTCTTTATTGTCAACGATTCTACGAGACAAAACCTTTGAAACAATGTATCTGATTAAGAGGTACAAAGCGAAAAGTGCCGCCGCTACGAACATAACCACAAGGAACCAATATATTATTTGCGAGAGCAGGCTGTTTGATTCGCCTTCCAATAGCGGCATTTGCGGGTCATTATCAGGTTTCGTGCTTTCTCCGGAATCATTTGAACTGAACAATTCCAGTAAACTCTTGATAATAAATATAAGGCCGGCAAAAAGATATCTGATTACCGAATCAATCGGAACGAAAAACAGTGCTGTCAGTGCAAAGGCAAATCCGATAACGGATACGATAATCAAACCCAAAACAGTCTTGTAGTTTTGTTTGCGAATTTGTTTTATCGGAACGGAGGACGATCTCATGCTGTGATAGTAGCCTTCTTCAAATTCGTGCAATTGGCGGGCAATGAAGAACAATACCACGGTGACAAGGGCGTTGATAAGAACGAGGGAAAGAACCTTTTTCGGAGTATCATCGTCGGAGAGTGAAACCAATACGCTTACCGCAATGTCCACAAATAACGGCACTATCAATGTATCGTATTTAACCGAAGTAGAATTTGCTTTAAATAATTGGTAGAAAGAATAGACAACGTTTGCAAGAAGCAAAAGGGCAATCGGCAGAACGTTTTGTAAGAATTGGCTGTGGTCGGTATTAAGATAATAAACGGCGATAAAAATACCCAGAAGCGCCAGGTGAGCAGGTATCTGAAAAAGTGCCGGTATTCTTAAACGTCGCAACAGAAGACATGCCTGCCCGAAAACAATCGTCGTAAGCAAAAGAAAATAACTCGAATAAACATTCGACATAAACTGCCACATCACAAATGCCATAGAAACGGCTGTGATGCTGAAAATCACGCTGAGCATTGCTTCAAGGGCAAGATTTTTAGTGACTATGATGCCCTTGTGTGATGCTTCAGGTATTTTATCCGCTTCAATTGTCAGAATCTTAAGTTTTGATTTAGTCATGGCCATTAATCTCCTGACGAATTAAATTAGAAGCGATATCGGCATTCGGAATCATATTCTTGCTTTTGGCATCATGCTTGTGACAAGGCATAATCCATGTAAACGGAATATTGTGTGAAGCTAAATCGGACAAAGTTTTCTGGAAACCCGCTTCATAGTTTGGAGAGATAATTATATTCAAATCATCGGAATCCGCACGAAGCGAAACCATGCTCAAAAGATCTGTAAACGGTACCGCCTTCTGTTTTAAATCCAGACGGGCCAAATCGATTCCCTGAGTGATAATGTTCTCACTGCCGGTAACCTCTGATGCACCGAGAACGGTTGAACTTAACATATCGATACCGTTACAGCAGAAAGTGAAAGCGACATTGTTGGCGGAAAGCATATTCATATATGAATAAACCAAGCTTATCGAATATTCCAGAAGTGAAACAGATTTTTTGGTGTTATAGTATTCCAAGTTCAAAAAAATGTTGATGTGCTGATTGGTGGTGGAGATATTCTGATTAACCATAAAATCTCCGGCCTTGGCACTTGCCGTCCAGTTAATGGAATTCATAGGATCCCAAGGCTGATATTCTCTGATACCTGCGAAGGAGAACGGATCGGTAAGTAAAGACCTTCTCGTGGGAGTTTCACTGAAAGTAACTTTCATAAGCATCTGTAAATCATCCGTCGGAATAATCTCCGGGAGTACCGTAACATTGGAGTTCGGAGTAAAATCCTTGGATAATCTCGTGAAAAGAAACAAATCCGAGGTGCTGGCTGAAACTCTTGCAAAATTATAGTAACCGCGATGTGTGCACTTAAGCTTAATTTTACGTGTGTGTCTCGAATTGGAACGCATTGTAAGCATATCCTCACGATAGTTTAAATCCGAGACGGAGACTTTATCCGCATCTTTAAACTCAAGTTCGGAAGGAACTTCAAATTTCAAAATCAGAAACGGAAGCGGAAGTCTTTTGGCGTTCTCTGCTTTTTCCACAACTTCAATCGTGTCACCGCAATTGGCGACACTTTGAGAGAAGTGAACATCTACGTTTATGCTGTCGAAAGCGTGCTTTTTATAGATAAATATCTCAACGCCTATGATGACAGCAACGATTATAAGCAGAACGATAATCATCAGACAGAGAAATCCTCCGAAGGACAAGTTACAGAATCAAGTATCTTATTAACGATATGTACGGCAACATCGTGACGGCTCATAAAAGTTCCGTCAGCGCTATAGTTTCCCGTAGCCTGAAGGGAAAGACGGTGTGCCAATACAGGTGCTGCAAGTTCTTTAAAATCTTCCGGCGTGCAGTAATCTCTGCCTCTTATAAGTGCCAAAGATTTTGCCGCAGCAACGAAAGCGATGAGCGCACGAGGGCTTGCTCCGATACGAACATCATTGGAGTTACGCGTTGCCTCGACGATATCTGCCGCATATCCGTAAAGAAGGTCTGAAACTCTTACCTCTTTGGCTGCCTTTTGCATCTCGAAAAGTTCCTCTCTCGTAACAACGGAGCCCAAATCATCCAGCGGATCGTTTCTGTCAAAACGCTTCAAAATTTCAATGCTCTCGTCATGTGACGGATAGTCCATCTTAATCTTCATAAGGAAACGGTCCAACTGTGCCTCAGGAAGCGGGAATGTTCCCTGGGATTCGAGCGGATTTTGCGTAGCGATAACAAGGAACGGAAGGTCGAGCTTTGATGTTACGCCGTCAACTGTTACCTGTTTTTCTTCCATACACTCAAGCAAACTCGACTGGGTTCTGGCGGTTGCACGGTTAATCTCGTCCGCCAAAAGTATATTGGTAAATATTGGTCCTTCTCTGAAAACGAACTTATCGGAACTTCTGTCGAAATAGTTAATTCCCGTCAAATCGGAAGGAAGAAGGTCAATAGTGAACTGAACTCTCTTGAAATTTAAGTTAAGTGATTGTGCCAAAGCTCGGGCTGTCTTTGTTTTACCGGTTCCCGGAACATCTTCGAGGAGCACGTGGCCGCCTGTTAAAAGAGCTACCATTAAAAGCTCTATTTGCTTATCTTTACCTACGATTACTTTATTGATGTTTGATATTACGGCCGAAGCCTTTTCGTTAACCTTATTACCCATGCTCAAACGGTCCTCCGTGAATTTATACCACCACATTATATTATATTTTCAGTTTGTTAAAGAGTGGGATAAATCTCGTATTAGGCACGACAAAGTTTAGATATTCTGTAAACTTGATATATTCTTAATTGAGCGATATATTTTTATTGGAATGAGAGGGGAAAAATATGGGTGAGAATAATACTAATTCAGGCGGCGGAATAAACATTGTCGAGATAGTTCTCGGAATCGTTATTATCGTTGCTTTGGTTTTTCTTTTCAAATACATCTGGCAGGGTTTGACGTGGCTTTTCAACGAATATGTTGATTTGCTTCATGTCAATTAAGGAGGCGCGCTATGGCTTTTTGTTCTAATTGCGGTGCTCCTATTAATCCCGATTCAAAATTCTGCACGGCTTGCGGTGCGCAAAACGTTGTTGCTTCCGCGGATACATCCATGCCGCCGATTCCGACTTCGTCTGTTCCTAAAGTTTCTGTAGCTCCTGCGGTTTCTGCAGTTCCGGCTCCTTCTGAACCGGAAGTTTCGGAAGAAACTCAAGCGGTTGAAGAGCCTAAGGTTAACGGCGAGCGCGTTCAGGAGTTCAGCGGTAAAATTTTGAAATGTCCTAACTGCGGTGAGGTCTTGAAGGCATTAGAAGCCAAGTGTCCGGCCTGCGGATTTGAACTTCGTGAGGTTGAGAACGCTTCTTCCGTGAAGGAATTTACCGAGAAACTTACAGGGGCCAAAACCTTAAAGCAGAAGGTTGAGCTTATAAAAAACTATCCGATTCCTAATGCCAAGGCTGATATTTATGAGTTTTTGGTTTTGGCTACTTCCAACTTCGATACCGAGAAGCATATGAAGGCAACCGGTATCGACAGAGAGATTTCCGAGGCATGGCTCAGCAAAATCGAGCAGTCCTATGTGAAGGCAGAGACGCTCTTCAAGAATGATTCGGATTTCGCGAAGTTTACGGAAATATATAACTCAGATAAGCTTGAACTTGATTCGGCCAAGACTTCCAAGGCAAATGCGAAGTATTATGTTTTCGGAACGATAATGATATTGATGGCAGCCCTTATTTTTATCATCATAATGCTTAAGGGAAGCGGAATTCCTGCTAACCCGCGATTGGATTTTACGGTGCTGGGATTTTTCGCGAACGGTGTATTGTCATACATCTATGCTCGCCATAAAGAGTTAAAATTGGTAGCATTTATTGTGTACTGTGCGAATGCCGTAATGAACTTGGCATTCTGTTTTGCAGCTCCCGGACATCTGTTCCACGTGCTCATAATCGTTGCATGCGGATTAGGTGCTTTTATAGAGAAAAAATAATTCAGGAGGACAGGAAAAATGGGATTGACAGACAAGATAATGAAGGACGGATTGATGAATGTCATCAGATGTGACGAACCGTCGTATATTATTTGGAAGTGGCGTCCTGAGGACGAGCAGACAAAGCGCGAAAACGGTATCCGTATCGGTTCCGCTTTGAGAGTTAAGGACGGCGAAGTTGCTGTATTCGTTTATAAGCAGCCGAACGGCGTTTTCGAGGATTTCATCGAAGGACCGTACGACGGAATCATTAATACAAAGAACTTCCCGGTACTTGCCAACATCATCGGTGTTGCTTACCAGGGTGATACACCTTTCCAGGCTGAGGTATATTTTATCAACACTGCTGGAATCGTTCAGGTGCCTTTCGGTGTTCCGTATTTCGACCTTTTCGATCCGCGTTACCAGGATTTCAGCGTACCTTGTGCAGTTCGCGGTACTGTAAACTTTAAGATTACCGACTACAGAGCTTTCGTAAAGCTTCACAGATTGATAGAGTTCAGTCTTGAGGATTTCCAGAACCAGGTTCGCGACAGAGTTATCCAAAATGTAAAGGGTATCGTTGCCAATATTCCTACTTCCACAGGTTTGCCGGCAGTTCAGATTGAGCGTAATTTGCCTTTGGTAAACTCAATGGCACAAGACAGCCTCAAGGAAGCACTCGAGCCTGTTTTCGGAATTGAGGTTGTAACAAGCGACGTAAGTGCAATCGAGCTTGATAAGTCAAGCCAGGGCTACCGGGAACTTAAGAAGGTTACTCAGGATGTAACCACAGCCAAGGTTGAGGCTCAGACAGCTGCCGATGTTAAAAACATCGCAGATATGCAGGCTATCAATGTAGAGAACTTAAGAGAGACACTTCGTATCCAGCGTGAGGAAGGTCAGTACGCTCAGCATCTCCAGACACAGTCCAACAACATGGCTGCTTTCCAGGTTGGCGCTCAGACGGAAGTCGGCGTAGAAGGCGCCAAGGCATTGGGTCAGATGGGCGCAGCAGGTGCGACATCAGTAAACGGTGCAGGCGGAATGAACCTTACCGGTATGATGACAGGCATGGCATTGGGCGGTGCAATCGGACAAAACCTCGCAGGTACGGTAAGCGGTATGATGAACCCTGTTTCTAATATGGCTGCCAATGCTCAGGGTATGGTGCCTCCGCCGGTTCCGACAATTGCTTATCATGTAGCAGTTAACGGTCAGGCTTCAGGTCCTTTCGATTTGGCAACATTGACCAATATGGCAGCAGGAGGTACATTTACTAAGGAAAGTCTCGTTTGGAAGCAGGGTATGGCAGAGTGGACCAAGGCTGAAGCAGTTTCTGATTTGTCTTCTGTTTTCGGAGCAGGAATGCCGCCTATCCCTACCAATAACTAAGATAATTTATAACTCTTTGCCAAAGCGTAAATCAGGTCAAGACTTGTATTAAAAGTAAAATGGGCCAAAGTCCGAAGAAAACGGATTTTTGGCCTATTTTTATATCACGGCAGCTGCCGGGTGAAGGATTCGCAACACTTATTCGGTGATTTCTCTGTATGCGTTCGGACGACGGTCTCTGAAAAGTCCCCATCCGAGTCTGGTCTCGTTTACTTCGTCAAGATCGAATTCTGTCACCAAAATTTCTTCTTTGTCTCTGGAAGCTACTTTTACCAATGCGCCGCGCTCGTCGCATATGAAGGAGGAACCGTAGAAATTTAAGGAGGATTCCTGGCCGCCGTTTGCGGCAGTTGGGTTTACTTTTTCAAGGCCGATTCTGTTAGCGGCAAGAATCGGGACTACGTTTGAGCCGGCGTGTCCTCGCATACAGATTTGCCAGTGTTCCATGCTGTCTACAGTGAGAATCGGCTCGGATCCGATTGCGGTAGGGAATAAAAGCATCTCTGCGCCTTGGATTGCCATGCAACGTGCGGTTTCCGGAAACCACTGGTCCCAGCAGATGCCGACTCCGATTTTTCCGTATTTGGTGTTCCAAACTTTAAATCCGGTATTGCCGGGCGTGAAGTAGAACTTTTCCTGATAGCAGTGATCGTCAGGAATGTGGGTTTTGCGGTAAACGCCCATGATTTCGCCGTCGGAATCTATCATGGCGATTGAATTATATAAAACGTTGCCGTCCTTCTCGTAGAAACTTATCGGCATTACAATATCAAGTTCTTTGCATACTGTCCGAAAATGCTTTACCGCAGCATTCTCATTTACAGGAACGGCGTAAGCATAATATTCGTAGCATCTTTCTTGGCAAAAATAAGGTCTTTCAAAAAGTTCGGGGAGGAGAATTATTCTCGCGCCCTCGGCCGCTGCTTTGCGGACCAAAAAATCGGCCTTTGAAATATTCTCGGATACGACGGAAGTCATACTCATTTGAATTGCTGCTGCTTTAACTTTTCTCATAATCGGTTCTCCTTAAAGTGGAATCTGCTGTGTGATACAGTGTATGTTTCCGCCGCCGACGATAATGTCTTTGGCTGCTATCGGTACAATTTGGCGTTCAGGAAACAAGCTTCCCAAAATCTTCAAGGCGACGTCGTCGTTCGGGTCGTCAAACTGCGGAACCAGCACCTTGCCGTTACAAATGTAGAAGTTCGCGTAGGATGCCGCAAGTTTCTCTCCTTCGAATCTTTCGTCCTCGCCTTCTTCGAAAACAAACCCGCCAAGGTCCTCTGCGGTAATTACCACCGGTTTTTTGGGGAGCGGTAATTTGTGAACTTTAATCTTTCGTCCGTGCGCATCTTCGGCGGCGGTTAACAGCTCGTAGTTTTCAACACATACTTTGTGTTGCGGGTCGGTAACGTCGTCGGTCCAAGCCATTACTACTTCTCCCGGTTTGGTAAAGCAACAGAAATTGTCTACGTGTTCGTTGGTCTCGTCACCCAATATTCCGTTTTTAAGCCAAATGACTTTTGTTACTCCGAGGGTTTCGCATAAAATGTTCTCGATATCTTCGCGGGACTTGTCCGGGTTTCGTCCGGGGCTTAGAAGGCATGCTTCGGTAGTGATAAGGGTGCCTTCACCGTCGACATGAATCGAGCCGCCTTCGAGAACGAAATTCTGCCTGTCAATGATGGGATAATCAAGGCTTCGGCAAAATTTGTCGGCAAACTGATTGTCATTATCGTAATCCATATAGAGTCCGTCAAAATCACCGCCCCAGGCGTTAAACTTCCAATTGACGCCATGGATAAAATCGCCGTCTTTAACGAAAGTCGGACCGATATCCCGCGCCCATGCATCGTCGGTCTTGATTTGAAGAGGAATAACACCGTTATTATCTTTGAAGATGTTGCTGACTTCTTCAAAGTGCTCTTCGTCCGAGATCAGATAGACATTCTCGACAGAACTTATGCTGTCGGCAATAAGTTTAAATGCTTTCCGGGCGCCTTTGCCCCCGTAGGTCCATGAACCCGGGCGAACGGGCCAGATAAGTATTGTTCCCGAATGTTTCTCAAATTCTCCCGGCATTCTTCTCATGAAAGTCTCTCCTTAAAATCTCTGTATCCGAATTTTTTGACGAGAAGCGTCGAGCCGTCACCGTTCAGAATGTAGATTGACGGCAGTGCGATACCGTTAAAGGTGTTGTTCTTTACCATGGAATATATTGCCATGTCCTCGAAAACGAGCTTGTCTCCGATCTTGAGTTTCTTATCGAAAGAGTAGTCGCCTATGATGTCTCCCGCGAGACAGGTGAGGGAGGATAAGCGGTACATATAAGGCTTCTCGCCCGGTTTCCCCGAATCCCTGAGAGGCGGTCGATAAGGCATCTCGAGAACGTCAGGCATATGACATGCAGCGGACGTATCAAGAATTGCGGTCTCGATGCCGTTACTTACGATGTCCATAACTTCCGTAACGAGATATCCCGCATTAAGTGCCACGGCCTCGCCCGGTTCCAAATAGACTTCAACGTTAAATTCGGCTTTAAAATCTCTGATGATATTAATCAGAAGCTCGCGGTCATAGTCATCTCTTGTGATGTGATGGCCGCCTCCGAAATTAACCCATTTCATGCCTTTAAGGATGTCGCCGAACTTCTCCTTTACGCCTTTGATCGTGGTCAAAAGGTCATCGGAATTTTGCTCGCAAAGAGTGTGGAAATGAATGCCTTCAACATACTTCAGTGCGTCTTTATTATCTGCGACAGCCTTGTCAAAATTGCTTCTCGTAACGCCGAGTCTTGAGCCCGCGGCGCAGGGGTCATAAATGGCATGATCTTTTTGCGTCGATATTTCGGGATTTATGCGAAGACCTATGCTCACCTTGCCGCAGATTTTTGCCGCGAATTTGTTAAGCTGCGCGAAAGAGTTAAACACGATATGATCGCAGATTTTTGCCAGTTCATCGATTTCGCTGTCCTTGAATGCCGGCGCGAAAACGTGATTCTCCTTGCCCATTTCCTCGTACCCGAGTCTTGCCTCATAAAGGCCCGAGGCAGTCGTACCGTCGATATATTCACCGATGAGCGGATAAACGGCATACATTGAGAATGCCTTCTGAGCAAGCAAAATGTGTGCGCCCGAGCGTTCTCTTACGTCCTTAAGGATATTAAGGTTATGTAAGAGTTTTTCCTTATCGAGAACATAAGAAGGAGTCCGGATGTTTTCTAAGTTCATTTCTGCCTCGTTTTCTGCCTTGCTTTTTTGCATTATTCTACAAGTGTCGGATTCTCAACGACTTTCCAAGGAAGGCCCCACTTATTAAGGGCGTCCATATACGGGTCCGGGTCAAATTCATCGGTCGTGAATACACCCGGCTTTTTCCAGTCGCCGTTTAATACCATCATTGCGCCTATCATCGCAGGAACGCCTGTTGTGTAGGAGATGGCCTGCGATTCAACCTCACGGAAACACTCCTGGTGGTCGCAGATGTTATAGATGTAAATACTTCTTTCTTTGCCGTCTTTCATACCTGTGAAAATGCAGCCGATATTAGTCTTTCCTACCGTGCGCGGGCCCAGAGATGCAGGATCCGGAAGAAGTGCCTTAAGAAACTGTATCGGTACGATTTGCTGACCGTTAAAATCGATGGCATCGGTACGAAGAAGGCCGACGTTTTCGAGACATTTCATATGCGTTAAGTAGCTTTGTCCGAACGTCATGAAGAAGCGGATTCTTTTAACTTCAGGCATATTTCTTGCGAGTGCCTCAATTTCTTCGTGATGGAGAAGATACATGTCTTTCATTCCGACGCCCTCGAAATCGTACTCTCGCTTGATGGACATGGCCGGAATTTCAACCCACTTGCCGTTCTCAAAATAAGAGCCCGGTGCAGATACCTCACGAAGATTTATTTCAGGGTTGAAGTTTGTGGCGAACGGATAGCCGTGGTCGCCGCCGTTGCAGTCAAGAATGTCGATTGTCTCGATGGTGTCGAAAAAGTGCTTTTTCGCATATGCGGCGAAAACAGACGTTACGCCCGGATCAAATCCCGTGCCGAGAAGAGCAGTTAAGCCTGCCTCCTTAAATTTGTCGTCATATGCCCACTGCCATGAGTAGTCGAAGTAAGCCGTGAAGCCCAGACGCTTGCAGCGTTCCTCGTAGATTTTACGCCACTTCGGATCTTCGGTATCCTCTGCCTCGTAGTTGGCGGTATCGATATAGTGAACGCCGGTTTTGAGGCATGCGTCCATGATGGTCAGGTCCTGATAAGGAAGCGCGAGATTTAAAACCGCGTCAGGCTTATATGCGCTAATAAGCTCAACCAAATCGTCCACGTTATCGGCGTCAACTTTCGCCGTGGAAATTTTGGTTGTCGTTTTGTCCTGAAGTTTCTCTTTGAGAGCATCGCACTTGGATTTTGTTCTGCTGGCAATCATAATCTCGTTAAAAACTTCGCTGTTCTGACAGCATTTGTGAATGGCAACCGAAGCTACTCCTCCGCATCCGATAATAAGCAATCTGTTCATTTTCTGTTCTCCTCCTCTTCCAATAATTCTTCTACGTACTTAGGGAGCATGAATGCTCCTCTGTGAAGATTTGTTGTGTAATACCATGTTTTTATGTTTCTTTTTTCCCATTCATTCGGTCGAAAATCCTTTATCGGGTGGTACTTCTTGGACGCAAACCCGAACATCCAGTAACCTGCCGCACATGTCGGGATGCTTGCCTGATAAACCCTGCTTATCGGGAAGCACTTATAAACCTTGCGATGCATGGAGCGGAAAGCCTGCTCATCCTCGTCGTAGAAAGGGCTTCCATGCTGATAAACCATGATGCCGTCCTCCTTAAGGGCCCGGTAGCAGTTGCCGTAGAACTCTTTGGTAAAAAGTCCCTCCGTGTGACCGAACGGATCAGTGGAATCGTTGATTATAAGATCGTACTGTCCTTCACATCTTCTTAAGTAGCGAAGACCGTCCATATTCTTAACGGTAACCCGCGGGTCATCAAATCCCTTGGCTGTCTCCGGGAAAAATGTTCTGCTCACCTCAACGAAAAGCTCGTCCGGCTCGACAACGTCTATTACCTCGATTTCCGGGTATGCCGTGAGTGCTCTTGCAACGCCTCCGTCGCCGCCGCCTATGATAAGCACGCTTTTGACATTCGGGTGAACCGCCATCGGTACGTGGACCACCATCTCGTTATATATGAACTCGTCAGCTTCCGAGAAAATGATTTCACCGTCCAACACAATCATTTTGCCGAACTCTTTGGACTCGAAAACATCGATTCGCTGATATTCGCTTTTCTTGCTGAACAGATGCTTATCGACACGAATTGACGTTTTTACATGTTCGGTATCCATCTGAGAGAACCAGATATCCAGACCGTTATTTCCCATACTTTATTCTTCCTTTATAACATTTATGAGCTCAACTTCCGGATCGAGTGTTCCCTGAAGCGAACAGCCTCTCTCCCGGGCGAAGTTTATGTATTCTATTATTTCTTCGGTGATTTTCTCACCCGGCGTAAGAATCGGAATTCCCGGTGGGTAGCACATGACGATTTCTCCTGAAATTCTTCCGGAACTTTCGCCGAGCTTAACCTGTTCTTTGGCCTCGTAGAAAGCCTTCTGCGGAGTCAACATTACCTCGGGCTGTATAAAATCGCCGCAGTATAGGTTGTTGCCGCTTTTTCCGTATATGCGTTTGATATCTTCGAGTGCTCCCACCAAACGTTCGATGTCCTGAATTCGGTCACCGATTGAAATATATGCAAGTATATTTCCTATATCGCCGAATTCGATTTGAATATCGTACTCATCTCTTAAGAGGTCATAAACCTCGATGCCTGTGAGACCTATTCCCTGTGTATATACCGAAAGTTTGGTAACGTCGTAGTCATAAACGCTGTCACCGTCAACCAAATCCTTGCCGTATGCGTAATAGCCTCCGATGGCATTAATCTCGGATCTTGCGTACTCAGCCATGCGGGACACCTTGGCAAAGGACTCTCGACCGCGAAGCGCCAGATTACGTCTTGAAATATCGAGACTTGATAGCAGCAGGTAAGAGGCCGACGTTGTCTGGGTCAAATTTATAATCTGCCTTACATATTCGACATCCACTCCTTCACCACACAGAAGAAGCGAACTTTGTGTAAGACTACCGCCTGATTTGTGCATGGATACGGCGGCCAAATCACCGCCTGCCGCGATTCCGGATATCGGCAAATCTTCACCGAAATAAAGGTGCGTGCCGTGTGCTTCGTCCACGAGAACCTTCATGTTGTGTTCGTGAGCTATCGAAGCGATTTGGCGCAAATCGGAACATACTCCGTAATAGGTCGGATTGTTGATAAAAACAGCTTTGGCATCGGGATTTTTCGCTATTGCCTTCTTAATCTCCCCGACCTCGACACCGAGTGCGATTCCTATTCTCGGATTGACTTTTGTTTTTACGTAAACGGGAACTCCTCCGCACAAAACCAGTGCGTTAATCACGCTTTTATGGACATTTCTCGGAAGAATGATTTTATCGCCGGACTTAATCACGGATAAAATCATAGTTTGTACGGCACTTGTCGTACCGTTTACCATCATGAAGGCATACTTTGCTCCGAATGCCTCTGCTGTAAGTTCTTCAGCTTCCTTGATTACAGATATCGGATGCCCGAGATTATCCAGAGGCTTCATGGAATTGACATCCAATCCTACACACTGCTGACCCAGAAGTTCAACCAATTCCGGGTTGCCTCTCCCTCGTTTGTGACCCGGAACATCGAAAGGAACAACACGCTGTTTCCTGAAATGTTCGAGTGCTTCATAAATAGGAGCAGATCTCTGATTCACTTTACGCCTCAACTTCCTATCAATTACAGATAATCGGAGGCAAGCTTTGCAAAAAAACAGAGCAGACGGCATAACATCTGCTCTTTGAAAGTCACATAAACCCGGTTCGGTTTGTGTTTGTGCTCAGAGTTCTGCAACAAATGCTACTCATATTGACCGTTTCACAAGATGATGTGCCGTGGCACCGATTATAAAGTAATCAACTTATAAAATTTGAGCTTCTAACTCAATCAATAATTCGCTTCGTAAAACATACTCTGTTTCACTCACTTGAGTGAAATTATAAATAGCGCGAAAGCATATGTCAATTGAAAAATTTTTACACGGAGCAACTGCGTGATAAATCATATAGGCGTCGTCTAAGCAGTCGAATATCTTATGCCTGTTGTGCCTGAACAGCAGTCATGGCAACGGTATTTACGATATCTTCCACGGAGCAACCGCGTGACAAGTCGTTACATGGTGCGTTTAATCCCTGAAGTACCGCAAAGCAAGATGCGCCGCCGATTCTTTCGGTGATTTTATAGCCGATATTACCTGCCTGAAGGTCAGGGAAAATAAGAATATTGGCACGGCCTGCCACAGGACTTCCTTTAGCTTTGCCGGCTCCGATGGACGGAACCAAAGCCGCATCGAACTGCATTTCACCGTCAAGCAAAAGGTCAGGTGCAAGAGTATGTGCGATTTCAACAGCCTGCTGCATTTTACTTACCAACTCATGTTTAGCCGAACCCTTTGTCGAAAACGAAAGAAATGCGATACGTGGCTCAGTAAATCCGCAAAGATTTGAAGCAGTTTCTGCCGTCGCTATTGCAATATAAGCAAGTTCTTCTGCCGTCGGGCAAGGATTAACGACGCAGTCGGCATACACAAGAAGTCCGTCTTCGCCGAGTTCCTTATTAGGGCATTCCATAAGGAAGGATGAGGAAACAAGCTTCATCTGAGGCTTTGTCTTAATTATCTGAAGAGCAGGGCGGAGCATGTCGCCTGTTGTATGAACTGCACCTGATACGAGACCGTCGGCGTCGCCCGATTTAATCATCATGATTCCGAAATACATTGGGTCTGATACCAGTTTTTGCGCATCCTCCTCAGTTACTCCTTTAGCCTTACGAAGCTCATAGAGGGCTTTGGCATAGGAGACTTTTAGTAAGCTTGTTTCGGGATTGATAATTTCGATTCCGGAGATATCAACGCCCAAGTTCGAAGCAACCTTGTTTACGGAGTCAGGATTTCCGATAAGGATAGGATCGGCAATTCCCTCTTTTTTAAGGATTGAAGCAGCTTCTACGGTGCGGATTTCGTCACCTTCCGGAAGAACTATTTTTTTGATATCGGATTTTGCCTTTGCTCTGACTTTATCTATCAAACTCATAAGTATATCTCCTCGAAAATCTCAATGAATCAGAGGTCCAAGCCTTCAAAACCGGACCAAACGTTTTTGCCTGAGTAGGTAAGAGCATCTTTCTCACCACGTAATACCTGAAGTGCAGGGAGGGCCAAAGCTTCCTGCTCCATCTCGCCCGGATAAACCGTGATAGGACCTATGAAGCCGCAACGCTTCTCGATTGTTTCCTTTACGTCAGGGAATCTTAAAAGACCGCCTGTAAGAAGAATGCCGTCAACTTTTCCGCAAAGAACCGTGCTCATTTCGCCGATCATCTTACAAATCTGGTAAAGCATTGTGTTCCATACGAGAGTTGCCTTAGGGTCGCCGCTGTCCACAAGTGCATGGATGGTGTCGGAATTGGATGTTCCGAATAGATCAACAAAACCGCCTGCTCTTGAGCAACGAAGTCTGACTTCTTGAACGGAATGCTCCTCGATATAGTCCAACAGCTGCAAAACCGGAACCGAACCGATTCTTGTAGGAGTAAATGCGCCTTCACCGTCGGCTCCCATATTGCCGTCAACCATGCGTCCGTGGTCATGAGCGCTTACCGTGATACCGCCGTCGATATGTGCAACTATGAAATTTAAATCCTCATAAGCTTTGCCCATAACGTTTTTAGCGTGATAATCGGCAACGGCCTTCTGATTCAAAACGTGAGAGTGGGAAACTCTGTAGATTCCCTTGATACCCGTAAGCCTTGCGTAGTCGCAGTATTCGTCAACGTTTGTAGGATTTAATGTAAAAGCAGGCTTATCGTATTCCGTCGCGAATTTCCAAGCCAGCATAACACCGAGTTTTGCAGGGTGTTCGGAGCCGCCTACTGCAGCGACCGTATCATCGAAAAGTTTCTGATCGATTCTCGTAATGCCGCCCGGCTGTGTGCAGGCACTTCCGCCTCTTCCGACGAAGCAGTCGATGGAAGACGGCTCGACGTTCTCATCTTTAAGCATTTTGAGGATAACCTCATAGCGGAAAGGCAATTGGTCGTTAACGTGCGGATACTTTAAAAGCTCGTCCGCATCGTGGAACAGACTTTTCTCAAAAAGGGACTTCTCGTCCTCAAATAGGCTCACTTTAGTGGAAGTTGAGCCCGGATTAATTATTAAAAGTTTCATATAAAATCACTGACCTTATCGGTTTATTTAAAAAGACTTATTTGTTATAACATAGAAGCAAAGATTGATAAAGTGGCACGGGGAAACTGATATCTGGCAGATTACGTCAAAGATATTCGCGCTTCGGTCGTGCTTTGGAAGGTCACAGACCGATTATTCTTTGCGGCGCGAGCGTAGCGGTTATTGACGACAACTGCATTTATGCATCTTGCTTCGGTAAAATGCATTTCACGAAGTAACTTATGACGCGCACGTTCCTTAAATGGTAGGGTTAGGCCAACCAAATTTAAGGAGCGTTTTTATGAATATTTTAATTCTCATTTTATTGACGGCGGCCGAGATAATGCTTGCTGCCTTTTGCATCTCAAGAAAGATTAATGTTGGAAATTATGTGACATTGCGAATTGCCGCCAATGCTATAGAGCTTGTTATCGGCTTACTTGCGGTTTTCACAAAACAGGGAAGCTTGAAATTAAGATTCGGCGGACTTCTGGCATTACTTGTGATAAGAGTCGTTATCGCAGGAATTATTTGGCTTATCAACCACAGTAAAGAGGAGCGCAAGAAAAAGTCTGCGATTATTTTAAGTGTTGTATTCTCAGTAATGTTTTTTATAAGCAGTATTCTTCCGGCGTTTGTTTTCGCGAACTATAACGGACTTAAGACTTCGGGTGAATACGAAGTAAAGATGGTAAGTGCGATTTTGAAGGACGAGAGCAGAATTGAGACCTTCGAGGACGACGGTTCGTGCCGCGAGGTGCCTTTGTATTTTTACTATCCGGACGTTGAGGCATGCGGGGAAGATGAGGCCGCAAAGGAATTTCCGATTGTGTTTTTCTCACACGGCGCTTTCGGATACTATCAGAGCAACACATCAACCTATATGGAACTTGCGAGCCGCGGTTATATCGTGGTAAGTATCGAGCATCCGTATCACTCGTTCTTCACCAAGGATACAGACGGCAAAACGGTGATCGTGGATTTGGAATTCATAAGTAATGCGATTGAAATTCAAAACAGCGATGAGGTGTCCGAGGAAGAATCCTACGAGACTACCAAGGATTGGATTGAGTTAAGACTTGCGGATATGAATTTCGTAATTGATAAGGTTAAACTTGCGGCCTTTGAAGGCAGCATCGATGACAACTGGTACTGTGAGGATATTGAAGAAATTGAAAGAGCTTTGGCGTCGGCCGATGAGAATACAATCGGTGTTATGGGACACTCTTTGGGCGGTGCCGCTGCAGTAACTTTGGGAAGAGACAGAGATGACATCGATGCTGTAATTGATATTGACGGAACTATGCTCGGCGAGATTGACGGCGTAAGTGACGGTGTTGACATTGTGTCAAACGAAACGTACGATGTGCCGCTTCTTGTTTTCGATAATGAGGAGCACCATAACGACAGAGTAAATGCCGCAGGCGAGAACCTACTGTATGTGAATAATGTTATACTTAATAATGCAACGAACGGTTATGAGACGTGCATTATCGGATCGGGACATATGAACTACACAGATCTTCCGCTTTTCTCGCCGCTTTTGGCAGGATTGTTGGGAGTAGGTGAGGTTGATTCCGAGCAGTGCATAACCAAGATGAACGAGATTACGGCGGATTTTCTTAATTGCTACCTTAAGGGTGAGGGGGTTTTCGCCGTGGAGGAGATTTATGAACTTCCGTAAAGCGAAGATTTCGGTGAAAAAGGTTAACCCCGGGGAGCCTGAGGGCGTCACGATTGATTGCTACGAAATCGATGACGACGTTAGGGAAATCGTATCCTTCGTGAAGTCCAGGCAGGGGCAGATTACGGGAAAACTAGACGGAGAACAGTACGAGATTTCCGTTAAGGACATTTTCTATATCGAGTCCGTTGACAATCGTGTGTTTATTTACACATCCAAAGAATCCTACGAGACGTCCTGCAAAATCTACGAATTGGAAGAGATGCTGAAGAAGAACAGGTTCTTTCGCATCTCGAAATCTTCCATCGTTAACCTTATGAAAATAAAGTCAATTAAGCCGTCGATTAACGCCCGTTTTATCGCGGTTTTAAGTAACGGCGAGGAAATCATAATATCGCGCAAATATGTGGCAGATCTTAAAAATACCTTGAAAGGAGATCAGTGAGATGGATTTTAAAGATTTTCTGAAACGGACCTTAAAAGCCTACTTCATCATTGTGACCCTCATTTGCCTTGCGATGCTTATTGTCGGTGCGCTTTGTTTCCCGCAGGAAAAAATCGGATATGAGGCTTTCTCGGCACCGCTTTTGTATGCTTTGTTCGGAGTTATCCCGACGGTCGTTATGTATTCGCCTAACGAATTGACGGTAAAGCAGTTTATCGTGCGCAAGGTGATTCAGCTTATCAGTATAGAGGCGATTATTTTCGCATTGCTTTTGGGCGGAGACTATCTTCCGTTGACAGTCCCGACTGCGGCAGGTCTTTTTGTTTTGGTGGCAGTGATTTTCGCTTTGGTGCATGCCATCGATTACCTGCTTGATACGAAGCGCGCGGCGGATTTGAATAAGGATCTCGCGAACTATCAAAAAAGGATGTGATTTAGATGGATACAATTCGAATTGAAACCGAGCGGCTTTACCTGCGCGAAATGACAGAAGGCGACTTTGAGGCTCTTTATAAAGTTCTTTCCGATTCGGATATAATGCAGCACTACCCGTATGTTTTCGATGAGGCGCGCGTGCGAAACTGGATAGAGCGAAACATCGAACGCTACAAAACATACGGCTTCGGACTTTGGGCCGTGTGTCTTAAAAGCACCGGCGAGATGATCGGTGACTGCGGTCTTACGATGCAAAGCATAAACGGCATAATTAAGCCCGAAATCGGTTACCACATCCGTTCGGATAAGCAGCGCCGGGGCTATGCACGCGAGGCGGCCGCCGCAGTTCGTGATTGGACATTTAATAACACCCCTTTTAACGAGATTTATTCCTACATGAAGTACACCAATGTGCCGTCCGCCAAAACTGCCGAGTCCTGGGGATGTAAGTTCGCCTACGAATACGAGGACGACGTAAACGAGATTTCCAAGGTGTTTAGGATTACCCGCGATGAATGGGAAAACTGCTTATCTTGTCTGCCGCTTCGGTAGCATTCGACTCAAATCTCACTTTGCGATAAATTCGCCGTCGAAAACCATAATTTTCTTCATTTTAGGCACTTTTTATGGATATTTCTTCCGATTCCGGGGAATCAAGATGCCCGGAAACCATAAAAAACCTCGAAAATACGGAATTTTATGGTTTTTTCGCAGGGCTTTGGAAGGCGATGCAAGAATCTTGTTCGCGAAGTAAAAGCTTTTTGTCGCTACGCTTTGGAAAAACCATAAAATTCGCGTTTTTAAACAGAAATTATGGTTTTTGGTCGGGGGAAGTGTGTTTTCGAGCCGAAAACAACCATAAAAAATCGGGAAAAATCAACTTTTTATGGTTACTCGCCCAAATGCCCAATGCCCCCCCCAATGCTATGAAATCCGAGTTTGCACAAATTACATTTATGTTGCGATATAATGAGGCAGGTAAATTGCATTGACGCTGTGGAATCGGGAAATACTACAGCGACAATCCTCAAAAAGATATCGCAGGTAACAGGCAAGGGGCAGAGGACAAATGAAACTGATTTTGGAATATCTTAATAAGCACATCAAGATCTTCTTGCTGTCGACACTTTTTCTTACGATGGAAGCATTTGCAGACCTTTTGCAACCGACCTTTATGTCGCTTATCGTTGACGAAGGCATTCAAAATGCTGCGATTTCGACGATTTTAAAATACGGTATCATGATGCTCGGAATTGCGATTGTCGGAGCCTTCTCGGCCGTGATGCGAAATCATTTCGCGAGCCGTACGTCGCAGACCATCGGTAAAGAATTAAGGCATGATATGTATGCCAAAATCCAGTCTCTTTCGCAGGAAAATATTGATACGCTCTCGCCGGCGTCGCTTATCACAAGAATTACCAATGACGTAAATCAGATTCAGGATTTCATTAACAGCCTGATGCGAATGATGATAAAAGCCCCTATTACATGCATCGGTGCTATCGTGCTTATCGTTATCCAAACTCCGAAGCAGGCGCCGATTATGCTTATCATTATCGTAATCGCATCGTTCCTTATCTACTGCAACATACGAATCGGCTATCCGAAATTCGGCTTCGTTCAAAAGGCGCTCGATAAGATAAACGGGGTTACGCGCGAGTTTTTGTCCGCAGTCCGCGTGGTTAAGGCTTTCAGAGCAGAGGACGAAGAGGTCGAGAAGTTTAATGATGCTTCCGCCGAGCTCTCGCGAACGAACACCGTGGCACTTCAGGTCATGGCTATTTTTACTCCGCTTATAAACTTGGCGGTTAACTTCGGAATCGTAATTTTACTGTGGATCTCAAACGGTCAGGATCAGGAACATATCGGAAGACTTATGGCGTCTGTAAACTACATGACGCAGGTCCTTTTCGCTGTGACCATGATATCGAACATCATTAATACCGCTGTAAGAGCAATGGCTTCATCGGAGCGAATAAAAGAGGTTTTCGACGAGGTGCCTGCTCAGAAAGAGCCGTCGGCCGATGACCCCGAGGCAAGACCTGAAATTACGGGACAGATTTCTTTCGAGGATGTGTCTTTTACATACAAAAACGCCGGCAATGAGGCCCTGACACACGTGACCTTCGATGTCAAGCCCGGCGAGACTTTGGGCATAATAGGACCTACGGGTTCGGGTAAATCCACCCTCATAAATCTGATACCGCGAATGTACGATGCCTCGGCGGGCAAAATCTCGCTTGACGGACACGACGTGACACAAATCCTAAGTTCTCATCTGCGCGAGGCAATAGCGGTGGTTCCGCAGAAGGCGCTTTTGTTTACGGGCTCCATAATGGATAACCTTCGCTGGGGCAGAAAGGATGCGACCGACGATGATATAATCAAGGCCGCGCAAACAGCCTGCGCCGACGAATTTATCCGTAATACCGAAGACGGCTACGACACTGATTTGGGGCAAGGCGGCGTTAACTTATCGGGCGGCCAAAAGCAGCGACTTGCGCTTGCCCGTGCACTCGTCCGACAACCGAGAATCCTGATTTTGGACGATTGTACCAGCGCTCTCGATGCACAAACCGAAGCGTCTGTTTTAAACGGTCTCAAGAATGTCGGAAATGAAGTCACCGTGCTTCTTATCAGCCAGAGAATTTCAGCCGTTATGAGAGCCGACAGAATTTTGTGCCTGGACGATGCCAAGGTTCAGGGCATCGGAACCCACGACGAGCTTATGCAGAATTGCAAGACCTATAAAGAAATCTACGATTCTCAGATCGGAGGTGATTTGTAATGCCATCCAACGGAAATGCATCGATACCTCCGCAGAATTTGAACGGCATCAGCCGCCCGGGACGAATGGGCGCCAACGTCGTTAAGCCTAAAGATTTGAAGGGTACATTAAAAAGGCTTTGGGATTTGACCGAAGGCCACAGAGACGGATTGGGATTTATTCTTTTCCTTTCCGCTTTGGCATCGGCAGCATCAATTTTGTCACCGTATTTGACGGGTAAAATCGTAACTACGATTAAGGACGGTTCCCCGGTCGGAATGCTCCTTATTTTCCTGGTGATTTTGTATGTGTCCGAGTGGCTTATCAAATTCTCGCAAAGCTTTCTCATGGCGCGAATCAGTCAGCGAATAATTCATCACATCAGAACGACGCTTTTCGACAAAATAAAGAATCTGCCGTTGTCGTTTTTTGACAGACATCAGCACGGCGAGTTGATGAGCCGACTTACGAACGATATCGATAACATAAGCACCACCATCTCGAATTCTTTAACGCTTCTTTTGACCTACGGGTTTACAATCCTCGGCATCCTTATCATGATGCTGGTATTAAGCCCTGTTCTGACGCTGGTTATCTTGGTGAGTGTTGTCCTGATTTTTATCCTCACGAAGGTCGTTACGTCTCATACCAAGAAGTTGTTCTCGGCTCAGTCCAAGAACCTGGGAATTTTAAACGGCCAGATTGAGGAGGGCGTTTCCGGATTAAGCATTGTTAAGGCTTTCTGCCGCGAGAAAGATATGCAGGAAGATTTCGACCTTAAAAACGATAATCTTACCGACGTTTCCATTAAGGCGATGATATGGTCAGGCTACCTTATGCCTTTGATGAACGTTATTAACAACATCTGCTATCTCATGATTGCGGTCATAAGCGGTGTGCTTTTTGTTAAGGGATATATCACCGATATAGGACTTATCACGAGCTTCCTTTTGTACTCGCGTCAGTTTACGAGACCGTTTGTAGAAATAGCGAATATCTATAATAACTTCCAGACTGCGGTGGCCGGTGCGGAGAGAATTTTCGAGATATTCGACGAGGCCGAGGAACCTGCGGATAAATTTGATGCGAAGTCCCTGACGGCACCGAAGGGTGACATCGAATTCAAGTCGGTTAAGTTCGGATACACGGACGAGAAAACGGTGCTTAAAGACATCTCGCTTAAAATCCCTGCCGGAACACAGGTTGCCATCGTAGGACCTACGGGCTCCGGAAAAACCACGATAATTAACCTTCTGACCAGATTCTACGACGTAAGCGGCGGCGAGATTTTGTTGGACGGCGTTGACCTGAGAGACTATAAGCTCGGTGACTTGAGAGACTCGTTCGGCGTCGTTTTGCAGGACACTTCGCTTTTTGCGATTTCGGTAAGAGACAACATAAGTTACGGCCACGACGAGGCAACTTTCGAGGAAATCGTAGCCGCAGCCAAGGCCGCCGGTGCGGACAGCTTCATAAGACGTTTGCCGAAGGGATACGATACAATTCTCGAGCAGGGCGGAAGCGAGCTCTCCCAAGGTGAAAGACAGCTTCTTACAATAGCGCGAGCCGTTCTTACAAATGCTCCTATTATGATTTTGGATGAGGCGACAAGCTCCGTCGATACTGTTACGGAGCAGAAAATCCGCCGCGCAATGCTTAAAATCTGCGAGAATCGAACATCGTTTATCATCGCTCACAGACTTTCCACCATTCGCGATTCGGATATCATCATTCTTATCGAGGACGGTATGATAAAAGAACAGGGAAGCCACCTGGAATTGCTCAAACAAAACGGCAAGTACGCGCAGATGTATAAGACACAGATGGGTCTTGCCTGAACTTAACGGGAGGATACATATATGAATAAAAGCTTGTACGAAATGATTTTTAAGAGAAAGTCTTTTCATCTGTTTCGAAATATCGGGAACGAGAAACTTACCGACGAGGACCTTAAAGGTATCGAAGATGCATTCGACAAGTTCGTTCCTTTGGTGCCGGACATCAAGGTTAAAATCAAGTTTGTAAAAGAAGGCGCAGCGTGCAGCCGCGGCCAGGAATACTGCATCTATATGTACTCCGAGAAAAAAGACAACTACCTTCAAAACATCGGCTACTTGGGCGAGCAACTCGATTTGTATCTGGTATCCCGTAACATCGGAACCTTGTGGTTCGGTATCGGAAAGCCAGCCGATAACACGCTCGACGGTCTCGACTACGTCATCATGATTGCCATTGCCAAGGTCGATTCCGCGACGAAATTCCGAAAGGATATGTACAAATCCAAGCGCAAAGAAGTCTCGGAGTTTTGGAGCGGCAACGAAATGCCTGAAATCGCAAACATCGTAAGATTTACTCCGAGTGCCTGCAATTCGCAGCCGTGGAAGATTAATGCCCGCGACGGTCTTCTTGAGATTTCCCGTTATCGAAAACCGGGTAAAATCGGAATTATGCCTGCCGACAAAGCCGCTTTCTATAACCAAATCGATATGGGTATTTTCCTATGCTTCATGGATCTTTGTCTCAATCACGAAGGCATTAACTATGAGCGCACTATGTTCAAGGAAGAAGACGAGACCGCCTCTCTTAACAAAACCGCTGAGTATAAGCTTATATACGGCGATATTTCGGCAGACTTTGAGATTGTTTGCGATGTGGCCTGCTGATTGAGTTTGCTCTCGAAAATATGATAGGATGAATCCGGGCTATGTAGCCCCGGATATTTTTGAATGGACTGAGGGTTTTATATGAAACTTAAAATTGCTTTGCTTCAGCTGCTTCCGGGAAACAGTTTGAAGGAGCAGATGGATATAGGAACGGATGCTTGCCGCAAGGCTAAGGAGAAGGGCGCGGATATAGCGCTTTTCCCGGAAATGTGGAGCACCGGTTACAGGATTAATCAGAATTTAAGCGAACTTCAAAGTGAAGCCGTGAGCTTGGAGGGTGAGTTCGTTACTGCCTTCAAAGAGTTGGCCGAAGAACTTGAGATGGCAATCGGCATTACACTTCTTGAGAAGAATATCGGAGAAGGCGGAAGCGAAGGGAAGCCTTTTAATTCGATGGTGCTTTTCGACAGGCACGGTTCACAGGTACTGCACTATGCGAAGGTGCATACTTGCGCTTTCGCGGAGGAGAAAATTCTTGAAAGCGGCCCGAACTTTAATGTTGCGGATTTAGATACGGCGGAAGGCTTTATCAGAGTCGGTTCAATGATTTGTTTCGACAGAGAGTTTCCGGAAAGTGCGAGAATTCTGATGCTTAAGGGCGCGGAACTCATTTTGGCGCCGAATGCCTGTCCTATGGAAATCAACCGCCTTTCGGCTTTAAGGACCAGAGCTTACGAGAATATGCTCGCGGTTGCTACCTGCAACTATCCGAAGGGGCAGCCTGACTGTAACGGCAGGTCGACGGTTTTCGATGGTGTGGCATGGTTAAGAGACGAGCCCGGGGTTCGTGACATGTGCATTTTGGAAGCTCCTGAGGAACCCGGAATCTATTTGGCGGAAACAGATGTCGATAAACTTCGTGCATACCGTTCAAACGAAGTTATGGGTGATGCGTTTAGGCGTCCGGGAAAGTACGAAATACTTACGAAAGAACGTGACGTGATAGAGACCGAAAGGCTTTTCCTGATGCCCATGCGCCTTCGATTTTTGAACTCAACCGGCGAATATGCTACGGATAAGGATGCCATTAAGTATATGGTGTTTTTGCCGCACGAATCTTTGGAGGAAACCCGAAATTTCATTCTGGATTGCGAAAACGAGCAACAGAAGGAAGTGCCTTGTTTCTACGAATACGCGTGTGTTTATGAGGGCAGCCACGTCGGAACCGTAAGCTTGTATCTTGATGACGAGTGTCCGGGAACGGCAGAACTCGGATGGGTTTTGAATCCTAAATATCAGCACTTGGGACTTTGCGCAGAGGCCGTTTCCGCACTTATAAAATATGCGGGCGAGAAACTTAACATCAAGCATTTCGTGGTACACTGCGACTTTGCAAACGAGCCTTCAAGAAAGGTGATGGAACGTCTCGGCATGGTAAAGGTCTCAGAATCCGACGGCAGATTTAACAGAAGCGCCCCGGATGAAGAGCGCAAAGAATTTAAATACGAGTTAAGAACGGAATGATGATCAGACTTCGATACGGCAACACGAATACCTATTTTATTGACGGTCTTCTTATCGATACCGATATGCCGGGAACTTTGCACGGCCTTTTCGGGGAACTTAAGAGGAACGGCCTTGCGATAAAGGATATTAAGTACGTTTTGGCAACGCATTATCACCCGGATCATATGGGACTTATATCGGAACTTATGAAGCTCGGCGTAAAGCTTTTGATTGTTGATAAGCAGATTGATTATGTGCATTTCGCGGACGGAATTTTCGAGAGGCAAAAGGGCTTAAATTATGAGCCGATTCTCGAAAACAATGCGACAACGATTTCTTTGACCCAAAGTCGGGACTTCCTTAAAAACTTGGGCATCGACGGCGAAATTTATCCGACCGAAAGTCACAGCGAGGACGGAATAGCGCTTGTTCTTGATAACGGCGAATGTTTTGTGGGCGATTTGGAACCCAAATCCTTCGCAGAGGCGTATGATAATAACAGTAGGCTTATAAACGATTGGGATAGACTTATTAAGGCGGGAGCAAAGATAATTTACTCGGCTCACGTAAACAATCAGACATTATAAGACAATATAAGACAGTAAATGGAGGAATGATCTCTTATGAGCGATTTTATGAATGAAGCTATCAATGAAGCAAGATCCGGAATAACACAAAAGCACGGCGGTCCTTTCGGATGCGTCATCGTTAAGGATAACCAAATAGTCGGACGCGGTCATAACACCGTAATCAGAGATAACGATCCAACCTGTCACGGCGAGATGATGGCGATTCGTGATGCCTGTAAAAATCTCGGAACCTTTAATCTTGAGGGGTGTTCGCTTTATACCACTGCGGCACCTTGCCCTATGTGCAAAGGCGCGATTTTGTGGGCAAATATAGCCGAGACTTTTTACGGTTGTACGATTGAAGATACTGACAGAATCGGTTTCAGAGACGAGGTCTTCTATAAGAACTGGAACGATACCGACGGTGATAACTACGGCAGCGAGAAAGACCGCGATGAGTGTCAGAAACTTTTCGATGAGTATTTGAATCTTGAGCATCAGATTTATTAAAAGTCTGAGATCGAAAAGAGGTTAATAAAAGATGAAACGTGAATTGGGAATTGCAAGATGTGGGCTTGCCTGTTGCCTGTGTTCCGAGAACGACAAGTGCAAAGGATGTAACTCCGGAGATTGTCCGGACAGGGATTGGTGTGTGAATCGTAAGTGCTCTGCTGCGAGAAATCTTGCGCACTGCTACGAATGTACCGAAGAATGCCGCAAGGGTCTTCTTTCCAAAATTAAACCCTATGCGTTCACGCTTTTTGTGAAGCGATACGGCGAGGAAGCACTTCTTGATTGCCTTTCCGAGAACGAGAATCGCGGCATCGTTTATCACCGCGAAGGTATTACCGGTGATTACGACGATTTTGATGATGTTGAAGAACTTATCGAATTTATCAGAACCGGAAGCAGGCCATAACAGTCTTTTATCCGCATTGTTTCTGCATCTGTTTCTGCATCACCCACTCTGCCATCAGTTTTGCCAACAAATGGGGGTCAAATGATGGCATTTTTGATGGCAAACCCGGCTTAGAACGGAGTTGCTGATGAAAGAATCAGGTTAAATGCGAATTCGTCCCTTTGAAACTTCAAAATCTCCGAAAACAGCAGTAAATATATTGTATAATCACCTGTATGATTACCGGAAGAGAAGAAAAAATCTTTAAGAATGCACCGATACCTAAAGCAGTTGCGACCATGGCGATTCCGACTGTTATAGGTCAGCTTATAATTCTTTTCTATAACTTGGCTGATACGTTTTTTGTAGGCAAAACCGGAAATCCTGTTCTGGTAGCCGCATCTTCTTTGATTCTTCCTGTTTTTAATATAACGAATGCCTTGTCCGCCGTAATCGGCATGGGCGGCGGAACACTGATTTCAAGACTTTTGGGCGTTGAGAAAAAAGAGGAGGCCGCCAAGGTTTCTGCTTTTTCGTTTTATTGTGCGATATTGATAAGTGCATTGTGGTCGGTTTTGGTGTTTGTTTTTATGACTCCGATTTTAAACCTTTTGGGAGCCGATGCCGAAACATTCGAGCCTGCGAGACAATATGCGATGTACGTTGTTGTTTTGGGCGGAATACCGACTGTTTTGCAACTTACCTGCGCTCAGCTTTTTCGTGCTGTGGGATGCTCAAAACAATCGGGTATCGGAATGTCGATGGGCGGAATATTAAATGTAATCCTAGATCCGCTTTTTATGTTCGTTATATTCCCTAAGGGTCACGAAATTGAAGGTGCTGGACTTGCGACGCTTCTTTCGAATGTTGCAACACTTATATTTTTCTTCATCACAATAATCTGTCTTCGCAAATCAACGGTTTTGTCTTTGTCCTTGAAGAAGGGCAGGCCGACCGGGAAAAGTATCGGCTCTGTTTTTGCAAACGGATTTCCGGGCGGCTTATCGAATTTCCTTTTTGATTTGTCCCAAATTATGATTAACAGGCTCATGTCAAATTACGGTGCCGTTCCTTTGGCGGCTGTTGGCATTGTTCTTCGAGCCGAGAGAATTCCGCTTAATACCGGCGTCGGAATTTGCCAGGGAATTTTGCCGATTGTTGCCTATAACTATTCGGCAAAAAACACTCAGCGTATGCGCAAAACCATCAGTTTTTCGCGCACCTGCGGACTTGTTGTTGCAGCCTTAAGCATTGCGGCGTATGAACTTTTCGCGCCGCAGATTTTAAGACTTTTTATAGATGACGCAACTACCGTGGCAATAGGTTCTCAGTTCCTCAGAGTAAGATGTCTTGCGACGCCGTTTATGTTCATTGCCTTCCATACGCTTTACGGCGTTCAGGCGATGGGAAGAGGCGGTGTGTCCTTGGTTCTTGGCGTTATTCGTCAGCTTGGTTTATATATACCGATTCTGTTGTTGATGAACATGCTTTTCGGTATGTTCGGTCTTGTTTGGGCGCAGTTGATAGGTGACGTTATTACTGATGCGATTTCCATCGTGTGGTTCTACAGTTTGTTGAGGCGGGCGGAGGAAAGCCTATGAGTATGGTGCATTTTCATTTGCCGGGACTCTTTGAGTTTTACGATTTCTATAAGGAGTTTCTGCCGCTTTTTTACGAGCACAGAGAGTACTTTTACGATTGGGCTGACATCGGGTCAATATACGGGGCACCGTATGACGTGATATGGGGAGGCGGAAGATTCGGTGCGGGTACCGTTAAGGATTCAGGAAAAGTTACTGAGCTTCTTTCGAAGTACGGTATTTCCGCGAGACTTACGCTGAGCAATTCGCTTCTTTGTGAGGAGCACTTAAGCGATTCTAAATGTAATCGCTTGTGTGAGGTTTTCGAGCGTGCGTCAAATGTCGCGAACGGAGTCGTTATTCATTCGGATTTGCTTTTGAACTATCTTAAGAAGAATTATCCGAAGTTCTATTTTGTTTCATCGACCACCAAAGTATTGACGGATTTCGATGATTTCCTGGCGGAATTAAGGCGCGACGAGTTTTTGTATGTCGTTCCGGATTTTAGGCTTAATAAGCAGTTCGAGAAGCTTAGTACACTAAGTTCTTCCGAGAAGAATAAGGTCGAGTTTTTATGTAACGAGTGTTGCCACATCGGTTGTACGGACCGCAAAGCCTGCTACGAGAATGTGAGTCTTAAGATTTTGGATGAAGACTGCCCGGATCACATATGTAAGGCGCCGATGTCCGAGGGCGGTTATAGGTTTTCGCAGGCGATTAAAAATCCGGCTTTCATAAGCGTTGACGATATAAAAGGTACTTATCTCCCGATGGGTTTTACAAATTTTAAAATCGAAGGAAGAAACCTCGGAACGGCGCTGATTCTTGAAATGCTGCTTTATTATATGGTAAAACCTGAATGCCGGCTTCAGGTCAGGGAAGAACTGTATCTGGACAGCATGTTGAATTTGTTTTAAAAGGGGATTGATATGAAACTTGAAGGTAAGGCTGCCGAAGAGAAAGGCATGATCCTGATCGATAAATATGTGAGACAGTGCTTCGGCGACGATGCTCAATTGACCGTATATCACGGTCCTGTCAGTATGTGCGTTTTCGTGATGGAATACGATTACGCACCGCTTAATTATAAGTTCAAGTTCGAGTGTGAACGTGGCGGGCTGACGATAACAATTATTAATTCCGAGGGACTGGTTTTCTCGCCGTGGATGGTTTATCCGAAGGTGCGCTACGCGCTTTTTTGCGACAACGAAAACGATGTCAAAGAGAATATCCAGCTTATGAACATGGCAATACGCCACCATAAGACCGGGTTCATAACGCAGGAAGAACTCGGCGAATTATCAGCGACTACCGCATGGAAAATGCCGGACGGCAGTATTTGTACTCCGAGACGAAAGAAGAACCCGGAAGAATAAAAAGAACCCCAAACTTCTGAAGTTTACGGAAATGTGAGGAGATATTTTACGATGATATATGACATAACCCAACCCGTTTTCGAATGTGAGGTTTATCCGGGTGACCCGAAGCCGCAGAAACAAACCATGAGCAGCATCTCTGACGGTGCTCTATATAACCTGACGGCATTCTCGATGTGCGCTCATAACGGTACTCACGTTGATGCCCCTTTCCATTTTATTAACGACGGTAAAACCATCGATGAAATTTCTTTGGATAAATTTATAGGTCCCGCTTTCGTAAAAACGCACGAAGGCGATGTAACCGCCGATGATGCTTCGTGGATTTTGTCGGAGGCAGCACGAATCAACCCTCGCGCTGCCCGTAAAATTCTTATAAAGGGAAAGGCAACTATCACTTTGGAGGCAGCTCAGGTTTTCGCGGACGCAGGAATTGATTTAATAGGAAACGAGTCCCAGACGGTAGGCCCTGAGAATGCGCCGATGGCAGTTCACCTCGTGCTTCTTAAAAAGGAAGTTGTTCTTCTTGAAGGTATCAGGCTTTCGGAGGTAAACGACGGGGTTTATCTGTTAAATTGTGCGCCGCTTAATTTGTCTGCTTCCGACGGGGCTCCCTGCAGAGCAGTATTGATTGATAACGTATGAATCTTCACGATTCCTAAGCCGGGACAATTCATAAGTATAAGAATGCGTATATAGGCCAAAATTCGAATTTTTCTCGGGTTTGGCCTATTTTTTACTTCAAAAACTCTTCGAAAACAGTCGCGCGACAGTCGAAATAGGCCAGAATTGCGTTTTTTACGAATTTGGCCTATTTTTCTGTTTGAACAAATAAAACATCACTTATACGTATAAAGTATCGTTGACAAAGATAGGCCAAAAACTAAATTTTAAGCGAATTTGGCCTATGTTCGTCCCCGACGGGCTCGGATGCAGACACTTTGTCATCGAAAAATAGGCCAAAAGTCTGTTTTTTTGAGATTTTGGCCTATCTGCCTTCATCAAAGTCGGAAAATTCGCGAATCCTCCCACCGCAGGTTAGAGCAAAAACGGTTTGCACCACAAATTAACAAACTGTTAATTACATCTTGAAACTATCAAAATGATTTTTTATAATAAACCTGTCTGAGAAAGCAAAGGGGGATTATATGCGATTAAGAAAACCGATTTCACTCATATTGGCTGCTATTATGATTGCGGTCTCGTTCTCAATTGTTGTATTTGCCGACGGTGGTGATAACACATATACAACTGACAGCGGAGTAACGATTACCTTGCCGGAGCAGTTTCCGAATGTTATGTGGCAGGGTCTGACTGATGATAGTCCGATAGTTTCTCTTTTCGGTGCATCAAGTGCCGACGAAATTATCGGTATGATGGAATCTCAGAATCTTGAACTTGCCGCACTTTCTTCACAGGAAACGGACGGCGGAAGATATGAGGTTCGTATGAAATACTGCGACGCGCCGGCCGAAATAACCGATGAAGCACTTCAGAGTGCGTACGTTGATGATTTTCGAGCTCTTTACGGTGTTGATATATCTGGTTCGGATGTTTTCGAGTGCTCATGGCAGGAAATAAACAGTGTCCCTTTCTTTACGATTCATTTTGAAATGTCCGGTCAGCCTTCAGCTAACGGATATGCCTATATTGCAGTCCTTAATTCAGGAAAACTTTACAGCATCAGCTTTACTGACGCAGCAGCAGGTATCAGCGACGAAGATAAAGCTTATGATGAGACTTTGGCGGAAACTATAATTAACGGTGTTTCCTTCTCGAGCGACTTTGCATCCGGAATCGTTAATGCTGACGGTACGCCTCTTGCAAATTACACCCCTTCGGCAAGTTGTTCTTCGAATTCGGAAAATTCCGGTTTTGAGGGAACGGAATATGCGCTTGCATCCGGAATAACTTTGAAGATTCCTTCCAATTTTACAAACTGTATGCTCTGGGATCAGGTTGATGACAGCGCTTCGTGTTTAGCTAACATGGGTTGTTCAACCGCAGATCAGGCACTGAGCAAACTAGAGTCGCTTAATTGTGAACTCATGGCTTATCGTGATGAAGACAGCCAGACGACGGGCTACAGTATTCTTGTGGTTACGAATGAGACTCCTGATGATTTATCGAACGAGAGTCTGTTCTCTGCGATAAACAGTTGGATGAAAGAGTACAGTTATGCATCCGCTCCTACTTACGGTTACGGTGTCGAAGAAATAAACGGTTTATCGTTTTTTAAGATGTACGCCGAGACTCCGGCGTCAAAAGATTATATGTATAACTACATTTTGGTTACCGATGCCGGAACTATGTATAACATTAATTTTTGGGATCACGGCTTGGAATCAACCGACAGCTACATGGATCAGCTTGCGTTTGATGTTATTAATTCTCTCACCGTATCGGATGAGCTTGGTTCACACATAGTAGCTTTAACCGGTGAACCTTTCACGATGATAGAAGGTGAACATCCGGGTGCGTTTTTGAATAACGATGAGTCAGGTTCCGATACGAACAATGCCAATGAGAAAGCTTCGGCAGCTACCCCGACTCCTGCACCGAAGGCGAAAACCCTCTATCAGAAAATTACGGAATTCGAATTCCCGACGTATCTTATTTTATTGGCGCTGGTAATTATTCTTTTCCTCGGTTCAAGACTTTCCGGAAAAGGCGAATGGCAGGAAGAGCCGTTTTCGCTTGAGGCTTCGAAAGCGATTCAGGGCTTTTGTGCCGTTGCCATTATCGTTCATCACCTCGCTCAGGATTTAATGGCTGATGCCGGCGTATTAAGCTTCTTCTCTGAACTCGGTGTTTTGTTTGTCGGAGTATTTTTCTTCTTCTCAGGCTATGGACTTTTTACGAGTTTAAAATCGAAAAACAACTACCTCAAGGGCTTCCTTAAGAAGCGTTTGGTTACGATACTTATTCCTTTCTATGTATGTATCCTGGTGTTTGTAACATTCGCCTGCATTAACGGTCAGAAGTTCGGATTAAAAGATGCTTTGGCAACAATTTCCGGCTGGATCCTCATTAACTCTCACATGTGGTACATAGTCGAGATTGCGGTTTTGTACCTCGTATTCTTTGCTGTTTATAAGCTCATTAAGAACAGAGCAGTCGCTACCACCGTTATGGGACTTTTTGTTGTTGCACTTACAATCGGAAGTCTCCTCTTGGGACACGGTGCGGATATGTCCTCCAAGTACTGGTTTATGGGTGAGTGGTGGTATAATGCGACGCTTGTTTTCGTTTTGGGAATAGTAGTATCTCAAAATGCCGATAAGCTTCGCGTATTTGCCCGCAGATTCTATAAACTTCTTCTTCCGGTATTTGCGGTTCTTACCGTAGTATTCGGCTTCTTAACAAAGTATGCCCTTAACAAATGGTCCTACTGGTATGAGTATCCGGGTTATCCGGGATATAAGGAAAAGTTCCTTTGTCTGTCCTTCCAGCTTCCGTGGGTTCTTTTCTTCGTAGTAACCTTGCTTCTTATTATGATGAAGGTTAAGTTCGGTAATCCGGTTTTGAAGTTCTTGGGCTCTATTTCTTTGGAACTCTATCTTATCCATAACCTTTTCCTTACGGGATTTAATAAGGGTAACGGTTCTATCGCAAGAATCCCGAGCAACAGTCTTTATATAGTTCTTACCGTATTGGTTTCAGTCGGTTTTGCCACGATAATAAGCGGACTTGATAAGTACATAGCAGGCCTTATTAATGGTAAGTCCAAGAGTGCTTTGCCTGAACTCGAGAAATCTTCGGGAAGAGTTCACTCACTTGATGTTATGAGAATAGTAATGGCCTTCCTGGTTGTTACAATCCATATTCCGTTTAACGGAACCGCAGGAAACGTTTTTGTTACTTACGGTAAGATTGCGGTGCCTTTCTTCCTTGCGGTTTGCGGATATTTCCTCTATCGCGAAGACAGTTCTCAAATGATAAAACGCCTTATAAAGCAGACCATCCGAGTTTTCTTCTACTACTTAGGCAGCAACCTTTTGTACGGAATTGCACTTGCCATAAGCGAATATTCAGTTAATCACAACCTGAACGGCTTTAAAGCAACCTACTTCACAGCCTCGAAAATAAAAGATTTGCTGCTTTATAACATGACACCGTTTTCAGAACACCTCTGGTTCCTGGGATCACTTCTTTATGCACTTATCATATTGCTGATTTTGAATAAGCTTAAGGTGCTTAAATATGCTATGTATCTGGCGCCTGCCTTGATTGCAACATACGTGGTATTATCACACCTCGGCGTGGCAGAGGGTTATGTTTTAAGAAACGCTTTACTGGTAGGTCTTCCTTACGTAATGATGGGTATGCTTATCCGACGTTACGAGGATAAGCTTATGAAGATTAAGACACCTGTTCTTTGGATTCTTGCTCTTATTCTTTGCGTCACTTGCGTGTTGGAACTTAAGTGGTGGAACAAGGGAACGACGGTTCCGTTTATCAGCTGTGAGATTTTGGTATATGTAATTATCCTTCTTTGCCTTAAGTATCCGAACTTCGGTCGTGATACGTTGGCAGAGAGAATGGGTCGTGACTTGTCACTGCCGATTTATATACTTCATATTCTCCCTATGATATTCATACCGATGAAACAGGGGTTGATGTTAACATACGGAGCAATTACAATCTTTGCTATTACCGCGTTTGTTTCAGCTGTCTATGTAGCGATCAAGCATTTTATTGCTTCGAGAATCAATCGCCAAAAGATTTCTGTTAAGTAAAAGGTAACGAACGATTATGAGAATTCCGAAATTTTTGGCACCGAATGATACGATAGGTTTTATAGCCCCGTCCTACGGTTGTGCTTCCGGCGTTTATAAACTTTGTTTCGACAACGCCCTGTCCCGCTTCACCGAGATGGGCTATCAGATTGCAGAAGGTCCTAACTGCAGATTGGCCGAAGGTTACGGTAAGAGTAGTACTCCTTCAAAATGCGGTGATGAGATTAATGACTTTTTCTTAAATCGCGACTGCAAAATCATCATGTCTGCAGGCGGTGGTGAGACCATGTGCGAGGATTTGAATTTCGTCGATTTCGAAGCGATTTCCAAGGCCGAACCGAAGTGGTTTACGGGATATTCCGATAATACAAATCTTACCTTTCTTCTTCCTGTTCTTGCCGATACGGCCGCTTTATATGCAAGCTGTGCCCAGTCCTACGGAATGGGAGAATGGCACCCGTATTTGAACGATTCGTTTGAGTTTCTTAAGGGGAATAAAACGTGTTTTGATAACTACGACGGCTGGGAGAAAGAATCCTTAAAGTGCGAAGAGAATCCATATGCTTCTCTTAATGTTACCGAGGCATATAGTCAGGTAAACATAATTCCGGAAGGTGCTTCCAATGTGTTTAAGGGAAGAATGCTCGGCGGATGTCTTGATCTTCTTGTCAGCATTTGCGGAACGAAATTCGATAAAGTAAAAGAATTTAACGAGCGCTATAAGGATGACGGCGTTATTTGGTTTTTGGAAGCCTGCGACTTAAACCCGATGGGCGTAGTAAGGGCTTTATGGCAACTTGAGAACGCCGGCTGGTTTAGTAACGCCAAGGGATTTATAATAGGCCGTTCGCGACTTTTCGATTTCGAGTTTGACGGAATTACCCCGCTTGGTGCATACAAGATGTTCTTGGAAAAGAAAAATGTGCCTTCGGTATTAGATGTCGACTTGGGACATGTTGCCCCGATGATGCCGTTTATCTCAGGCGCCATGGCTGAAGTCACGATAGGTGATAACAAATTAACCGTTGATTACGGCAATCTTTCTTGATTTAGAGGTACGGTATGTTAAAACGTAAGATTCTTGCAGGTTTACTTTTGATAACGACTTTGATTTGCGTTTTCGGAGGCTGCTCAACCAGACATGAGCGCGAGAAGCAAAAACTTGAAGGTTCCGGCCGCAGAGGCGTAATGGGAGCTCAGCTTGATATGCTCACAGAGGCAATCGGTAACGGTGACGCAGAAGCCATAGTCGATATGTTTTCGCCGTATGCGATAGATCAATTCGGTGACGAAAGGGAGCTTTTGGAGCTTGCGCAGGAACTTATCGATACATTTCCTGATTGGGAAGGCGGCGTAAGCCCGACGGAGGTAAACTATGCTTCCGAGCCGAAGAACGGCAGTTTTACGCAGTGGCTCAAGCCGATTTATAACTTCACGGCAGACTATAAGTATTACCAGCTTCGCATGATAATCTGCAGCGAATGCGACGATGACAGAGATAAACTCGGTTTGCAGGCTATTCAGCTGGTTGAGACCGATGAGAACGGCTATGTTTCGGCACCGTTTTTGGCTAAGGACGAGAACTGCGATTTCGGTATTTTCCTTTGGGAATAATCATCCGAAGAACTGAACCAAACCGATTACCATAATTACGAGCAAAACAATCGGCACGAATATCATCATGTATCCCTTGAGAAATCTCGGGAAACGCATGCCTTTGCCCGCATTGGCTTCTTCGAGGAACTTATCCCAGCCCCAGCCCTTCTTGAGCGTACAGAACAGAAGAAATACTATTGCACCAATCGGAAGAAGCAGATTTGTCACGATAAAATCTTCGAGGTCCAGAACGTTGGTGCCTTCGCCGAAAGGCTTAAAGACAGACCACAAATTGAAGCCCAAAGCACACGGCAAGGACAAAATGAACATTCCGATACCGCAGATGATGCAGGTTTTAACTCTCGACAACCCGCTGATTTCCATAAAGTTCGCTATGATATTCTCGTAAACGGCGAACGCGGTCGAAAGTGCCGCAAAACTCATAAACAGGAAGAAAAGCGCTCCCCAAAGACGTCCGAACGGCATCTCAACAAAAACGTTCGGCATGGTGATAAAAAGAAGACTCGGCCCTGCGTTGACATCGATTCCGTACGAGAAGCACGCCGGAAACATAATAAGCCCCGCTGTAACTGCTACGAAAGTATCCAATATCGTTATGTTCAGGCTCTCACCCAAAAGACGACGCTCTTTATTTATATAACTTCCGAAAACAGCCATGGCACCGATACCTACGCTGAGTGTAAAGAATGCCTGGTTAAGGGCCGCCAAAATAACGTTCCCGTAACCGATTTCTTTTGCCTTCTCAAAATCCGGATACAAAAAGAATCTGAAACCTTCTTTGCTTCCCGGCATGGTAAACGCTTTTACCGCAAGCGCGAGCATTATGATAAGAAGCGCAGCCATCATGTACTTCGTAATTTTCTCAAGGCCGTTCTGAAGGCCTATCGCGCATACTCCGAATCCGAGAATAACAACAACCGCCAAAGCAATGATTATGGTAACGGGTGACGATACCATAGTGTTAAATTCTGCCGTAACCTGATCGGTACTAAGACCCGTGAAATCACCTTTTATAAACTTCAGAAAATATTCCAAAATCCATCCTGCGATAACGGAATAATACATCATGAGAAGAATGCAACCGATCATGCAGGGAATTCCGTGAAGGTGCCATTTCGTGCCCTCGGGCTCAAGCTCGTTATACATCTTTATCGGCGCCTTTTGCGATGCGCGTCCCAAAGCAAACTCCGCGGTCATTACCGGAATACCGAACAAAATGAGCATCAGCACATAGAAAATCAAAAACACACCGCCGCCGTTTTGGCCTGCCACATAAGGGAACTTCCAAACGTTTCCGAGACCTATGGCGCACCCTGCGCTCAGTAAAATAAAACCTAATCGACTACCGAGTTTTTCTCCGTTTCCTTTTCCGCTCACTTTATCTTCTCCTTAAACTTCATTCTGTCTTGATTATACCCGAATACAGATTTTATAACGTAATGCTTATGGGGTAATGTTGGACTATTTCACTCCCATATCATAAAGCTGCTGCTTGTGGTAGAATGCATAATCGTATGGCATATATATCACAGAAACAGGGAGGATATATTCATGAAGAAGGTGGCTTCAAGTATTATTAGCATTTCCTTATTGTTGGCAATCTCAATCGGTGGTTGTACTGCAGAGGCAGGTAAGGCGATTGCATCAGAGGAAATTCCGAGTGTTACTTCTCAGGAAGCATCTGAGACCGCTCAGAGTGTTACTTCTCAAGAAACATCCGTGGAAACAACAGTACAAACCGAAGGAACGTGTGAAGTTTTGATTGATATGGATTCTTTGAAGATGGATCTTCCTTCATTTGTCGAAGTTATTCAGGCATATGGTTATATAGACGATCATGAACTTGATATTTATGACGAGAAAGCAAATCTGTATTTTTTTACTGATGAAAACGATATATATTTCCGATCCTATTTTTGTGATACTTCTCCATATGAGTATGTTAACGGAACTCTGATTAGAGAACCTTATTGTTATAAAGGTGGCTTAATTAATTCTTCTGCAGAAGAATATTTTGCTACGTATATGTCAATTTCCGGTATTGAGAAAATATCGGATATTCCGAGTTCTGTGCTGATGGCGAATTTTTATGGCTCCAACTACGATGGCAGTCAAGCACAAGTAGTGAAGTCAGTTGTTGAAATTGATGGTGAGGAATACATTTTTCTGTTTGCTTCGGCTAAGAGAAACAATGCTCTATCTTACAAGTTGATGTTAGTAACGTCCGAGTATATTTTTAATGTCGATTATGTCAGCAAGCAGCAGGAGGAAGTCGGCAGAAGCGAACTCGGAGGTATCTTGAGCGATTTAGGTCTTCCTGATCCGCGTGACTATGTTAATTGTTCTTATGATTGGATTAATTGGCTTTGACGAAAAAAGTGCAAAGTGTTTTACTTTGCGGTAAGATTTGCGACGGTAAGTCTTTCTATGCAGATGAAGGCCTTCTCCAAAAAGTTCTTTCAAATTTTGAAGTTCCTTCCCGTGATGAAATTGACGTGTGTTATAAAGCCGAGCATCGTTAATCGTATTTGTTATGTTATTTTGTTAATTTGCCCAAAAAACTTCGTTTTATTGTCAAATCACACAAAAGCGTGTTGATATTAATACCGTTATCTGTATAATTTTACTAGATTCATATTGGGAAATTTGCGTTTCAGGACGGTATATAAATGGCATCGGAACAGGTAAACAAAATCTTGGAAGCCGAGAAGAAAGCTTCGGAGATTGAACAGGAAGCCCGCACTAAGGCTGACAACATATTGGTTGAAGCGCAAAAGACAGCGCAGAAAGAATATCAGGATTCGCTTTTACAATCACGTAAAAAGGTTTCCGATTTATACGATAAACATAATTCCGATAATACGGATGCCGAGGCGGCAGGAAATCTTGCTGACGACGAGGCAACCCGAGAAATCAAATCACAAGCATCGAAGAATCGCGAGGCTGCCGTTAAGGCCGCTATGGATATCCTTTTGGGAAGGTAATATCTTATGGCAATTCTTCCGATGAAACATATCGAGGTAATAGCCCTCCAGAAAGATGCGAAGCAGATCGTAGATTTGCTTCAGCGTTTGGGTACCGTTGATGTTACCGAGAGAAGTTCCGAAGATGTTACGGAAGAACTTAATCTTTTTGCTTCCGCCAACAGTCTTAATCAATTGGATAAGTCCTATAATATGGTTCAACACGCCATTTCTTTGGTGGAAGAATATGCTGATGTTAAGACATCTTTGCTTTCAAGTTTTGAAGGCAGAAAAGCTTTGTCTGAAGAAGATTTCAATAAGCGCATTGATAAAATCGATGAGACCATGAAGGTGGTTTACGATATTGAATCTTTGGATCGAACCATCTCATCTTCGATTCTCACTTCCAAGCACACGAGAACGCAGCTTGATGCGATATTGCCTTGGGAGAAACTTGATATTCCGATGCAGTTTGAGGGTACGTCAAAGACAACCTGTATAGTCGGATATCTTCCTCAAAGTTACGATGAATATCAACTTAATAAGGAATTGGAGAATCAATATGTCGAGCTTAAAAAGTCCGAGGCGGTTCTTAAGGGTTTGGAAGATGCAGGAGATATAAAGTTTCCTGATATCTATACAGAAATTGTTTATGCATCCGCTAATCAGACATGCATTTGCGTGATGTGTCATAAGAATGACGGCGCCGATATTAACGATTGTTTGAGAAGACTTTCATTCTCTATTCATTCGGATCCTACAAAGCATGCTCCTGAAGTAAGAATCGGGAGACTTAAGAAGAGAATAGAAGATTCCGAGAAGGCGGTAACCGAGTCTAAAGAGAAGCTCGTTAAGTATGCCGATAAATTGGATGATATGTATTTCCTTTCGGATTACCTTATTATGCGTCGAGATAAGTACGATATGTTGGGCCAGCTTCTTTTCTCTGACAAAACATTCATTCTCGACGGCTTTGTAGCAACTGAGGACAGCCAAAAGGTTGTAGATAAACTTAACGATAAATTCGATTTGTATGTAGATTTAAGAGATCCGCTTCCTGATGAAGAGGTACCGGCCAAGTTTAAGAACAACGCATTTGTATCTCCTGTTGAAGATATTGTTGAGTCGTATAGCGGTCCTTCCAAGACCGATATTGACCCGAACCCGGTAATGAGTTTCTTCTACTATTTCTTCTTCGGCATGATGCTTTCTGATGCGGGCTACGGACTTTTGATGGTAATAGGAACTTTGTTTGTTCTTATTAAGTGTAAGCCTGAAGGTAACAATAAGAAAAATATGCTTAAGTTCTTATATTGCGGAATCGCATCTGCTTTCTGGGGTTTAATGTTCGGAAGCTTTTTCGGCGATGTGGTAGGTGCGATTAGTAAGGGATTTTTCGACGGTTCCGTTACGCTTCCTGCTTTATGGTTTAACCCTAACGATGATCCGATGAAGCTTCTTATTATCAGTTTGATATTGGGCTTTGTTCACATACTCGTAGGTCTCGGTGCGAACTTCTATAAGATGTGGAAAAACGGCGATAAGCTCGGAGCCTTGTTCGATGTGGGCTTTTGGTATGTTGCATTTGCAGGTATCGTACTGATAATACTTCCGATGGCAATCGAAACGACAATACCGCTTGCAACCATAGGTAAATATGTAGCAATAGCGGGCGCTTTGGGACTTGTTCTTACGGGCGGAAGGTCTGCTCCTACGTTTGTCGGTAAGATTTTGGGCGGCTTTGGTTCACTTTATAACGTATCCGGATACTTTAGCGATCTTCTTTCGTATTCAAGACTTATGGCATTGGGTCTTGTTACGGGTATCGTAGGATCTGTTGCAAATACAATCGGAACACTTTTCGGAACGGGAATAGTGAAACTTATTATTTTCATTATTGTATTCGTTTTCTTCCATGCGGTTAATATGGCCATAAGTGCTTTGGGTGCTTATGTTCACGTTAATAGATTACAGTTCGTAGAGTTTTTCACTAAGTTCTACGACGGCGGCGGTAAGATTTTCAAGCCGTTCGCAATTAACACCAAACATTATAAATATAAGGAGGACAACTAAATGAGTTGGGGTTTATTAGTGGCTTTGTTCGGAGCCGGAATGGCAGTATTGGTTACTTGTATCGGTTCTGCCAGAGGTGTAGGAATGGTAGCTGAAGCATCGGCACCTGTAATTACGGAGGATGCAAACAAGTTCTCGAAATTGTTGATTTTGATGCTCCTTCCTGGTTCTCAGGGTCTTTACGGTCTCGTTGTTACCATTCTTCTTTTAACACAAATCGGTGTATTGGGCGGATCTCCTGCGGTTACATTGACATCGGGTATTCTTTATTTTATTGCATGCATTCCTATTACGCTTGGAGGTTATTCATCATCTATGCTTCAGGCACGAGTAGCTCTTACGGGTGTAGGCATCATTTCAAAGAGACCTCAGGATTCCACAAAAGCTGTTACCTCGGCTGCATTGGTTGAGTTCTATGCTCTTTTGAGCTTCATCACATCGCTTTTGATGGTAGTAAACATTTCAGCATTGGGTGTTTAATCGAAAGATTTAAGGTGACGATATGTCGGGAATAGATTCAATTATCGAACATATTCTTAAGGATGCCCAAAGCAGCGCCCAAGCACGTATTGACCGTGCCGAGAAGGAAGCGGAAAAAATTATCGCAGATAAAAAGGCACAGGCTCTCGAGGAAGAAGAGAGAATGCTTAAGGAAGCCGAGGCCGTAATAGAGGTTAAGGCAAAGCAGAACCGTGCAGCCCAGAATACCAAGTCTCAAAGAAGAGCGCTTGAGGCTCGTGTATCTCTTATTAACGAGGTTATCGAGGAAGCAAAAGACAATATTAAGGGTTTGTCTTCGGAAGAAAGACTTACTTTTATAAAGAATTTTGTGACGGCTAACGCAGAAAAGGAAGACGGTATTTTGATTGTATGCGATAAGGATCGTTTGAATGTGACTTCAGAGTTTTTGAAGGAGCTTTCATCGATTACCCAAAGCAACATTACGCTTTCCGATGAGGCAGGCGATTTTGACGCAGGCTGTATTTTGAAGTACAGCGATTACGTTTATAACGGAACTTTGGATGCTTTGGCAGACGAGAAAAAAGATGAGTTAAAAGATGTCGTAAACAAGGCTCTTTTCGCCTGATTATCGAAAACAAGAAAGGACAGACGGCAAAATGGGAACAAGTATTACCAAATACGCATATTCCGTATCGGGTGCCCATCTTCTTGAGAAGTACTATTTCTCGGGAAGCGAGATGGAGAGATTATTGTCTCTTCCTTCTTACGATGCCGTTATTTCTCAGCTTAACGAGAAGGGTTGGATAATTCCGGAGGATTCACGTGACGTAAACAAACTCTTGAACAATGAGATGTGCCGCGCGTGGAAATGGATAAAGGATTCGGTTCCTGAGCCGAAGGTTTTCGAGCTTCTTGTTCTTCGTAATGATTATCATAATCTTAAGGCCGGTATCAAATCGCTTTTGAACGATTTTGATGTGGATATGCATTTTATTTCGCCTTGTCTTATCGAGCATTCTTTGATGAAGGAAGCTATTGAAGATAAGAATTACGATTTGCTTCCGGAGCCTCTTAATAAACTCGGTAAAGAAGTGTACGACATTTTGGTTCGTACGGAAGACGGACAGCTCGCGGACTTGATAATCGACCGCAAATGTTCCGAAGAACTTCTTAAAGCAGCGCGTGCGACAAAGATTGAGCTTCTTATCGAAGCTATGGAAATTACTGTAGCCAATGCCAATATTAAGACGGCTTTCAGAGCAATTAAGACCGGTAAAAAGGCTGATTTCCTTTCTAAATCTCTGGCCGAAGGTTTAACGACATTAGACAATGACAAGCTTATTTCATGTATCGACACCGATACTAATGATGAAGAAACAGATAAAACGGAAAAAATTCTTCAGTATCTTTCTTCCACACCGTACGCCGAGGGTACTAAATTATTGTCCTCAGCCCCGGCAGACTACGAGAAGTGGATAGACGACAAGGTAATGTCCTTGTTTGTTCCGTATAGATTTAGCCCTTTGGGACCTGAGCCGATTTTGGGTTTCTGGTTCGGCAAAGAGGCTGAAGTAAAAAACATAAGAATAATTCTGGCGGCAAAGCAGACCAACCTGCCGCCTGAAATTGTGGCACAACGATTAAGGAGGCTGTATGAGTAAAATTGCTGCCATGGGTGACAGAGACAGTATATGCGGCTTCTCTTCCATAGGTCTTGATATTTTCCCGTTGGACCGTATGGATAATCCGGCCGCAACGTTACACAATCTGGCAAATAACGATTATGCGATTATTCTTATCACCGAGTCTCTTGCCAAAGAACTTGAGACGGAAATCGATAAGTATAGCGACAAGCCTTTACCGGTAATACTTCCGGTACCGGGTGTAATCGGAAACGAGGGTATGGGAATGAAAGCTATTTCCAAGTCCGTCGAAAAGGCTGTCGGCAGTGACATATTGCAAGATCGATAAAGGAGTTTAAAGTCATGAGCAAAGGTTCAATTATTAAGGTTTCGGGACCGCTTGTAATTGCAGAGGGAATGCGAGATGCTAACCTTTTCGACGTGGTTCGTGTAAGCGACGAGCGTCTTATCGGTGAGATTATCGAGATGCACGGTGATAAAGCATCCATTCAGGTTTACGAGGAAACCGCGGGATTAAAGGCAGGTGCTCCTGTTGAATCCGCAGGTTACCCGCTTTCCGTAGAATTGGGTCCGGGTCTTATCGGAAGCATTTTCGACGGTATTCAAAGACCTCTCGAATCCATTATGGAGCAAATAGGAAATAACCTTTCCAGAGGTATAGAAGTTCCTTCGCTCTCCAGAACCGCGGTTTGGAAATTTGAAGCGACTAAAAGCGCAGGTGATAGAGTAACCGGCGGCGATTCAGTTGGCTTTGTTATGGAAACTCCTACGGTAAAACATAAGATTTTGGTACCGCCTACGGTAAGCGGTACAATCGTTTCCATAAGTTCCGGCGAGTATAAGCTTGAAGATCCTGTAGGAACGATTAAGACAGACGACGGCAAAGAAATTCCTCTTATGCTTTATCAGCGCTGGCCTGTTCGTAAGAGCCGTCCGTATGCCAAAAAACATACGCCTACAGTTCCTCTTGTTACGGGACAAAGAGTTATCGACTGCATGTTCCCGATTGCAAAGGGCGGTGTAGCAGCAATCCCCGGTCCTTTCGGTTCCGGTAAAACGGTAACACAGCATCAGCTTGCTAAATGGGCTCAGGCAGATATCGTAGTTTATATCGGATGCGGCGAGCGCGGTAACGAGATGACCGACGTATTAAACGAGTTCCCTGAACTTATTGACCCTTATACAGGCGAGAGCCTTATGAAGCGTACGGTACTTATTGCCAACACTTCGGATATGCCTGTTGCAGCCCGTGAGGCATCTATTTATACAGGTATTACAATTGCCGAATATTTCAGAGATATGGGTTACTCCGTAGCTTTGATGGCTGACTCCACATCGCGTTGGGCAGAGGCTTTGCGTGAGATGTCAGGCCGTCTGGAAGAGATGCCGGGTGAGGAAGGTTACCCTGCATACCTCGGAAGCCGACTTGCTCAGTTCTACGAGCGAGCAGGACGTGTAACGGTTTTGGGAAGTGAAGGACTTGAGGGTTCGCTTTCTGCTATCGGTGCCGTATCTCCTCCGGGTGGTGATATTTCGGAGCCTGTATCTCAGGCAACACTTCGTATTGTAAAAGTCTTCTGGGGACTTGATGCATCTCTTGCTTATAAGCGTCACTTCCCGGCTATCAACTGGCTTACAAGTTATTCGCTCTATGCAGATTCGTTGTCTTCGTGGTTTGACGAGAACGTATCTCCTGAGTGGAATTCCAATCGTGCCGCTATGATGCTTATCTTGCAGGAAGAAGCGGAGCTTGAGGAAATCGTTAAGCTTGTAGGTATGGATGCGTTATCTGCGACCGACAGACTTAAACTCGAGGCCGCAAGATCAATCCGTGAGGACTTTTTGCATCAGCTTGCTTTCCACGAGGTTGATACACACACCTCGCTTAAGAAGCAGGACTTCCTTATGAAACTTATACTCGATTACTATAACAAAGCTTCAAGTGCCCTCGGAATGGGTGCAGATATCGAAAGTTTGGTAGCACTTCCTATTCGTGAAAGAATCGGCAGATTTAAGTATGTTGCCGAAGACGATGCCGAAAACGAGTACGCATCAATAGTTGCTCAGTTGGCTTTCGAATTGAACGAGCTGCTTACCAAGGAGGATTAATAAATGGCTAAAGAATACCGTACCATATCTGAGGTTGCAGGTCCTTTGATGCTTGTTAAAGGTGTAACCGATGTAAGCTATAATGAACTCGGCGAAATCGAATTAAGTAACGGCGAGAAGCGTCGTTGCAGAGTTCTTGAGATTGACGGCACCAATGTTTTGGTTCAGCTTTTCGAGAGCGGCGCCGGAATTAACTTGGCGGAAAGTAAGGTAAGATTTTCAGGAAAACAGATGGAACTTCCGGTGTCCAAGGATATGCTGGGACGTGTTTTTGACGGCCTCGGACGACCTATCGACGACGGTCCTGAGATTATCCCTGAGAAACGAATGGATGTTAACGGTCTTCCTATGAATCCTGCCGCAAGAAACTTCCCGAACGAGTTTATTCAGACGGGCGTTTCCGCAATCGACGGACTTAATACATTGGTAAGAGGACAAAAGCTTCCTATATTCTCTGCAAGCGGTTTGCCTCATGCTAACCTTGCTGCACAGATAGCACGTCAGGCTAAGGTTAGAGGAACGGATGAGAAGTTCGCCGTTGTTTTCGCGGCCATAGGTATCACATTCGAGGAAGCAAACTTCTTTATGGACAGCTTTAAAGAGACAGGTGCGATAGATCGTACCGTTCTTTATATTAACCTTGCGGACGATCCTGCTGTTGAGCGTATTGCTACTCCTCGTATGGCATTGACTGCCGCCGAGTATTTGGCTTTCGAGCTTGATATGCACGTTCTTGTTATTCTTACGGATATCACAAACTATGCGGATGCACTTCGTGAAGTATCCGCAGCTCGTAAAGAGGTTCCGGGACGTCGAGGCTATCCGGGATATATGTATACGGACCTTGCTTCTTTATATGAAAGAGCAGGGCGTCAGAAGGGTAAAAACGGTTCCATCACCATGATTCCTATCCTTACGATGCCTGAGGACGATAAGACGCATCCGATTCCTGACCTTACGGGATATATCACGGAGGGACAGATTATTCTTTCCCGTGAGCTCTATCGAAAAGGTGTAACTCCGCCGATTGATGTTCTTCCGTCTTTGTCACGTTTGAAGGATAAGGGTATCGGTGAAGGAAAGACCCGTGAGGACCACTCAAATACCATGAACCAATTGTTCTCCGCATATGCCAGAGGTAAGGAAGCAAAAGAGTTGATGGTTATCTTGGGTGAAGCTGCACTTACCGATATGGATAAACTTTATGCTAAGTTTGCAGATGCTTTCGAGAAGGAATACGTATCTCAGGGATTTAGTAATGAGCGTTCCATCGAGGAAACATTGGATTTGGGTTGGAAACTTTTGAGAATCCTTCCTAGAAGTGAACATAAGCGAATAAGCGATAAGCTTCTCGATAAGTACTACGACGAGAATTGATCTTGTTAAGTTAAGACGGAGATGAAATAAGTAATGGCAACCGCAAACGTAAACCCGACCAGAATGGAACTGACACGCTTGAAGAAGCGCCTTGTAACCGCACGCCGCGGACATAAGCTTCTTAAAGATAAGCGTGATGAGTTGATGCGTCAGTTTTTGGAAGCGGTAAGAGAGAACAAGCGTATCCGCCGTGAAGTTGAAGCCAAATTGGAGATTGCAAATCAGCATATGTCGGCTGCAAGATCACTTATGTCTAACGAAGCCATTGCAGTTGCCATGATGTACCATAAGCAAAGCATGACCTTGGATGTATCCGATAAGAATGTTATGAGTGTTAAGGTGCCGGTATTTAAACCGCAGTTTAAGACTTGCGACGAAGGTGATATCTATCCTTACGGTTATGCATCGACTCCGATTGATCTTGACGATGCAATCTTGGCATTATCCGATATTCTGCCTGAGATAATAGCTTTGGCCGAAATTGAGAAAAAGTGTCAGCTAATGGCTTCCGAGATTGAGAAAACCCGTCGTCGTGTTAACGCACTCGAGCATGTAATGATTCCTGATTACGAGGAGAAGATTCGTTATATCACCATGAAACTTGACGAGAGTGAGCGAAGCGCCACGACGCGTCTTATGAAAGTTAAGGATATGATGATTGAAAAGAATATACGGGAAAGAATCGAGCGCGACAAGGAACTCTTCGGAGAAGAATTTGCCGAGAATGAGTAAAACATTGATGCTCATAAATGTATTTCTTAAACTGAAACGAGCTAAACGTCCTTAAAAGAGGACGTTTTCTTACGTAATGAAATATTGATGACAATCTAAATGCTTACGAACCGGCATTTTTGATTTATTGTAAGTTCAGTTGATTAATTGTATTGGTTTTGGAGTTTGCGGCAGTTTTCTTACAAATTACGGTATTAGTATATGATACTATCGCCTTGCAGACGGCACATAGCGTTTTCGTGACAGGGGAGAATATGTATGAGAAAGTTTAAGAAAACCATTTCAGTTTTTTTGTGCTTGACGATTATTGTGATGAGCACATTTATGAGCGGATGTTCCGGTAAGAAAAGCATCGCTAAAGGTAAATCGGAGACTGTTTCAGCCGATGATGTTTGGTATGAGTATAAAGAAGTCGATATTGATTTCGGCTACGTGAATCCACAACGTATGGATGTACTAGATACAGTGATTGTCGGTGACTATGCGTATATAGTCGTCACCGGTGCTGATTATGTTGATTATTCGAGTTTTACCGAAGAGGATTACGAAACTTTTGATTTCTCAGAGTGCGAATTCAATGACATTATCAAGGTCGATTTTGACGGCAATGTTATTTCGAAGACCGATGCCGATTTCAAGGAGTTTCTGAACACCGACTTTGCTTCTATGTTAAATAGCCGTGTTGAAGGTGACTTGATTAAATTTATGGTAAGCGACTGGGGCGGCTATAAGTTTGCCGAGATTTCTTTTGATACGACAACGGAATCTTTCTGTGATTATTCGGAATTTAATCTTCCGAATCCGGATGAGTACAACTATACGGATTTTGTGCCGTTAAATGACGGTGAATGGCTTGTTCAGCGAATGAATCATACCTATACGCACTGTGATTTTTGCATATTAAGAGACGGCGAAGTTATTAAAGAAATTACGACGGATACCCTTAGAGAAGGTTTGTCCTATTCGACGGGTTACATCGTTCTTGATAACGGAAATGTTTTACTCACGGCGGTATTGGAAGAAAGCGGTGAATTGGCATTTGCCGAAATAAATACATCCACATATGAAATAGCTCTGATTGAAGACTTGGAACTAAATACAACAATTTATTTATTTGCCAATACCATTAATAACGGCGCTACTTATTCGATTGGCAACGACGGCATTCATAAGTTTGATGCCGAGACTTATGAAGATGTAGTTGCTTTGAGTTTTAACAACTGTAATTTTGATATGGCCGGACTTGGTAATCCTAAGGTGTTGGATTACACGGAAGAAAGAGTCGTATTGACTGCATTGGTAATGAAAAATCACTTTCTTAATAGTTCTGAACCGGATTTGGAATATCGTTTGATGACTTTGACAAAAGCGGATACGAATCCCAATGCAGGTAAGACTGTTATCAATGTAGCAAATGCTGCTGAGAATTGTCCGAATTCTTTTTACCGCGCGATTTTTGATTTTAATGAAAGTAACGAGAACTGCTTTGTTAAACTGGTGTCTCTCGGTAACAGCGATATTATGAGCAGCGGCACGGAGGATGAAGCGGTAGCAAACATTGCCAATGTTTCCGAAGAAATCAAAAGTGAGGTTATGTCTGCAACGGCTCCTGACATAATTTTTAACGCGGGTGACTATTGGCAGTTAAACAGTCCGGAATACTTCCTTGATTTGTGTGAATTTATGGGCGGGGAGAACGGAATTGACGAATCTATGTATTTTTACAATGTTATAAATGCAGCAAAGACGGGTGATTCCTTGTATCAGATGCCGCTGGCGTTTGATGTCAGAGGAATTGCCGCAAGTTCCGAATATGCGCCTTCAAACGGGAAAGGCTATACCTACGATGAGTTTACCAATCTCATTTACGGGCCTTGTAACGGCATCATTCCGATAGCAAGTGACAGCCGAATCGATTTTTTTAACAATAACCTCAGCATTATGAGTGACTTGTTTATAGATTACGAAGGCGGAAGGGTTGATTTTTCTAACGAGATTTTTTATTCGTATGCTCGTTTTTGTAAGGACAATATTCCGGAGAACGGTTTTACTGAAGAAGAACTTTATAACAAACTTATGCTTCAGGGAATGGTAATCCCAAGCGGAGTTCTGGGAAACGTTAAAGTCAGCGATGAGATGCCGAGTGCGTTATATTTGTACGGAATAGGCGCTTATGCAAATCTTGTAACAGGAACAAGTGATGCCGGTTTGTACGGTTTATCCTGCGACGGAAGGGGTCCTGCCATAAGTATTCCTTTTACTGCAGCCATTACGGCTTGTTCGGCCGATCCGGAATGTTCGTGGGAATTTATAAAGTATTTGTTGAGTGACGAGGTTCAAATCAATCTGAGCTATGACTATGTGAATCCGATTAATATCGATTCTGTAAGAAACGCAAGTTTGGTTGCCATAGCTGAGATGAATGAGGCTTACGAATTAAATGCACAAACAGTTGAGATGTATGCGATGTCGATTAGCGAAATGTACGGAAAGGGTATTTATAATTTGGATGAATCTGCGATAGATTCGTATATTGAGTTACTTAAAACAGCCGAATATGTGATAGGAAACGATTATGAAGTGGTTTCAATAATTGATGAGGAAGTATCTGCATATTTTTCAGGTCAGAAAAGTATTGAGGAAGTAGCTTCGATAATAAATGACCGCGCCCAGACTGTTTTCGATGAGCGCGGCTGATAATGGTTTAGATGTTTTTTTGAAATATGAGGTTTTGTGTCAGTTCGTGAAGCTCTCCGTAATCTGATTGTCCAGGTCGATTAACTTATTAAGAACTGCTTTATACTCCTTCTTATAGACTCTGTGAAGCTTTTTTTGTTCAGCGTAAGCATTATTTGTATCCGCAACTTCTTTCGCGACTCTTTTGGATATCGCGTTGTCATATTCACTTAGTTTTTTAGAATAAACCATGTTCAAAACAAAACCGATTACAAACGGCAAAATTAAGGAAACTACGAGAATAACGATGCCGAGAGTTAAGTGATTCGGAAGCATAAAGAACGATCCGATTATTCCCAAAAGAGTAATGAGAGCCAGAGGCACCGTACCAGGCTTTTCAGGTTTCATCGTTTTGTTTTCCTGATGAAAACTGAGCGGCTTATCGGAATCACTCGGCTTACGAGGCTTTGAATGAATGAATTTATCGGCTGAATCTTTCAATTCAATGAAAGTATCCAAATACTTCGAAAACAACTCGGATGAATCATTTCTGTAACTTTCGAAATCGGTTTTTATTACGGTGTAAATGTTGTCATTCGGGATGCTGTTTAAGTCTGCGATTTTTAAACTGCTTAAAAGCTTCCCTCTTAAGGCAGGCGCACTATCAGAAACCTTGGTAAGGAGAAAATCATAGCAGTTTAATGAGGCTTTGAAGTTACGGTTCTTTCTGAATTCTTCGGCCTTTTTAATCAGCTTGTTCTCTTCAAAATAGCTATACTCAAAAGCGCTTCCGCATGAGCTGCATATAAGTTCCTTGTTGTCGGATAAAGTAAGCTTTCCGGCACAGGAAGGGCAGCTGTAAGAAAAAATCTTCTCGATATCGGATTCGCTTAATGTATCCAAGGTGACAAGACTCTTTCCGTAAACCCTAGGTGATGAAGCCGCTAAAAGATTTGCGGAAACGGTTTCCTGCTTGGAAACCTCTTCCTGATTCTCGGTCGAAATCTCGTTTGAAATATCGTCAGAAACTTCATCTGCCGTATTAATTGAAAGTGTTACGGCCGATGCTTCAATCAATTCTTCTTCGGTAAGGTCTGATTCGCCTACCAGTTTCTTATCTTCTTCCTTAAGTTTTGCTATCGAAGCTTGAAGCTCCTTATCGGTTTTTTTAATCTCGGAATCATATTTCTCGCTCTCTAGTTTCTTGGCATCGATATCAGCATTCTTTTCCTTGATGGCATTTCTTGCATACGTATCATTTCTTAAATCGGTAATCCAACCTGAAATGTCTTTGAATAATTGGAAATCCTTTTTGATTTCGTAAGGCAGGACGATGATAAAAAACAGAACCGAGATAACACACCAAACGATTACTGTTACCAAAAGATCGTTAGGATTCGAAAGGATAAGCGGCATGTAGTCTTCCTTGATTATCATGTTTGCTTTATCGACAAAAGCCTTATATTTCTTTGCCGCATCGTTTTTTAAGGCTTCGAGACGGTTAAGTTTTTTCGAAATACGATTGGTTTCCTCACACAAAGAAAAGTAATTATAACCCGTAGCGGTACAAACCGTTTTGTACTTCTCGAAATCAAGTTTGCTCACGTATAAAGATTTTGACGGCGCAAGCTCACTTATATCCTTGATATGCGCATCGGAAAAGAATTTGCCGCGAACGGACATGAAATCCGACGGGTTATTTTTAAGATGCATATCGAAAAAGCTCTTTGCGGCAACAAACTCGCCGTTAGCTATTGCGGCGTATCCGAGTTTGACCAATGAATCATCTTTGAAATAGTCGTAGTCGAAAACCGTTCCGCAGGATTCGCATTCTATGATGTTCTTGTTCTCATTGAAGCGCATTTTGCCTGCGCACGAAGGACATATCATTTTTCTCATTTCATTTACTTCTCCTACAAGAAAACCTCATTATTATTCTACAATTATGCGGCGTAAATAAAAGAGATATAAAATACAAAATAAGTTATTATAATGTTCTATATGAAAGATTTTAAGGAGCGGATATGTTTATGAATTTTATACCTGACCATACAATGATTTGCGGTCTTTATACATGCAGCGATTGCGGAATGCGTTTTTTGGATGTTAAGGTAGTACCTTCAATGGTATGTCCTTATTGCGGCGATGATTTTGATATGGAGATCGGTCCGGACGAAACGGTTCCTGATAATCTTGAGGCAGCAAAACTCGATGAAGTTATTGAGGGCGAAGAAGAAATTTCTAAGGTTGATCAGCTTTTAAACGTTGCTTTCGAATGCGACGATGAGAGCTGGATTTGATATAAAGCCTGATTTTACGGGTGTTTCTGAAGTTTATATTTTCGAGATTAAGACTTAAACCTTTCTTTATTGTTTGTTGACGCGAAGTTTAAAGGTGAATTCTATACTGAGGTCACAAAACAAGAAACGAGGAAAAGTAAAAATGAACACTAACGTAAAATTCGCAGCAGACAACATGGTAAACAATCTTTCGGCAGGCAGACATTCCTTAAGCCTTCTCTTCAGCAATGACGCAGTTAATACCGCAACGGCTTTTATGGCAGAGAATAAGCCTGTAGATGTAGAAAAACTCATAGAGTGCAACGCTCTTGTTAAGCGAAATTTCAAAGCATTGTCAGGACTTCGCCTTGACTTCTGCGATTTCATAGCAGCAAAAACGGCATTAAGCAGCAATCCTGAAACCTATATCGAGAACCTTAAGGTTTCTTATAACGCTTTCACAAATAAGTTCGGTCGATTCTCATCTTTGACAGTACTTCCGGCAGCAAATATTGCAACACTTCGCGGCTTCACAAGCGATAAGTGTGATATGGTGGTTGCTCGTGCATGGGAAATCTACAGATTGCTTAAGGCAAATCACAGACTCGCAGCAGATTATAATGACATCTTCTACTGCTATGTTCTTGCTACACAGACTAAGCCTGTTGAAAGAATTGTTGAAGAATGTGAAGTTTATTATTCATACGCACGCAGATGGCTTTCGCACGACGGTGCACTTCGCTTGGCCGAGATTCTCACCGTTTTCGGAAAGAATCCGGAAGAGTCCGTAAATAAGATGCGCAGCCTGATTAAGCAACTCGGTATGGCACACGGCTGGCACGAGAACAGAATCCTGGTTACGGCCATTGCTGCAATGTATGACATTGAAGCTTCCGAGATTAAGGAAGTATCGGATTATCTGTTCAGTCGGAAGAACTTCGGCAACGGCAAGATTAATTCTTCCAACCGCCTTATGCTCGCATCTGCACTTGTAATCCTTGACAGAACAGACGATTACGGTGTTAAGGCCTTCGTCGAAAACGGTATTATTTACACCCTCTATAAAGAGAAGGAAGATGACGATTCTGCGATTTATGCATCTACCATGTTTATGTGATGCATAAAAATCTGAACACAAAATCAACTATTAGATAGTAAACCACATTGTAACTCAGGGTATAATTTAATTGTTTCCGTTCGTTGATTTACGGGCGGAAACAATATTTTTACGATAAGATTATTTGGTTTTTGTTAAAAGGCGGGTCGGTTATGTCAGATAAAGCTAAAGTTTATTTTTCCAAAGAAATTACACCTGAGAAAGTTGTTGAGCTTTATGATTTGCTCGGGACTCATTTGACCGGCAATGTTGCCGTTAAAGTTCATTCCGGTGAGAAGGGAAATCAGAATTTTCTTAAGCCTGAGTTCTGGAAGCCGATGATTGATAAAATCGGCGGAACCGTTGTTGAGTGTAATACCGCTTACGGCGGTGAGCGCAATACCACCTCAAAACACAGGGTCCTTCTTAAGGAGCACGGCTGGTCCGATATGTTCAAGGTTGACATTCTTGATGCCGAAGGACCTGATATAGTTCTTGATATCCCGAACGGCAAAATGATAAAGATGAATTTCGTGGGGAAGAATATCGCGAATTACGATTCGATGCTTGTTCTTTCACATTTCAAGGGCCATCCTATGGGCGGCTTCGGCGGTGCTTTGAAGCAGCTTTCAATCGGATGTGCTTCGTCCGCAGGTAAAGCTTATATTCACGGTGCAGGCGATCCTTCAAAGATTTGGACTTCCGACCATGACAGTTTCTTGGAATCAATGGCCGATGCCGCTTCTTCGGTGGTGAAACTTTTCGACGGCAAAATTGCATACATATCTGTCCTTAAGAATATTTCGGTTGATTGCGATTGCTGTTCCGTAGCTGAGGATCCTTGCATGAGAGATATCGGAATAATGGCATCTTTGGATCCTGTTGCCATTGACCGCGCGTGTCTCGATAAAGTTTATGCAGCAACCGACGACCCGGGACAGGCTCATTTCCTGGAAAGAGTTGAGAGCAGAAACGGAGTTCACACGGTTGATTCGGCCTTTGAATTCGGCGTCGGAACTACCGATTATGAGTTGATTGAAATCTGAATGTGAAATGTATCTGTTAAAGGCTTGCTAAGTGTGCCGGGTCTGTCTGAAGAAGTATAATAGGCTAAAATCTCGAGAAATCGGGTTTTTAGCCTATTTTTCACGGCGTAATAGACTAATCTGAGGCAATAGAGGAAACCCAATAGGCTAAAATTGTTAAAATCTGGTTTTTAGCCTATGATATGTCAATTTCGTTTAACCTGTCTAAGTATTGTTTAATTTATATGAGTGGAAAGTAGGCTAAAATCGATAAAAAATACAATTCTAGCCTATTTTGTCTGTCGCGACGGTCATTCTACGTGTCTCCGAAGATAAAATGTAGGCTAAAATCTCGAAAAATCGGATTTTTAGCCTATCGACGGTTTTAAAAGAGATTAAGGACTTAGTATCGAGACTTTGCATTTTACTTATATCAACAGAACGAAAAATGTACAATATCGCTTTTTGAATAATAAAATTGAACACATTGTTACTGGAAATGCAGTATTTTTATAGAAAAATGTTCAAAAAGTAGATGAAAGGTTGGCAATTTAGAACAATATGTATGTTATAATACCTCCGTTGCGTGAGTGCGCGAGAAAGAGGTATATATGGTTAAAAGAAATGTATTGCTTAATCCGGGTCCGTCAACAACCACCGATTCGGTTAAGATGGCTCAGGTGGTTCCTGATATTTGTCCGCGCGAGCAGGAATTTGCAGGAATGATGAAAGACATGAGAAGCGATTTGCTTAAGATTGTGCATGCAGATCCTTCGGAATATACATCAGTACTGTTTTGCGGTTCCGGTACTATAAACATAGATGTATGTATAAATTCTCTTGTTCCGGAAGGCAAGAAGGTTTTGGTTGTAAATAATGGTGCTTATAGTACCAGAGCAGCTGAGATTTGCGAGTACTATGGTTTACCTTTTATTGATTTGAAGTTTCCTATAGATGAGGTTCCGGATCTTGATAAGGTTGAGAAGACACTTAAAGATAACCCGGATATTGCGCTTGTTCACACGACACATAATGAGACCGGAACGGGTATTTTAAATCCGATAAGAGAAATCGGTGGATTGGCTCACAAGTACGGTGCTGTTTTTACAGTTGATACAACTTCGACTTTGGCAATGAGACCGATAAATGTTCATAAGGACAATATTGATTTTTGCATGGCTTCTGCACAGAAGGGCCTTATGGCAATGACAGGTCTTTCTTTTGTTATCGGTCGTAAAGATATTATCGAGAAATCCAAAAATTATCCAAAGCGTTCGTACTACTGCAATTTGTATATGCAGTATGACTTTTTCGAGCGCACGGGGGAGATGCATTTTACTCCGCCGGTACAGACGATATATGCGACAAGACAAGCTTTGAACGAGTATTTCGAGGAAGGCGAGGAGAATAAGTGGGCTCGACATACCAGAGTGTTTAATGCCATTCACGACGGACTTGAAAAGCTTGGTTTTAAGGACGTTATTAAAAGAGAATTGCAGTCGGGTTTGGTTGTGTCAGTTATTTATCCGAACGATCCAAACTGGGATTTCATGAAAATACACGACTACTGCTATGAACGCGGCTTCACTATTTACCCGGGCAAAATTTCCACTACTGACACTTTCAGACTTTGCGCTTTGGGTGCCATAGATGCCAAGGATATTGAGGACTTTTTCGTGGTTTTTGAGGAGGCCTTAAGAAAATACGATGTTGCCATTCCGGCAAGATATTAATACGGAGAGGTGAGAAATTATGAAGACAGTTTATGCATGTTTTACTACTGATGTTATTCACGAGGGACATTTAAATATTATTAACGAGGCTCGAAAACTGGGCGAAGTCATCGTGGGCGTTCTTACGGATGAGGCGTTGGTTATGTTTGACCGTTTTCCGACAGTTTCTTTCGAGGAAAGAATGCAGTTGGTTAGAACTATTCCGGGTGTAAGTAAAGTTGTTTCTCAGACAACCGTTATGTATGACGAAGTAATTGAAGAATTCCATCCGGACTACGTTATTCACGGTGATAACTGGCTTTCCGGACCTACCAGAGCAATTCGTGACAATGTTGAGAAGCTTCTTTCTGCATACGGCGGACAAATTATCGATATTCCGTATACATACAACGAGAATGTTAAAAGTATTGACGATAAGGTTAAAGAAAAACTCATGATGCCTGAGTTCAGAAGAAAGAGATTAAGACAGCTTTTGAAAATCAGACCGGTCGTAAAAGCAATCGAAGTACATAGCGGTCTTACCGGACTTATTGCCGAGAAAACCGTTGTTGAGCATGAGGGAAGACTTGACCAGTTTGATGCAATGTGGATTTCTTCTCTTTGCGATTCAACTGCGAAAGGAAAGCCGGATATTGAGCTTGTAGATATGACCAGCCGTTTCAGAACCATTGAGGATGTTACGGAAGTAACTACGAAGCCGATTATTTTCGACGGTGATACGGGCGGACTTACTGAGCACTTTGTTTATACCGTACGTTCTTTGGAAAGAATGGGCGTATCGGCGGTTATTATCGAGGATAAGACAGGACTTAAGAAGAATTCGCTTTTCGGAACAGAGGTTGAGCAGACCCAGGACACAATCGAGAACTTCTCGGCTAAGATTGCTGCCGGAAAGAAGGTTCAGCTTACCGAAGACTTTATGATTATCGCAAGAATCGAGAGCCTTATTCTTGAGCGCGGCATGGAAGATGCATTGGAAAGAGCAAGAGCCTTTGTCAAAGCAGGTGCTGATGCTATAATGATTCACAGCCGTAAAAAAGATCCTGCCGAGATTGTCGAGTTCTGCGACAAGTTCAGAAGTGAGGATTCGGAGACACCTATAGTAGTTGTACCTTCCTCTTTCAACGTTATTACGGAGGAAGAGTTGGGCGCACACGGAGCTAATATTGTAATATACGCCAATCAGCTCACCAGAAGTGCTTTCCCTGCCATGGAAGAGACGGCGAAGGATATCTTGAGATATCACAGAGCAAAAGAAGTCGATGACAGACTTATGCCTATTAAAGACATCATTTCCTTAATCGATACGCTCTGATTTTGTTAAGTATTAGAAAGGTAATTAGAACTATGGAAAATGCAATTTTGATGGCATCGGGTATGGGAACAAGAATGCTTCCGCTTACAAAGGATACGCCAAAGCCATTAATTAAGGTAACTGATAAGCCTATGATTGAGACTGTTATCGACGGGCTTTTGAAAAGAGGCGTTGATAATATTTATGTCGTAGTTGGATATTTGGGTGATCAGTTTAACTATCTTGAAGAAAAGTATTCCAACATTACTCTTATAAGAAATAATGTTTATGAGACGATAAATAACATTTCATCCGTTTATTTTGCAAAGGATGTATTGCTTAAGGGCAATTGTTTTATTTGTGAGGCAGACTTGTTCGTATCGGACCCTGATGTTTTTAATTGTAACCTTGATACTTCCTGCTATTTCGGAAAAATGGTTGAAGGACACTCCGACGACTGGGTTTTCGATCAAGACGAGAACGGTATCATTACCCGTGTAGGTAAGTACGGAGATGATTGCTATAACATGACAGGCATTGCATATTTTAAGGCAGAAGACGGTAAGGTTTTGTATGATGCGATTTCCGCTGAATACGGTAAAGACGGATATGAGAACCTTTTCTGGGACGATGTTGTTAATATGCACATCAATGAATTTAAGCTTACGGTTCATCCGATTGAATTTAAGCAGATTATTGAAATCGACACAGTTGATGAACTTTATAAAGTAAGAGAAAGTATTTAAGGTGAGTTAAGATGAAGGCAGAAAAATTAATTGAAATTATCGGATCGGATTTCTTTACCGGTGTTCCTGATTCACAGCTTAAGGCACTTTGCAATTGCCTGATGGATAAGTACGGAATTGATAAAAATCACCATGTAATCGCAGCAAACGAGGGTAACTGCACGGCTTTGGCAGCAGGTTATCACTTGGCGACGGGAAAGGTTCCTGTAGTTTATATGCAGAACAGCGGCGAAGGAAATATTATTAATCCTGTAGCATCCCTTCTTAACGATAAGGTATATGCGATTCCTATGGTGTTTGTTGTAGGCTGGAGAGGTGAGCCGGGCGTTCACGACGAGCCGCAGCATATTTATCAGGGCGAAGTAACCGTAAAGCTTTTGGAAGATATGGGAATCGAAGTTTTCGTAATCGGTAAGGATACAACCGACGAGGAAGTTTCTTCAGCAATGAAGAAGTTTAATGAAGTTCTCGCAGAAGGTAAAGACGTTGCTTTCGTTATTCGTAAAGGCGCTCTTTCTTATGACGGCAAGGTTAAGTACGAGAATGATAACAAGATGGTAAGAGAAGAAATCATTCAGCATATCGTTAAGGCAACAGGCGAGGATCCTATCGTTTCAACTACCGGTAAGGCCAGCCGTGAGCTTTTCGAGACGCGTGTTGCAAATGACCAAAGTCACAAGTACGACTTCCTTACAGTAGGTTCTATGGGCCATAGTTCCTCGATTGCTTTGGGTGTTGCTTTTTCTAAGCCTGATACGAAAATCTGGTGCGTGGACGGCGATGGTGCGGTTCTTATGCATATGGGTTCCATGGCTTTGGTTGGTTCAAACGCTCCTTCCAATATGGTTCATATCGTAATCAATAACGGTGCTCATGAGACAGTCGGAGGCATGCCTACCGTAGCGTCTTCGATTGACCTCGTAAAAATTGCTTTGGCTTGCGGATATCCGAACGCCGTTTGCGTAGATAATTTCGAGGACCTTGATAAAGAACTTGCAGCTGCCAAGAGCAGAAACGAGTTGAGTCTCATCGAAGTTAAGTGTTCCATTGGCGCACGTGACGATTTGGGAAGACCTACGACCACGGCACTTGAGAACAAGGAGAACTTCATGGAGTATTTGAAGACTCTCTGACGGTTTTTAAAATCAGTAAATACAAAAGGACTGCCGAGTGATTAATTGCACCCGACAGTCCGTTTTTTATCTGTTATTCGGCGGATTTAAAGCCAGCGGAATTTGTTTATCAATTAAAATTCCGAGTTTGTTTAAGTGGGCGTCCTTCATCATGGTATCTTTAACCTGATTAACGCTGCTGTGCATTATGAGGTAGTTTACGCGTCCTACCTCCTCAAAGTATTTCTCGAGACCTTCCTTCGTGGTAAAAACCGGAAGGAATGCATCGCCTTCTCTTGTACCGATAAGATAAACGCGCGGCTTTCCGCTTACGTGATCTCCGAACGGTGTCGAATACCAAACTTCGGTATCAACCATCATCTTCCAAAACGCAGAGGTGGTAATCTTGCCCGCCTTAACTTGATTGTAGTAATCCATCAGTGACATATAACGCTCCCGAAAAGAAGGAAAAGTAAAAATCCATTCTTAGTTTTAATTTACTGTCGATACGATATTATAGTAGGTTTATCGAAAAAAAGAAACACTACTGTACATTTGTTAGTAACGGTTTTATAATAACAATGTGTGAATAACACACGTCAGCTTAAGGGAGATAACAAAATATGCCGGAACTTTCATCACATATTTGCCCGTCTTGCGGCAGTGCTTTGAAACTCGATGAGAACGCCAATCTTTTCAGATGCGAATTTTGCGGAAGTGTTTTCGAGAGTGAGAAATTTCTTTATGACGATACTTTCGATCAGGCCGTTTACTCATTAAAAAACAGAGAGTTCTCTTCGGCAGTCCATTCTTTCACGGGCTTCCTTGATAATCACCCGGGAAATCCGGTTGCGCTTAAAGGCAGATTGTTGGCTACGGCAGAGTCCTCGAGTCTCGACGAGTTTTTGGATGATTCAAATTGGAGATTTAAGCAGGAAACGACGAAGTTATATGTGGATCAGGCTCCGCAGGATTATAAAGAGTATTTTTTCTGTTTCGGGAAAATCGGCGGTAGCAATCTTCGTTTAAGTAAACTTACGGAAGAGAAAAACAAAATTACGAAGCTTAAGGGCGGCGTTGATGCCGATATGAAACGCTGTAAGAGAATGTCCACTTTTCGGTCTTTATTCTTTTCACATATATACTGGTTGATTATAGGATTTATACTTTCGCTTATCGGAATGGGTATCTATCCGAAGTCTGACGGTCACTATACGGACCGTGCATACCAAATGCGCATTATAGTTTCGCTTGCGGTTACGGCTGCAATCTTTCTGACTGTTATTGTTGCGATGATAGTAACGTGTTTAAAGTCCAAAGCCAAGTATGCTCGCAAACTTAAAGAAGATGAGAAGATTTTTGACCAATACGGCGTTCAGGAGCAAGAGTACTGTGGGAGAATTCAAGAAGAGTTTAATAATCGTACAGAGATAAAAAAAGCGATTCTGGATTCGGACAAAGTGCTTTTCGAGTCGCTTAGAAAACTTTGATGAAATGAGGGAATTATAAATGGAAACAACGTTTACAACATGTCCTTCCTGTGCCGGAAAACTTTCTTGGGATGAATCGAAAAATATATACAGATGCGAATTTTGCGGCGGCATTTTCGATATAAATGCATTCCGCAAGGAGTCGCTTTTAAAAAGAGCCTACTACGCCTTAAGAAAGCGCGAGTTTAAGACGGCCAACGCGAGCTTTGATTTGTTGCTTTCGAGCGATTCGAGCGATATTTACGGTGTCAGAGGCAAAATGCTGGCAGTGACTCAGCTGGCGGATACACATGAACTTCTGAGTAATACTTCAAGTGATTTCTACAGACTTAATTACCCTGGGTTAAACGGACAAACCAAGGGCGTTTGCGAACCGTACTTTATGAAGGCTGCGGAACTTTCTCAGGTAAATGCGCAATTTTGTGCTCAGCGCGAAAAGACCGACGCAATGATTAATGCTTATAAAGGTCATGAGTATGCTGTCAATAAATTAAAAGCAGAAGCCGAAAGAGATATCGGTGACAAGCCGGTCGGTGAGGGTGAAGAAGCGCAGGATCTTTCCGTTCGAAAATGCATTACAGTGGCATTTGTAGCAGCGGGTATAATTCATTCAATAGCCTGGATTATATTCTTTATGTGTTGGATTAATGATTTGCTGGGACAGTATTTCATTTTGCCGTTAGGGATGGCAGCAAGTGCTTTACCTTTGCTTTCAACCATCACGCCGTTTAAGATGATTTCCGCTCACAAAAAATGCGTAAAGCAGGCACAGATTGAGGCTGAGCTTTTAAGTAAAGAAGCAGTTGAAGTAAACAAAGAAGAGCAGGTTTGCGCTACCCTTAAAGCACAGCGCGATGCTCTTGCAGGCGAGTTTGTTTCTATGGACGATACGCTCATGAAAAGCTTGAATTTGGGTGACTGACGGTTCGCAATTGTCAGCAGTTTAGTAGCAGTTTATTTGGTAGCTTTATTTGCGAGCAGTTTATTTCTGCTGTGTACCATTTTTGTCACACATTTCGTTATAGAATCAGTATCAGAAAGGGATACTTAAATATAGCGGAGGTGATTTTGATGACACAGGTATTTCAGTCCAAGAAAATGCTCATAGTGGATATCCTTGATATCCTTCGAAAGTACAGTGACGAGAATCACAGATTAAGTCAGAAAGATATTCTTGAGATATTAAAAAACGAGTACGGCATGACGGCCGATCGTAAAGCTGTTAAGCGCAATTTAACAAATCTCATCGAGTCGGGATTTGATATTTCTTATACCGAGACTATTCGTAGAAATAAGAAGGGTGAGGAAGAAATCATTTTTTCCGATTGGTATCTTGAAAGAGATTTTACGGATTCCGAATTGAGACTTCTTATTGACAGTTTGTTGTTCTCAAAGCACATTCCTTACAGTCAGTGTAAGCAACTTATAGGTAAGCTTGAGAGACTTTCCAATATTTATTTTAAATCCAAGGTAAAGCATATCTGTAATTTACCTGAGAATATGCCTGACAACCGTGAACTGTTTTATACGGTGGAGATTTTGGACGAGGCTATTGAAAGAGGAGTGCAGGTGGTCTTTAACTATATGGAATACGGACCGGATAAAAAGCCTCATTTAAGATTAGACGACGATGGCAAGGTTCGCGAGTATCTTATTAATCCTTATCAGATGGCTGCCACCAACGGTCGATATTATCTCATTTGCAATTATGATAAGTATGACGATGTTGCAAATTACAAAGTTAATCAGATAAAAAATATCAGACTTACCGATAATCCGATAAAGCCGATGAAGAAGGTGAAGGGCTTGGAGAACGGTCTTAATCTTCCGAAGCATATGGCAGAACATATTTATATGTTCTCGGGCGAGAGTGTAAGAGTGACTTTAAAGGCACCTGATTACATGGCAGGCGAGATTATTAACTGGTTCGGAATGGAGCCCGAGTTTAAAGAAATCGGAGACGGCTATATAAAAGTGATGCTCACTGCCAATAAGAAAGCCATGAAATATTGGGCGTTACAGTACGCTCCTTATGTGAAGGTCCTATCGCCGGAATCGTTGGTTACGGAAATAAAGGAGGAGCTTACTAAAGCTGTTTCTATGTACGAAGAGTAAGTCAGAAGGCCAAACACAGCAAAATTGTGATATTTCCTCGGTTTTTTAACTATTTATTTACAATTAGGGTATATTATCGGCCAATTTGGTTGGTAATCTATTAATGTAGATAAAATTTCCGAGGTGATTAATATGACATTTACAATGGGGTTACTTATAATGACCTTAGTTGCACTTGCATGTTGTGCTGTAGGCTTTTATAAGTATGTTTACTTTATTTCTATCGGTTACGGCTTTGCAATTTCCGGCCAGGGCGCCGCAATGCTCTTTGTTTTCGCTGACAGATTAAATGTCTGGATGGTTATTACTTGTGTAATTCTTATTCTTTACGGTTTCAGATTGAGCGGCTATCTTCTTATTCGAGAGATTAAGAGCAAGAGTTATCAGAAGCACATGAAGAACGAGATAAAAGACGGCAAGGGAATGAACTTCGGCATCAAGATTTTGCTTTTCCTTTGTTGCGGACTTTTGTACGTTTGCATGATTTCACCTGTTTTCTATCGTTTCTCTAACGGATTTACGGAGGTAAGTCCTACATATATCATCGGTACCGTTTTGATGGTCGGTGGAATTTTACTTGAGTCTTTCTCGGATTTGAGTAAGAACAGGCAGAAGAAGATTAATCCTAAGAGATTTTGCGATAAGGGTATCTTTAAACTCGTAAGATGCCCGAACTACTTGGGAGAACTTATTTTGTGGACCGGCATTTTTGTATTCGGTGTTACATCTCTTAAGACAGTGGGCCAGTGGATTATTGCAATCGTAGGTTATCTGGGCATCGTTTTCGTAATGTTCAGCGGTGCAAGACGTTTGGAGGTTCGTCAGAACAAAAACTACGGAAGCGATCCTGAGTATCAGGCATATGTTAAGAAGGTTCCGATAATGATTCCTTTCATACCGCTTTACAGTGTAGAGAAGTATAAGTTTTTGGTTCTCTGAGAAATTGAATTCAAGAATGTCGCCGACGGTAAATAAGTAATACACGTTCGAAAACAAGATTGACAAAAAACATAGTACCGGAAGACTTTTCCATGAGCCTTGCTCTGACGGATTTGCTTCCGGTATTTTTATTTCGCTTTAAATATGATGGCACTTTCTTCAGATGAGAATACTGATTTCGATAGGTCTGTCAGCATGATTTTGGCGTGCTTATTGTCGCGTAACAATGTTAAATTCATCGAAATCATTGGGCTTGCGCTCTCGACGCCGTCGGTTTTGATTAAGCTGAATACTCTTCGGTCTGAGATGTATAAAGCTTATAATAAAGACCCTTTTTACTCATCAATTCTTCATGGTTTCCGCATTCGACAATCTTTCCGTCATCGATGTACATAATCTTATCGCAGTTCTTAATGGTTGAAAGACGGTGAGCGATAATAAACGATGTTCTTCCTTTAAGCATAGCGTTAAGACCTTCCTGTAAGGCTTTCTCGGTTTGAACGTCGATGCTTGAGGTAGCTTCATCCAAAATAAGAATCGATGGATCTGAGATAAGTGTTCTTGCGAAAGAAACGAGCTGCTTTTGGCCCTGGCTTAAGATGTTACCGCGTTCTTTAACTTCGGTTTGGTAGCCGTCAGGCATTTTTTGAATAAAAGAGTCGGCGCATACCGTTCTTGCAGCGGTACGAATCTCATCTTCGGTAGCATCAAGCTTTCCGTAGCGGATGTTATCTTCTATAGTACCGGAGAAGATGAAACTGTCCTGCATCATTATTCCCATCTGAGAACGTAAAGAATTAAGAGTAACCTTGCTTATGTCTACACCGTCGATCGTAATCTTACCCGATTCAAGGTTATAGAAGCGGGAAATGAGGTTAACAATTGTACTTTTGCCTGCGCCGGTAGGACCGACCAACGCGATGCTTTCACCCGGGTTTACGGTAAAGGATACGTCGTGTAATACATCTATGCTCTCGTCATATGAGAACGTTACGTGGTCAAATTTAACCTCGCCCTTTATCGGAGGCATTGGCTTCGCATCTGAAGCGTCATCAACCGAAACAGGCTCGTCTATCGTCTCGAAAATTCTCTCCAAATAAGCGATGTTATTAATAAAGTTATTGAAGATGTTTCCGAGGTTCATAATAGGCTGCCAGAAACTTGCCGCGTAAATGGAAATCGCAACAACCGTTCCGAGACTTTCGGCATCGGTTCCGAATACAGCAATACCGAATATAAAAATCGACGAACGAACCAAAACCGATATGGTATCGATTCCCGGCCAAGTAAGATTCGTATAGCGTACGGCTTTCATCCAAGTCTTGCGGCAGTTATCGGAAAGCTGATTAAAAAGCTTGGCGTTCTCGTCTTCACGCGCGAAAATCTGCGTGATACGAGCGCCGACGATGTTCTCCTGCAAATAAGCATTAAGATTGGAGTTCTTGTTTGAAACCTGCTGCCAGGATTTACGCTGCTTGTTTTTGAGCCATAACAGGAAGGCTGCAAGAACAGGGACACCGATCATAACGACAGCTGCAAGCTTAACGTCCGTAAGGAACATGAAGATTACAATAAATACAAGGTTCATAATCTCCAAAATCATGTTGATAAGGCCGTTCGAAAGCATATCGGAAACGGAGTTTACGTAGTTAACGACACGAATCAAAATCTTTCCGTGAGGTCTGTCGTCATAATACTGGAACGGCAATTTTTGAAGGTGCCCGAAAATATCCTTACGAATGTCGTAGATAATATCCTGGCTTACATTAATCATTATTCGCGAGCGTATCGTGTTTAAAATAACGCTCGTTAAATAAATCACGGCCAGAACACCGAAGAGAATATAAAGTGTCTTTAAATCTTTAGCAGGAATTACGTTATCAACTGCATACTGTATGATTTGCGGTGCAAAAAGCACGATGATACCTGCGACGGCACTTAAAACAAGAGCCGATACCATCTTATTCATGTGGAGTTTAATGTAATCGAAGGCTCTAATCAGCTGTTTTATGTCAAAAGGCTCTTCGAGAAGTTCATCTTCACGATAAGTGTTACGTCTTATGGCCATCAGCTTTTCACCCCCGTTTCTCTGTAATCTATGAAGTCGGCCGATTCGCCGAGTTGAAGCATAACGAGGTCAAGGTAGTAACCCTTTCTTGCGATAAGCTCCTTATGTGTACCCATTTCTTCGATTTTTCCGTCTTTAATAACGATAATCTTATCCGCATTTTTGGTGGATGAGATACGCTGTGCGATGATTATTTTTGTGCAGTCGTTATCAAGATTCGCAAGCGACTTTTGAATCAGCTTCTCGGTTTCCATATCGACTGCGGAAGTGGTGTCGTCAAGAATAAGAATCGAAGGCTTAACCGCAAGTGCACGGGCAAGCGAAATTCTTTGCTTCTGACCGCCCGATAAGCCCACGCCGCGCTCGCCGACAACGGTATCATAACCATCAGGCATCTCATCTATAAACTCGGAGGCCTGAGCGATTGAAGCATATTTCTCGACATCTTCTTTAGGCAAATCCAAGTCTCCGTAAGCGATATTTCCGTCTATGGTATCCGAATACAAAAGAACGTCCTGCGTGGCAAGACCTATGGAACGGCGAAGTTGCTCAAGCTTATATTTTTTAACGTTTACGTCATCTACGAGAACTTCACCCTCGGTAGTATCGTAGAACCTCGGAATAAGCTGAATAAGGGAAGTCTTACCGCATCCGGTTTCACCCATTATGGCGATTGTTTCGCCCGGGTTTATGGTAAGAGATATGTTACTTAATATAGGTTCATTACCGTCTTCATATTTGAAGCTTACGTTTCTGAATTCAATCTTTCCTTTGATATGATCTTTTACGTCTATGGCATCGACAGCATCCTTGATTTCAGGCTCGGAATAGTAGATTTCCATAATCTTGTCTGCTGCGGAACTGAAACGCTGGAACTCGTTTAAGATGTTTCCGAGCATTCTCATAGGAACTGCCAAGGCCCAGGTCATTCCTGTATAGGACACGTAGTTACCCATAGTCATTTCGCCCTTGATGAGGAAAATACCGCCTGTCAAAAGAAGTACGGCAGGAAGCATATTGGCAGCCATTTCGACGTAAGGGAAGAACTTAATCCATAAAAGCTGAGTCTTCTTATTCGTATCTCTGAAATCGCTGTTACACTCATCGAACTTTTGTATCTCATATTCTTCGGAGGCGAATGCTTTAACTACACGGTTACCTGAAATGTTTTCCTGAGCAGCCGTATTCATGGTTGCAAGCTTTGCACGAAGCGTCGTGTGCATCGGTGCAACCTTTTTCCTGAAAATCATTGTTACGACGAGAATTATCGGAGCAATACCTACAAGGCTTAAACCTACCTTCGGATTTAAGTAAATCATGTAGCAGGATGTAACAAGAGCCAAACTTACTGTCTCGATTAACATACGGATAACCCAAGCGACGTTATGTCTTACGGCATCCAAGTCGCCTGTAAGTCTTGTCATTAAATCGCCTGTACGATAGAAACTGTAAAAGGTCATGTCCTGACGTTCGATTTTGTTAAAAAGGAAATTTCTGATTCTGTACAGAACAGTCTGCGATACATGCTCGTAGGCCATACAGTCAAGATAAACGATTATTGCTCTCAAGACGGTAAGGCCGATCATGGCGATAATCAGTCCCCAGAGTACATCTTTATGTTCCGCAAGGTTTTGGAGCGCGTTATCGCCCGAGAAAAATTCATCGATGATTCTTCCCGAGAAATGAGGCACGGTGATTTGGAGTATGTTATATATAACGGTACCCAACAGCGCGATTATGTAAAGGACGCGTCGGCCCTTCATGTTCTCCCAAACCCAACGGAATTTGGACCTTTTTTCAGTCATAACTGCTCCCTGACATTCTATATATAAAACTATACTTCATATTTAAAAAAGTGATATGCAGATTATATGCCAACGCCATATTTCTTGTTATAATCAATAATCGATAACATGTTTCGAAAAATACACATCAGGGGAATGTTATATGTCAGACGAGTACATACTTACAAGGTTTAACAGACTTTATAATCCGCCGAACTGGTACTATAATCCGAACCATCTTACAAACCGTATTTATTACATCATCGGCGGCAAAGCAATGTATCGCGAAAGCGTTCGGTTAAAGCCGGGAAACATTTATGTTTTCAGAGCATCTCCTGACTTTATGGTATCTCAAAGTCCCGAGGATCCCGTAGACCACATATATTTTGACTTTATTACATCCGAACAACTTTTGGATGAGGAGTACCTTGAAATTGAAACTTCTAAATATCCTAAACTTATGTATTTGACCGAACTTATGAAGGAAAGCTTCGAGCCCGGTGTTTACGGCAAAGGAAAGTCCAATATTTCGCCGGAATCAGGTGATGCGTTTTTTACGCTTCTTATAGACAGTCTTAAATCGTTCTTTGCCAAGGGTAAACTTTATTCGGAGCTTACGACAAACGCTTTAAGGATAATTCACGAGTCAAATCCTCAGGACATTTCGGTAGCTTATGTCGCTTCGGAGATGAAGATGAATGTAAATCACATAATCAGAACATTTAAAAAGGAGACGGGAATAACTCCGCACAAATACATTAACCTTATGAAGGCCAATCTTGCGACAGAATTTGTAAGGCAGGGTAATTCTCTCAAAGAAATCGCAGATAAACTCGGATTCGGGTCTGTGTCTTCTTTTTCCGTATTCTTCAAAACAACTACGGGAAGAAACATATCTTCTTTCAGATAAGTAAAGAAAATCAGTAGCCTGCGAGGAACTGCTTGGTTCTCGGATTCTTAGGATTATTGATTACTTCCTCGGCAGGACCTTCCTCAACTATCACACCCTCGTCCATAAAGACGATTCTGTCGGCTACGTCTCTTGCGAAAGCCATCTCGTGGGTAACTATTACCATAGTCATTTTTTCTTCTGCAAGTTCTCTTATAACCTTAAGAATTTCCTTTGTAAGTTCAGGGTCCAACGCGCTTGTCGGCTCATCAAAGAAAAGAATTTCCGGATTTAACGCCAACGCTCTTGCTATACTTACACGCTGCTGCTGGCCGCCCGATAAATTGCACGGGTAACTGTTGCCTTTCGTTTCAAGTCCGAGTTTCTTAAGAAGTCCGTCGCAAATCTTGTTTGCTTCTTCCTTGGACATTTTGCGAACGTGAATCAAAGCTTCGGTAATGTTTCTTCTTACCGAAAAGTGAGGGAAGAGGTTGAAGTTCTGAAATACCAATCCGAACTTAGATCTTACCCTGTTTAAAGTTTGCTTATCGCAGTAAACAGCTTTTCCGTCTCCGTCTTCTTTACAAAGTTCGAGTCCGCCGATTGAAATGCTTCCTTTCTCAACAGTCTCAAGCGTTGTGGCACAGCGAAGAAGTGTGGACTTACCGCCGCCGGAAGCACCGATTATGGCAACGACTTCGCCTTCTTCGACATCCAGTGACACACCTTTAAGTACCTGGAGTTCATCAAAGGATTTGACTATATTCTTCATTTCCAATACTTTCATTTCTTTATCCCCCGATGATTATTGGTAGTAGTTAAGTTTCTTCTCGGCTAAGTTCATTAGCTGCTCAATCAACCAGTTGAATACGTAATAGAAAACACCTGCAGCTGCAAGTGGAAGGATGGATACCATCGTAGAAGAAAGCCCCTTGGCAACGAAAAACATCTCGCCGACAGCAATTACCTGAGCAAGCGAAGTATCCTTTACCAAAGTAATAATCTCATTCGTAACGGCAGGCAAAACGCGTTTTACTACCTGAGGTAAAATGATTCTGAAGAATGTCTGTGTCTTGGAGAAGCCCAAAATCTGAGCGGCCTCATATTGACCCACAGGCATAGACTGGATTCCGCCTCTGAAAATCTCTGCGAAATACGCTGCATAGTTTAAAGAAAATCCGATAATCGTTGCTACGTATCTATAGTCCAAAGTACCGCCTATGGTCTCGATGTTCAGATTACGAAGCGGTATTTTAAATAGATAGTAAGGTCCGAAATATACAAGAAGCAATTGAAGCATAAGCGGCGTTCCGCGCATAATCGAAATATAAAATCTGATAAGTCCGCTTACAATTTTGTTCTTCGACATACGTCCTTTGGCAACAACAAATCCCAAAGGAATAGAGAAGAGCAATGTAAAAATAAATACAGCTGCGGTTACCAAAAAACCATTTAACAAAAGAAGCAGTACTCCGCCGATACCTTCAAGAGATTCCATACTTACCTTCCGAAAACAAAATAGTTGCCTAAACGCACCACTTGATTCTATCACATCAGCATAGTAAAGCGCGATAGGAGAAAGCAACCGCTTAAATCGTACATGCGTGAAGTGCGCGCATCAATATTGCCATCAAAAATGCCATCATTTGACCCCCGTTTGATGACAAAATTGATGCCCAAGGGGCTCTGCCATCAAAATGCCATCATTTGACCCCC
>JAZLML010000061.1:0-6219 GCA_045598625.1 Saccharofermentans sp.
CCTGCAGTATCAGGTTCACGGCCGAAGAACATGAGGTACAAATCTGTTACGAACTCTTCGTTGGACTTATTCTTATTTATATACTCCTGGCTGAAGATAAATCCGTATGCAACCTGCGCACCGCAGTTGGTGCCGTTGTTAAGAGCATTCATCCAGTTTTGCATACCTGCTTCTTCAGGGTCACGACCGAGGATTACGGAATAGCAACGATCTACAAATCCCTCTACACCTGTAGGTGCCGGAATCTCGTTAGCTGTAACGTAACAGTAAACATAACTTTCCTCGGAAGGATCGAATGAATACACCAAGGTGTTCCCGTTCATCAAATCAGATATAGGCATGTATCCTTCATAGTAGTATCTTGAATAGTAATAATCCGTACCACCGACTGAATAAGTAAAAAAGTCTATTTCCTTGCCGTCCTCAGCAGTAAACTCCAAACTTGGAATATCACCTGCATCATAAATATATTTAAATGTGTTTCCCGATTCTGCATATGCCACACAGTTATCTGTTCCGGATACTGAAACACCGCCGTGTGTTAAAACCACCATAATTGAGTATTGATTTTCCTGAGGTTGCAGCATATTTACCTCAGTCCAACCAATATCCACTTGGAAAAATTCATCACTAACAGGTGTATAAGTAAACTTATCACCATCAATAGTAATATCCGGATAGTTATCCTCCAAAGATGAACATATAATATTACCGCTTAAGTCCGATATGATAACCGCAGGGTCATATTCCTCGGGTTCAATCCAAGAAGGAGCAGATAACGTAAACTCCAGGGGCTCGCCTTTCACAAAATCCCAGACAGCCTCTTCGAAGAATTGTGTGCCATTAACTTCTATTGAACCGTCAGGATTAAATATATCAGGGTATTCTTCACCATATGCCGGTAATTCATACCAAACACTAAAGTGATTGTCTGAACACTCTTTTTCTTCCAACCAACGGTCATATTTGTTATATAAATATCTGTAGCCGTCTGTCGGAGAAGTTAAGTCCAAATAAGTCATCAAATCCTGTGCAAGAACATAATCTTCCCAACCGACTACTGTGGCACCAGGGCAAATACAGATTGAACCTGCATAAAACACAGGAGAAGTAATGGTACCGTCGACAACAAGTTGTTGGAAAATATATAAACTGTAAGTGATTCCGTCTGTATCCTCAAATATCAGCGATTTACCTTCTTCGACCTGCAATAAATCGTCCATAATATGGCAAGAAATCGTGCCCTCAGCAGCATGTCTTTTATAACCGTATTCTCCCAACAACGCTACATCGAAAATGCTGTATGGATCAGAATAATCCACAGATTGTGAAGCATCATTCGGCTCCGGATTATATATAGTTAATTCGTCATTTACAGTTAACGAACCGCTACCCATAATAAACAAATTGCTTAAAAATATACTGGTAGTTTCTATCTCAACATTCGCATTATGAAGTATTATCGCAATACCATTCTCGAAAATCGAAGCATCTAAATCACCTGCGTCATACGAATCATCGATATATATAGCTACCGGATCATCCTCACAACCCTGTGCAGCCTCACTCTTCTCAAACGTATAACCGGAAACGGATACGTAAATATATTTTAGTCCATCACCTGAATCAGCCGAAACATAAATCGGCAACGTCCCTAATACGATAAAGACACTCAATAGCAAACTTAATAGTTTTCTTCTCATTACATTCTCCCTCCCTCGGCTCATCACAAACGTGCTCTTTGAACCGATAAAAAAATACGAGATTATTATATATTCATTGCAAATTGGTATCAACATATGTTATGTATCCTTTAACAAAAACAGATGCGGTTAATTACGCTTTTTGTGAAAAATAAGAACACAAAAACTGCCACTCCCGTTAGGAGTGGCAGCCTCGGTGAATGCAAAATCAGAAGCCAGAGCAATGTGCCCAAGCGAATTAATCAACACATTCTTTCATATACGGATTATCATTTTTAGCATTAAACCCTTCAAGGATATATGCTTGCGGAATACATTCTTCAACATCAATGTCCAAAAAGTAGTTGCAGAATTGAAGTCCTACATATGTAATCTTATAAGTACCGTCGGAAGTAATTTCTGTGTCCGCGTTTTCGAGCGGGATTATGGCGTAAACAAAACCCGAGTATGGATCAGGAGTCATGGCTACCAGTTCGTAACCTTTCGGAGCACCCGTTACACTATAGTAGTTCTTATATAAACCCGATACACCGATATCGTTCAGACGAAGAATTTCTGCTTCATAAGATGAAGCATCATACTCGAAAGTTGCATATGTCAAATACTGGGCATCAAACGGATTATAGTATGTGTATCTAAATTCGGTAAGTGTCGCACCCGAAGAAACTTCTGTAGGAAAGATGCCGGAAAAGGCATTTGTGCGTTCCACTCCGTCGGCTTGGGGCTCAAGTGAAATGATGCAGGCATCATAAGCATCCATAGTCACTGTATCGGTAACTTCCGGTTTTGCTACCAGTGATCCTGCGAACAGAATTCCGATGGCGGCGCCCATAATTCCAAAGTTGTATGAAGCTATTGTAGCCAAAATTCCGCCAATTATTCCAAAAATAACGCCTATTCTTTTTCCCCTGCTCCACTTCTTCTTGACATTTCTAAGTGACTCCGCAGATACGCTAATGTTCTCGGAATCACCTTTTGCAACCGGAACGTCTTCCGCTACGATAGAATTCAAAAACTCTTTGCAATCGACACACTCGGCGATATGTTCATCGACTGCCCGGCGGCTTTCGGTGCTGCAAACGTCATCTGCATAAAGCGGTATTAAGTCTTTAATCAAGTCGCAATTATACTTCATCTTTCAGATTCTCCTTTATCATAAGTCTCGCGCGGTGGTAAGTAACTCGCGCCCATGATTCGGTCTTGCCCGAAGTCTCTCCGATTTCTTTAAACGAGAGTTCTCCGAATGTGCGCAGGGCGAAAACCTCTTTGTACGGCTCCGGCAGGTTTTCTGCTGCTTTTCGAATAATGCGGGCCGTCTCTTTGTCTTGAATCTCTTTCTCGAGGTCGGCTCCCGATGCCGTTACGTTTTCCTCGGGATTATCGTCCGACGCATCCGATACGAAGTATTCCGAGAAGCACAAAGGCTCAAGTTTTTTCTTTTTGCAATAATCGAAAAACACGTTACGCGCTATCGTGATTATCCAGGTCTTTATGCTTGAGTTCTCTTTGAAAGAGTTAATCTTCCTCAGCGCCCTGAAAAAAGACTCCTGCGTAACTTCTTCCGCCACGTCACGATTTCCGCAGAGACCGAAAATGTAGAAATATACGAGTTTATAGTATTGCTTATATATCTCGTCAAAACTGTCCATGCAATTTCTCCTTGCGGTTTTGTATTTAGACGTCAGTTAATTAGACGACGGACGCGGCAAAACGTTACACGTTTTCGAGCAGAATTATAACATGCCAAAATTGCAATTTGACTGATGCTACGGATTTCTTGATATTCTATTCTTTTTTTATACAGACAGCTTCCCGACATGGTAAAATATTCTCGTCAAAAAAGTATTTCTTAGATGTCTTTTTTACACATTCAGGGGGGATTTATGAAAACAGCAAACAAACTTATTTCAGTTATTCTGGGAACAACTATGCTTCTGTCGTCGGTAGTTTTTTTGAGCGGCTGCGACAAGAATTCAAAAGAGAAAATTACCAAAGATTCCACATGGTACGACAACAAAACCGTAGACTGCAAAACCGGACACGAAGATGAAGCATTGGATTATTCGGATTATGAACTCACATTTGCCGCAGGCGACATGGTTTACACCGTATTCACGGCAAACAGGCCTGTGACCGAAGAAGAACTTTTGTCTCCGGACTATGACTACACTGATTATACTTTTTCAGAACTCATTCAGTATGACTTAGACGGTAACCTGATATCATCAACCGATATAACCGAACTTCTGTCTCAGGGCACAATTCTTTCTCAAGCACCTTCCGCCAATGGATTCACAATGGTTTACTCAGCTTTCAATCCTGTTACTTACGCCGAAAACTACTACTCAATTGAATATAATGTTTCAAGCAACACTTTCGGTGAAGCTCAGGAATTAAACATAGAATATGACGTTATGAGCGGCTACCTTGAGAATATAGTTTTACTCAAAACCGGTGCAATTCTGGCATCTGTCTACACATATAACCAAGCACCGTCTTACATTTTATATATTCTCGAGAACGGTGAAATCGTAAAAACCATAGACTTCATGAACGATTTTAACGAGACAATCTATAGTATGCAAACATTTATTCCGGATGCTGACGGAAATCTGATGTGCTGCGGTGCCAGAAAAGATACAAATGTAGTTTATAAACTTGATATAAACACATACGAAGTTACTGCAGAAACAGACACCGGTTTTGACTGGTACGCATATCTAGCCGCCGCAGACGGTAATTTTTACAATATCGATGAAGAAGGTATCAATAAAGCCAACCTCGATACTAAGGAAAATGAACTCGTATTTTCTTTCCAAGACTGCAATGTAAATCTTTATAAGGCAACATCCCTTAACATAATGCGTGTGACCGATGAATCAGTTGTACTTGCCGGTCCCGTTTATTCAAATTCCGAACACTACGGATCAGCCTCAGGTTTCTCAATTTGTACTCTCACCAAAGCTGATAGTAATCCAAATGCCGGAAAGAACAGAATAACTATCGGCTTAGTCGACGGCTATGCCGACGTTGCTGTGTCTGAGGCCATCTATCAGTTCAACGAAACAAGTGATAAGTATTTTGCTTCTGTAAAGACTTACAATTCCTTTGACAATCTGTCTGTAGCGTTTCTCTCCAAAGAGGATTATCAGGGACAGACACTTTCAGCCAAAGCAACTATGACAAACGACCTTTCCATCGAGCTTATGTCCGGTGATGGTCCTGATATCATTATGGATGCAGCTTCCTTATCGCAGCTTAATAACACCGATTATCTTAAGGATATTTCCGAATATATTTCCAAACTTGACTCTGCTTCATACTTCACCAATGTAATTGAGGCCTCAAAAACAGGTAATGCTTTGTACCAGCTGCCAATCAGTTTTATCACTTCCGGTATCGCTTGTGAAACACAATACGCACCTTCAAACGGAACAGGTTTCACACTCCCTGAATACGAGGAGTTCGTATACGGCCCATGTAATGGTATCGACCCGATTGAGGCGGCAGACAGAAATGAATACTTCCTGCAGGGTATTACACGAATGAGCAATCTCTTCATTAATTCCGATACAAAGACGGTCGACTTCTGTCAGGACTCATTCTACGACTTCGCAGCTTACTGTCTCGAAAACGTTCCGAAAGAAATCTATTACGACGAATCATATTATTACATGGATTCATACTGGACTTCTTTAGACGATCTGGCTTCATATACAGACATATCCGCCGCAGGCCAAAAAGACGTAGGTTTCTATGGTGTTTCAGTCGACGGCAGAGGACCTTGTATTGAAGTCGATTCTTCTGTCGCAATTTCAGCCACCACACAATACGAAGATGCATGTTACGAATTCATAGACATTCTCATCAGCGAAGATATTCAGTACTTGTGTTCCGAAACAAGAACCAACTGCATCAACATAAATGCACTTAAGAGAAGTTGCGCCGACAGAATTGAATACCTCAATGCCGATTATGAGAGCCTCCTGACTTATGGATTTTCCGAAGCTGAACTTACTGAATTTGGTATAGGAAAAGTAGACGAAAGTATTACGGAAAGCTACATCGCTTGTCTTTCCGCCGCCGATACGCTCGCCTCTATCGACCCTGCCGTAGCAACAATCATTCTTGAAGAAATCCCTGCTTACTTCGCAGGTCAGAAAACCATCGAAGAAGTAGCAGCATTGATTAACAACCGTGCTCAGACTGTTCTGGACGAGCGCTGATCGATACGAACCACACTTCAAATCATATATAGTTAAAACAATAAGACGGGGCTGTCTCAAAACAAAGTACATTTTGGGACAGTCTTTTTTTCCGGCTCTGTAAAACCTGAATTTCTGCAAATCCACTGTGCCTTCTTTACTTAGATGCACTGTTTTTGAAGGCGAATTTGAGCAAAAGCGTATAGAATTGGCTTTCGGGTTTTAATCTATACGCTTTTTTCTTCTTTGTGGACGTCCTTAAGATGCCCCTCGATGTAAAAAGCGTATAGAAACCGTGATTTCCTTGATTC
>JAZLML010000062.1:0-18037 GCA_045598625.1 Saccharofermentans sp.
TTGCGCCTTTAACAAGACCTGCAATATCAACGAATTCAACGATAGCCGGAGTATACTTTGCAGGATTATACATTTCTGCCAACACATCAAGTCTTTCGTCTGGAACCGATACAACGCCTACATTAGGTTCGATGGTACAGAACGGATAGTTTGCAGATTCGGCGCCTGCTTTGGTGATAGCGTTAAAAAGAGTACTTTTTCCTACGTTTGGTAATCCAACAATTCCGAGTTTCATAAATACACCTCATATAAATTTATATCCTAAAAGATTATACACCGTAAAAAACAATTGGCAATTGAGCAGAATCTACTTAAAAACGACGTTTTTAGTAATGTAATGCACTAATTTATCACCTGCGAAAATTTTCAAACGGTCTATTATTAATTCAGGAGGTGATGAAATGTCAGGCAGAATCAGTATCGCAACCGTATATTCGGCATTTACCACGGGTATGACCGCTGAAATTACATCTATTGAAGTATCCATATCTCAGGGAATCAATATTTTTGAGATAATCGGATTATGTGATTCATCTATTAAAGAATCCAGAGGAAGAATACAGGCGGCTCTTAAATCAAACGGCTTTGTAATGCCCAGAGGACATATAACAGTTTCAATTTCACCTGCTTATATGCATAAAAGCGGAACCGGTTTTGATTTACCGATTGCTATCGGGATTCTTGCCGTAAGTAATCAGATTCATTTTGATTCAAATAAGAAAATCTATGCAAACGGCGAATTGTCTTTAAAAGGCGATGTCTTGGAGACCCCGGGAAGCATAATTAGGCTCAGCGAAATCAAAAACAAAGATTTTGACAGAATATATGCACCTTCAAAAGAAGCTAACAGTATAATGCTGAGCGATATCAATTGTTGTCTTATTGATAATCTAAAGGATTTTAAGGGTAATGACAGAACATTAAGCAGCAGTGTCTTTATTGACGATTTACTGAAGACTGAGCCGAATTTTCCGCAAAGCCCTGATTTATCTATGCTTAAGGGCCAGTATAAAACTTCAAGAGCCATACAAATCGCTGCTGCAGGGTGGCATAATATTCTTTTCATCGGTACTGCCGGAAGCGGTAAGACTTTAGGAGCTGAGATTTTATATAACATTCTTCCCGAACTTTCGAGAAATGAATTTCTTGATGTTTATCGGATAAGAAATCAAATTGAGATTTCAGGTGACGGTCAAATCAGTAGTTTAAGACCTTTTATCAGAATGCTTCCGGATTCGGGAATGTCCAAACTTTATGGTTCTTCTTCTAAACTTATTCCGGGAGATATTCCGCTTGCACATAACGGCGTTTTGTTTGCCGATGAAATGTGTGAAATGAGCAACAGGACCATTGATCTTTTAAGGCAGCCGATTGAAAAGCATATAGTTACACTTAAGCGCGACGGTAAAGATTATGACTTTCCTTCTGAGTGCCTGTTTGTTGGAGCTACAAATCCTTGCAGGTGCGGAAATCTGTTAACTAATCCCGCAAAATGTAATTGTCCTACAGCCGTACGTAAGACTTATGCCAATAAACTGTCAAATCCTTTTTTCGAGAGAGTGGATATCGTAACCGAGATGCATGAAATTGATGATGAAGGACTTAAGGCAATATCTTCCAAGACTTCTGAGTTTGAGAATGAGAGAATTCGAGATCACATAAGGCGTGTATGGCAAATACAAAACGAAAGATATGCCGAATTTGGATTTACCGACATGTTAAACGGCAAATATGAAGGCGATAATTTGTCTGAAGTCTTCAGATGTTCAGATAAGGTAATCGAACATGCCGTTAAAGCCGCGTCTTTGGGAGGTTTTTCTCCGAGAGCCTTTAAAAAACTTATGAAAGTCGGCAGAACCATTGCAGATTTCGACGAAAGATCTGATATGAAAGAAAGTGACATAAACGAAGCATTAACTTATAAGTTAAGGAGAATACTATGAATCGAGAATTATACAGAGATTATCTATATGCTTCGGCTGTGAATCTGAAGCTCATCGGAAGTTCTGTTTTTTCCGAGTTGATGATTACCAAGTTAATTAAAAGTCACAGGGAAATTTTCGAAGATGGATTTAAAGATCTTGTTATGTCTTCCGAAGTGTCTTCAAAAGCCAGGGACAAGATTCTTAGACTTATAGATTCGACTGATTTGATTAAAAGTAACGCAGAAAAAATCTTTGGAAATTGTTATAACGGAAGTATTGAACTCATTTCAAACGGCAGTGATTTCTATCCGTGGAATTTCAGAAACAGTTATACATTTCCTCAAGTATTCTACGTTAAAGGTAATAAAGAGATTATTAAACAGTGCGACTATGGTTCTGTAGCTTGTGTCGGTTCAAGGTGTCCGAGCAGATATGCCGAGAATGCTACTAAGGATATTGTAGCTGAATTAACAAAACAAGGTGCGGTTATTGTATCCGGTATGGCTGAAGGTATCGATCGAAAATCCCATGAAATCTGTTTGGACAGTAACGGCAAGACAATTGCTGTTCTTGCGGGCGGTCCTGACAATATATATCCGTTCAGTAACAAAGACATATATGAACGTATATCGAATTGCGGATTGATTCTTTCGGAAATGCCTCCCGGGACAAAAGCAATAAAGCAATATTTTCCTTCAAGAAACAGGCTTATCTCGGGAATTTCAGATTGTACATTTATTGCTGAAGCGGGCGAAATTAGCGGTACTCTTCATACCGCCTCATTTGCAGCTGCTCAGGGAAAGAGTGTTTTCGTGCTACCCAACACAATATATGCAGATTATGCTAAGGGTGGACTTAAACTGATTTTGGACGGTGCCGAGATTTTACTTTCGAATGAGCAGATAATCAATGAAATCCGAAACTGTGCATACTATAAAGTTTTGGACAGATACAATGTAGACATTTTGTCTTCATCTGTTGATTCTTATAAGGCATTGAGATTGAAGGCAGAAAAATCTCCTGATGATATGGAAGATTCAGAATGGAAACTTTTGATTATGGATGAGGTAACTGCAAAACCTTTAAATGTTGAAGAATCCGTAAGTATATTTAATCTTCCGTTTTACAGACTTGCGCAGTTGTTTTCTGAACTCGAAATTGAAGGAAAGTTATATATGGATAAAGGGAAATACAAGGTGTGTTCAAAAAATAAGTTTTGACAATTTCAAAATGTTGAATTATATATAAGTATTGTAATAAATAATGAGGAACTATATAGATGGCTAATAAACTTGTGATTGTTGAGTCTCCTGCCAAGGCTAAGACTATAGGCAGATATCTGGGTAAAGAATTTAAAATAGCAGCGTCCGTGGGACATATCAGAGATTTGCCTTCCGGAATACTGGGTGTTGATGTTAAAAATGATTTTAAACCGACATATATTACTATGCGCGGTAAAGAAAAAGTAATTCGCGAACTTAAAGAATTAAGCAAAGACGTAGATTTTGTTTATATCGCAACGGACCCCGATCGTGAAGGAGAAGCAATAGCTTGGCACTTAGCTAAGACTTTGAACATCGATTTGGATACCGAATGCCGAATTACATTTAACGAAATTACAAAAAATGCCGTTACTCAGGCAGTTTCATCACCACGTAAGATAGATATTGATTTGGTTGATGCTCAACAGGCAAGACGTGTTTTGGACCGTTTGGTAGGTTACGAGTTGAGTCCGCTTCTTTGGAAAAAGATTAAGAAGGGTCTTTCCGCAGGTCGTGTTCAGTCCGTAGCTACCAAGATTGTTATGGATCGTGATGCTGAAATTGACGCTTTTGTTCCTGAAGAGTACTGGCTTATCGATGCTGTTGTATCAACTTTAAAGGACGATAAACAGTTTAAAATCAGATATTACGGTAATAAAAACGGGGGAAAAATCGAGAAGGTTAAGATTTCAGATGAATTAACTGCAAAATCTGTTGTTGATTCTGTAAAGAATAAGGATTTTGTTATTGAGAGCGTTAAGAAAGGCCATAAACAGAGAAATCCGTATCCGCCTTTTACAACCTCGACATTGCAGCAGGAAGCATCCAAGCGTTTGGGATTTACTTCAAAGCGTACTATGTCAGTTGCTCAGCAGCTTTATGAAGGTGTTGAGATTGAAGGTCAGGGTCAGACAGCTCTCATTTCTTATATTCGTACAGACTCAGTACGTATTTCAGATGATGCTTTGAATTTGGCCAGAGATTTGATTACAAAGACATATGGCAAGGAATACTTAAATTCTTTTAAACGTTCCTTTAAAAATAAGAATTCTGCTCAAGATGCACATGAGGCTATAAGACCTACTCATTTTGATTTAAATCCTGATGATATCAAGAATTCTCTTTCTTCAGATCAATATAAGCTTTACAAGTTGATTTGGAACAGATTCCTTGCTACTCAGATGTCTTGTGCAGAGATTGATACAGTTAGTGTTGATATTGTTTGTGACGACAAAGTCTTTAGAACAGCCGGAGAGACATTATTGTTCCCTGGTTTTTTGGCAGCTTTTTCAGATGTCGAAGCTGATGATGCGGATTCCGATGATAAGAGTGGTAAGGCTAAACTTCCTGAACTTAATGAGAATGATATCTTGAAGAATAACGGGGTTACGAGCGAGCAGAAGTTTACGACACCGCCGCCTCACTATACTGAAGCAACATTAATTAAAGCTATGGAAGAAAACGGTATAGGACGTCCTTCTACGTATGCTCCGACGATTTCTACAATTTTGGAAAGACAGTATGTAGATAAGAGCGGTAAGAATATTGTAATTACCGATTTGGGTAAAGTTGTAACAGATATGCTTAACGATAACTTCAATGAGATTGTTGATGTTTCGTTTACGGCAGGTATGGAAGAGAAACTGGATGATATTGAAACAGGTTCCAAAAACTGGATTAACGTTCTTTCCGAGTTCTATCCTGATTTCCATGAACAGATTACAAAAGCTAATGAAAATGTCGAGAAAATCAAGCTTGAGGCTGTTCAAACGGGTGAACAGTGTCCGATGTGTTCCGACGGAATGCTGGTAATAAAGGAAGGCAGATTCGGTAAATTCATTGCTTGTTCTAATTTCCCGGATTGCGGTTATACCAAGAATATTGAAGTTACGGCAAAAGGAAATTGTCCGAAATGCGGTTCCGGTCTTCTTATCAGAAAGTCTAAAAAATATAAGAATAAGAGTTTTTATGTTTGTGATAAGAAGGGAAACAATCCGGAGTGTGATTTTATCTCTTGGGATTTGCCTGCTGAAGGACAGCAGTGTGCTGAATGCGGATCTTATATGGTTTGGAAACGTTTCAGAGGTAAGAGTTATACCAAGTGTTCAAATCCTGATTGTTCAACAAATTCGAAATCTAAGAAGGATAAAGCATAATAATGGGAAGTAATTATATAAATGTAATAGGTGCAGGTCTGGCAGGTTGTGAAGCAGCCTGGCTTTTGTCCAGACTTAAAGTTAACGTACATTTATATGAGATGAAACCTGTTAAAAGAAGTCCGGCTCATAAGTCGAATAACTACGGTGAATTAGTTTGCAGTAATTCTCTTAAAGCTAATAATATAGACAATGCAACAGGTCTTTTGAAAGAAGAGTTAAGAAGACTCAGTTCTTTAATTATTGAGGCAGCTGATAAAACAGCTGTTCCTGCAGGCGGTGCATTGGCCGTTGACAGAGATGATTTTTCTCAGTATATAACCGATAAAATCAATTCCTCCGAGTACATAACCGTTATTAATGAGCCTGTTACAAAAATTCCGGATGACGCTATTACCATTGTTGCTACAGGACCTTTAACGGACGGTGAGTTGTTTCAGGATATTGTACGAATAACGGGAGCGGATGATCTTCACTTTTTCGATGCCGCAGCGCCAATAGTTACTCTTGATTCAATAGATATGAATTATGCATTTTTCGCTTCAAGATACGGAAAAGGCGGAGATGATTATATTAATTGCCCTATGAATAAAGAAGAGTATCTTAATTTCTATAGGGAATTAATTAATGCCGAACTGGCTGACGTAGAAGGCTTTGACAGAGATATTTCTTTTGAAGGCTGCATGCCTATTGAAACTATGGCTAAGCGCGGCGAGGATACAATGCGTTTCGGTCCTCTTAAGCCTGTAGGACTTATCGATCCTCGTACCGGCAAGGAACCTTATGCCTGTCTTCAGCTTCGTCAGGATAATAAAGCTAGGACGATGTTTAATTTGGTTGGTTTTCAGACCAGACTTAAGTTCGGAGAACAAAAAAGAGTTTTCGGTATGATACCGGGACTTTATAATGCAGAATATTACAGATACGGCGTAATGCATCGAAATACTTATCTTTGTTCACCAAAGGTTTTGACTGACAGATATAATATGAAAGACAGACCCGATTTGTTTTTTGCAGGTCAAATTACAGGTGTAGAAGGTTATAATGCTTCAACCGGTTCCGGCTTTTTGGCAGCTTTTTATGCCTATATGCGATTTAAAGGAATTGATCCTGTCGTTTCATTCGATAATGAAACAATGCTTGGTTCAATGGCTGAATATGTTTCGTCGGCTTCTGCTGATAACTTTGCACCGATGAATCCTAATTTCGGAATTATTAAACCTTATGACGGTAAGTTTAAAAAGAAGGAGAAGAAGGAGAAGTATATGGCGATTGCTCTTCGTTCTTTAGAGAGAATCGATGAAATATCTTCATATATTGATTCGCTTACTTAAGTATGTCCGATAATTACAATAAAAAGAAACATATAGATGTCGGCGGAAGCTTTTTTGCCTCTATGTTCTCGTCACTTTTCGGAAAGTTCGGAACAGTAACGTGTGCAAGTGCTCTTTCGCTTGTAACCAATATTCCTGCAGCATTATTGTCGATTTTTTACTTCCTTTTGTTTTTTCCGAAAATTGATGATTTCTTCTCAGTTTCGGGTTTTACTTCTTTTTTTGTTGATAATGCCTTATGTGATTACGACAGAGCTTCGGGATTATACTACCTTATGGTTCTTTTGTTTACGGCGCTTTTTTTATCTACTTCAACTGTGTCTTTCAGCGTCTTAAATTGCGGTTTTCAGGAGATTTTCAGGAATATATTCAGAAATAACAGTGTCAGTTTTTTTGAAGATTTTAAGGCTGGTATCAGAAAGAATTTTAAGCAGGGAATAGGCGCAACTATAATTTCTTGGGTTGTCAGCGCCATCATTTTCTTTGCTTTGGGTTTTTACAGAAATCAATTCGGGAAAATCGGAACCTTGTTTTTTGTCTTGATGATGCTCATATATATTGTATTTATTGTTTCACAAAATATCGTTAATCAGACTATGACTGCAGTTGATTTGCCGTTGGGTAAACAGTATAAAAATGCAATTTTATTTACTTTCCTTGAACTTGATAAGGTTTTTGGTATTTTGATAATTACCTTTATATTAACCATAGTTATTCCGTGGATTCTTTTGTTCTTTATTCCGCAATATGCCTATGCTTTTGCAGTAATCTATTATATTTTGTTTGTTTTCGGTGCAGTTCCTTATATGTTTGCCTTTCTTGCAAACCACTATCTAAATAAATATCTTACTGCTCCTTCTGCTCAAATATCTTCAAATGATATAATCGAAGATGAAGATGTGGATTCTGACTCTTCAGAGATTATGGAAGGTGAACAGCAAGAAGATTCGGAAGATGAATGAGTTATTCGAAATAAGTACTGACTATTCATACACAATTATTGTAATCCTGGTAATTTTTGCTGTTTCATTGGCATTTTTTACCTACTTTCTTTTTATGCTCTATGATTTCAGAAAAAAATCCGATCGTAAGGCATACAAGAACAAAGATACACTTTCTGCTGAAGTAGCTTATTTTTCGGAAATCGGAATGCGTGAACGGCAGGAAGATTCTACTTATATTTCTCCTTTGGATGACTATCTGGACAGTGGATTGTTTGCTTGTATTGCTGACGGTATGGGCGGTCTTGATGACGGTCATATAATTTCGCAATATGTTGTAGATGAAATTGAGAAATTGTTTCCTATTGAGTTTGAATCCGGTGATTATATAGCTCGTAAAATTTCTCAGGTATCGAAACGAATCTACGATAAATTTAAACATAAGGGTGGTTCAACGCTTGCTTTGGTTCATATTTTTGATAATCGGATGCATTTTTATTCCGTTGGTGACAGCAATGTTATTTTGATTCGAAAAGACAGAGCAACAATTCTTAATTACAAACAAAATTATGTAGGCGAATTAATCGCAAAATTGTCCAAGCAGAATATCAGTACCAGGGATGCCTATTTAAGCCCTGAAGCACCGGCTTTGGTTGAGTTTATGGGTAAAAGAAATGTCAGAGTACAATATACCAGAGCTTCGATAAAGCTTATTGACGGTGATTATATTGTAATTTGTTCTGATGGAGTTACCGATGCATTACCGGTAGAACATTTGAATTCTTTGATTGATTCTACGGCAAAGAAAACAGCATCCAATATTAAGTTTAATGTATCCAACAAGAAACTTCCGAGACAGGATAATTATTCTGCTGTTATTATTAAAGTAAAAAGAGATTTGTTTTGAGGGATTATGATAGAGTCTTATTGTTTCAGTCATAAGGGCGGTCGAGAGATTTATTGCGATAACGTTTATTTAGCTTACGGTGATTTTACCGTAGCTTCTATTATTTACGGTAGGGATGATTATGATTATTCTTCCGAACTCTCATCGAAAATAGCCAAAGTTTTAAACTCTGATTTAAAGGGTATGAGTTTTGATGACATAAGTTATCGAATTTCGAAAAGCGTTAAAAGAAACGACGAGTATCTTCTGTTAAGAATTAACGACAATGAAGTCGAATGTGAGTTTCACGGTGACGTTGAAGCATACATAATAAGTGACGGCATGCTCAGAAAATTAACTAACGGCGTTATGGCAGTCGGAAACGAAGACAGAATCATTTGCGCAACAAAGGTGTTTTTCTCAAAAGTTAACAGTGAAGCAATTCTTGCAGACGGACTTACAAGCGAAAGCGCACAGGAATGGATGGACTATATTGTAAGACGTATTTCAGACAAAGACATGCTTACAAAGCAGAATTTAACTGCTTTGACATTCATTGTAAGAGATACGGAAAATATAATTATCGCTTAAATGCCGTAGTATTCTTTAAAAAACTCGTTTCTGAAATCCATAAGACAGTCATTTGCAATAGCTTCACGGACATCTTCCATAAGATTTAATAGGAAAGCGATATTATGCCATGCGCAAAGTCTCTGACCGAACATTTCTTTTGCCTTAATTAAATGTCTGATATATGCTTTCGTATAGTTTTGACATGCGTAGCAATCACATTTCGGATCAAGCGGTTCAAAACTTTCAGCATATTTTGCGTCTCTTACGATTACACGTCCGCTTGATGTTAAGCAGGTTCCGTGCCTTCCCATTCGAGTAGGAAGTACGCAGTCAAACATATCAATTCCTCTGATTGCACCTTCAATAAGATAATCAGGTGAACCGACGCCCATAAGATACCTCGGTTTGTCTTCAGGCATTAAATGTACGGTAGCATCAAGCATCTCATACATTAATTCGGCAGGTTCTCCGACGGAAAGTCCTCCGATTGCATAACCCGGAAGATCGAAAGAAGTAATCTGCTTAGCGCTTTCTTCACGTAAATCGGCATACATATTACCCTGAATTATTCCGAAAAGAGCCTGTTTCTCAGTATTCTTATGGGTATCAATACATCTTTCAAGCCATCTTGTGGTTCTTTGAAGTGATTGTTCAGCATATTGATGAGTTGAAGGGTAAGGACAACACTCGTCAAAAGCCATAATAATATCAGCTCCCAAAACATTCTGGATTTTCATTGACTTTTCAGGAGTAAGAATATGTTTGGAACCGTCAATATGCGATCTGAAGTTAACGCCTTCTTCAATGATATCTTTAGGCTTGGCAAGTGAAAACACTTGAAATCCGCCGCTGTCCGTTAAAATTGCACCGTTCCAGTTCATGAACTTATGAAGACCGCCGGCCTTAGCTACCAATTCGCTTCCCGGTCTCATCCAAAGGTGATAAGTATTAGAAAGAAGAATATTTGCTCCCATGGAAGAAATCTCATCAGGGCTCATACCCTTAACGGTAGCCTGAGTTCCGACAGGCATAAACGCAGGTGTTTTAAAATCACCGTGAGGAGTATGTACAATACCGAGTCTTGCACCGGTCTGTTTACATGTATGAATATGTTCGTACCAAACTGGAGGTTTTGTCATGATTTTCTGCCTTTCCCTTCGATGAACATAGCGTCACCAAAGCTGAAAAATCTGTATTTATCTTCTACGGCATGTTTATAAGCATTTAATACATTGTCCTTATCGGCAAAGGCACTTACCAACATAATAAGTGTGGACTCAGGTAAATGGAAATTCGTGATTAGGCAATCTATGCACTTAAATTCATATCCGGGATAGATGAAAATTTGAGTATATCCTGATGACGGCATCATTTCAGGATTATTTGAAGCAACGGTTTCAAGAACTCGTGTGGAAGTAGTTCCGACAGAAATAATTCTTCTTCCTTCGCTTCTTGCTTTACGAATAATATCGGAAGCTTCTTTAGGGAAGTCAAACCATTCGGAATGCATCTCGTGATCTAAAATATCTTCGGCTTTAACAGGTCTGAATGTACCTAAACCGATATGAAGAGTTACTTCAGCGATGGTAACTCCCATATTTCTGATTTGATCCAACAACTCCGGTGTAAAATGCAAACCGGCGGTAGGAGCTGCAGCTGACCCTTCGTCTTTGGCGTAAACAGTCTGATATCTTTCCTTGTCTTCGAGTTGTTCGTGAATATAAGGCGGGAGGGGAACTGCACCTGCTTTATCAAGTATTTCTTCCCAAATACCGTCAAAGTCAAAGCGCATTATTCTGTTTCCGTCATCCAAAACCTGTTCGCATTCTGCTTCAAGTTCTCCTTCAAGGAAAGTAAGCCTTTTGCCGGGTCTGACTTTTTTTCCGGGTCTTGCCAATGTTTCCCAGTGATTCTCGTCAATTCTTTTAAGAAGAAGTATTTCGACAGCTGAACCTGTATCTGATCTGACACCAAGAAGTCTTGCAGGAATAACTCTTGTGTTATTTATGACCAAAACATCACCTTCGCGCAGAAGAGAAGGCAATTCATAAAATTTCATGTCTTTAAATTCGCCGGTGTTACCGTTAAGCTTAAGAAGTCTCGAAGACGATCTGTCTGCGAGAGGTTTTTGAGCAATAAGTTCCTCAGGCAGGTCGAAGTAGAAATCGTGTGTTTTCATATTTACCTCAGAATAACCAACATTATCTGAAATATTATACATAAATATTATTAATTATAATATGCGGATTTAATTGACTATATGTAGATATTAATGCTAAAATTCAACAGGCTGTTTAACAGTCTGATATATTTTTAAGAAGGAGGAATTCACATGAATAGACCTGTTTTTGAAGGCTCTGCTGTAGCCATTGTAACGCCTTTTGACGAAGGAGGTGTAAACTATAAGAAACTTGAGAAGCTTGTTGAGTTCCATCTTCAAAACAAGACGGACGCTATTGTAGTATGCGGTTCTACAGGCGAGGCATCAACAATGCCGGATCCTGAGCATCTCGATACAATTAAGTGCGTAGTTGATACTGTTAACGGACGTGTTCCTGTAATCGCCGGTACAGGTTCTAATGATACACAGCATGGTATCAGACTTACTTCCGATGCGGTTAAGCTTGGTGCAGATGCAGTTCTTTTGGTTACACCTTACTATAATAAGTGCACAAGCGAGGGACTTTATAGACACTATAAGGCTCTTTCCGATAATTGTGATGCACCTATTATCCTTTATAATGTTCCGTCAAGAACAAATGTGAATATCGGTCCTGAACTTCTTTACAGACTTGCCGATATCGAGAATATTGTCGGTATCAAGGAATGTAATTTAACGCAGGTACCTAATATTTTAAGTCTTTGCGGTGACAGATTTGATATATATTCCGGTGAGGACGGATTGGTATTGCCTCTTCTTTCTTTGGGCGGTAAGGGTGTTATTTCCGTAGTAGCAAATATTCTTCCTGAGTTGATGCACGATATGGTTCATTCTTATATTAACGGTGATGAGGCTAAGGCTCGTAAGGCTCAGGTTGAGATTGTTCCGCTTGTAAAAGCTTTGTTCTGTGAGGTTAATCCGATTCCTGTAAAGGAAGCTCTTGATATTTTGGGTGTAAATCCGGGACCTTGCAGATTACCGCTTTGCGAGATGACCAAAGCAAATCATGACCTTATGAAGGAAGTTCTTTCGAAGTATGATACTTCAGCTTTGACTTCTTTCTTTAAGGAGGCTTAAGTTTTATATGTTAAAGATATTAATGAGCGGTTGTTGCGGCAGAATGGGTCGTGCAATCAACAAAATGGTTTCTGATATTGAGGATGCTACCATTGTTGCCGGCGTTGATGTTTCCGATAATAAGGATGGATTAGACTTTCCTGTTTATAAGAACATTAATGATTTTGACGGTGACTTTGACTGCATTATCGATTTTTCGAATGTATCTGTTGTATGTGATGTTTTAAATTATGCGGTTTCCAAGAAGAAGCCTGCTGTTATCTGTACAACCGGTTTAGGTGATAAAGAACTTTCTGCACTTAATGAAGCTTCAAAAGTAGTTCCTGTTTTTAAGTCTGCCAACATGAGTCTCGGTATGAATGTTCTTATAGCGGTATGTAAGAAAGTATCTGATCTTTTGTACCCGGGTTATGATATAGAGATTGTTGAAGCTCATCATAATAAGAAGCTTGACGCTCCGTCCGGTACTGCTTTGATGATTGCTGATGCGATTAAAGATGAGATTAAGAAGAATACGGATACTGATATGAACTATGTATATGAGAGACAGTCCGTTCGTCAGAAGAGAGACGAGTGTGAAATCGGTATCAGTTCAATCAGAGGCGGAAATATTGTAGGTGAGCATGATGTTATGTTTATCGGAGATGAGGAGATTTTAACTATTTCTCATTCCGCACAGACGAGAGAAGTGTTTGCCAAGGGTGCAGTTGTTGCGGCTAGATTTGTTTCCGATAAGCCATGCGGTTTATATTCTATGAGTGATTTAGTAGTTATTTAACGGAGGTAATATTGATGTTTACTATTTTATTGGACGGTGAAGCAGGCGCTCAGGCCGGTAACGGCGGAATGATAACTTTTATCATTTACATTGTTCTTTTCGCAGTTGTTATCGGTGCGTTCTTCTTTTCGAACAGAAAGAAGGAGAAGGAGCAGAAGAAAAAGTTATCCGAACTTCGCGTTGGTGATAAGGTAATAACAATCGGCGGTCTTATCGGTCTCGTTGCAAACATTAAAGATGATGAGATTACAATCTCTACTTCTATGGCTAATACTTTGGTTACATTCCAGAGAAATGCAATCAGTACTGTTGTACCAAGAGATTCTGAGACAAATAAGTAATTTGTGTCCCTATTTTTTCTCACCCTCTCTCATATAATGTGGGAGAGGGTATTTTTTTGGTATAATATTCAAAGCACTATTTTTCGAGGTATTTTATGCCGGGTTTTATTTCTGATGAAACAATGGAAGAGATATTGAGTAAGGCAGATATTGAATCTGTTGTAGGCCGCTATGTATCTTTCAATAAGCGTTCCGGCAATAATTTATTCGGACTTTGCCCGTTTCATTCAGAGAAGACCGGGTCATTTTCTATTAATCCGGCAAAAGGCATTTACTATTGTTTCGGTTGCCATAAGGGTGGTAATTCTATCAATTTTATTGCCGAAATGGAGCGTGTTGGTTACTATGACGCTGCCAGAATGCTTGCTGAGCAGTATGGCATTACAATTCCTGAGACTAACTCGTCAAATAATGATTTTGAGAAGCGAAAGAAAGACAGAGTCTATGAGATTCTTACGAAATCTGCTGCATTCTTTTATAAGAATCTTTATACACGTGAAGGTGATGGTGCAAGAAAGTATGCCGAGAAACGTAATCTTTCTCCAACAACTTTAAAGAAATTCGGAATAGGCTATGCTCCTGATTCTTGGGATTCACTTTATAAATATTTGGTAAGTCTTGGGTTTAATGATGATGAACTTAATAAATCCGGCCTTTTTACCGTTTCAAAAAAAACCGGAAGACTTATTGATTTGTTCCGAGGACGATTGATTTTCCCGATATTTGATTCTTTTGGTAAAGTTATTGCTTTCGGCGGCAGAGCGATGGGCGATGAGATGCCAAAGTACGTAAACTCACCTGATTCTTTGGTATATAAGAAGCAAAATCATTTGTATGGTTTAAATTTTGCTAAAAAAGACAGATCAGGACAGCTTATCATCTGCGAAGGCTATATGGATGCCATTGCTATGCATCAGGCAGGTATTAATAATGCCGTTGCTTCTTTGGGAACTGCTTTTACTGATGCTCAGTTGAGACTTGTTTCTAAGTATGCAGAAGAAGTGGTTTTCTTTTTTGATGCGGATAATGCAGGTCAGGCTGCTTCACTTCGTGCAATAAAGATGATGCTCGGATATTTAAAGACTTTAAGCGGAGTTAATATCAGAAATAATTTCGCTGTTGTTCCGGTTGCGAAAGATCCTGATGAGTATATAAGAGAATACGGTAAAGAGTCATTTCTGAATGTGGTTAAGTCAGCACGTGATGTTGATGTTTACCTTTTCGATCGCGCATATAATGACAGTTTTATAAATGATAAACTTGATTTGGGTAAATACCAGGAGTTGATTATAGAATACGGTTCTTGGATTACAGATGAGATTAAGCGCTACCGAATGGCTGCTGATGCCAATATGTATCTTAAAGCCACTCAGGAAGTCTTGGTTTCGAAAATGGTTGAACGAGAGGCTCGTAATGCCAAGGAATCTGATTTGGCCAATAAACGACAAATCGAGAAGGATGAGAAGGACGAAATCAGAAGAAGAAGCGAAATATATGAGAATGTACCTTCTTCCGAGAATATAGATAAGTACGAAGAAATTAAACCTGTTAAGAAGAACGGGATTAATGTTGACTATGCCAACGAGAACGAGATGATGATTATCGTTTATGCTGCACTTCTAAAGGAAAATCTGACTGACAACAGTTGTATAAAGACAACCGATATTTTCAGACCTGATGATTTTTTGGGCGATAATATGAAGAAGTGTGCCGAATTGTTTTTTAAATGTTATACGCCTGAAGTCGGATTAATCGAGTCAATGTTTATCGGTGAGCTTTCCTCTCTTATTATTAACGGTAACAAAGCAGAAATTGCATATCTTTCTGCTTCTGCAAATACAGAAGATACTAAGAATATCAGACTTATAAGAGGAAAGTATTTAACATGTCTTTATGCTCAGAGGAAGATGATTCTAAAAGGTAAAAGGAACTTCCTTGTTAAGAAGTTGGTTTCTGAGACTGATCCTTCAAATAAGTTAAAATACGAGAATGCTTTAAAGAAAATTGATGCAGGTCTTGAGTATCTTAAAGAGGAGGAGAAAAAGATTTGATAGATTTTCTTTCTGACAGAATGCTTGGCGTATATAATCTTTGTTTAGGTTTGGATTCTTATAATCCACAAAACAGAGTAATTGATGTCGGATCGGATCACGGTAAACTTTCAGCTTATTTTTTGCTGAGTAATACTGCTTCTTACGTAGTATGTACCGATATTCATAAAAATCCTGTTCAAAGAACGGATGAGTTTCTGAAGTCCTATAATTTATCGGGAAAGTATGAAGTTCATTGTACTGACGGTGTTTGCGGTGTGCCTTTAAAGGCAGGAGATACGGTTGTTATTGCAGGTATGGGCGGTAACATGATTATGAGTATCATCGAAGAATGTTTAAGAGATAATCCGATAAAGGTTATAAAAGACGTCAACTTTGTTTTTCAGCCTCAAAAAACTAATGAAGAACTTCGTGTTTTTCTTTGTTCCAAAGGTTTTTCGATTATTGATGAGAAGACTTTTATTGACAGAGATATTTTTTATTATGCGATGGCGGTTCGTTATACCGGCAAAGTGTATGAGTTGTCTTTAAAAGAGAAATATTTTGGACCTAAACTTCTTTCAAAGTTTTATAATGGAGACTTGCTTACAAAAGCATACTATAAGCATTTGTTGGGCATTTTCGAGTATCGTAAAAGAAGTGTCGATGAGATTAGTAAATTGCTTTCGGAACTTGAAAAGGATGACAGTTTTGCTTTGCTTTAAAAACAGGAGTCAGAACACTTTATTTTTGTTAATAATGGCAATGAAATCGGTCTCAAATAATCTTCTGTTTTTGTGCTCTTTAATTTATAATAGTTATGTTTTCTGAGACGAGGCTTTCAGACAATCGCGGGCATCAACGGCTAATTACCGATGCGTGAGGAAAGTCCGGGCTCCACAGGACGAGAGTGCCGGCTAACGGCCGGTGAAGGTGACTTTAAGGAAAGTGCAACAGAAAAGAAAACCGCCGTTTTACGGTAAGGATGAAAAGGCGAGGTAAGAGCTCACCGGCGATATGGAGACATGTCGGCCTTGTAAACCCCACTCGGAGCAACGTCGCGGTAGGGCATATCTGTGGTCCGCAGGCCCTTAGGAGACGGCTTGAATCGATGAGTAATCATCGATCTAGATAGATGATTGTCAAGGACAGAACCCGGCTTACCAGAGTTTTCGTCTTGGAAGACTTTTAAAATATATAACATATTTTACGGAGGTACTTTATGTCAGCAGAATCTTATTTAAGCAGAGGTGTTTCACCAACCAAAGACGATGTTAAAAAGGCTGTAGCCAATCAGAGCAAAGGTTGTTTCCCGGGCGCTTTCTGTAAACTCATTGATGATATTGCAGGTGATGATGATTATTGTGTTGCAATTCACGCTGACGGTGCAGGTACAAAATCTTCCGTTGCATACTTGATGTATAAGGAAACTAACGATTATAAGTGGTTCAAAGGTCTTGCTCAGGATTCCGTAGTAATGAATACCGATGATCTTGCTTGCGTTGGTTGTACCGAGAACTTAAGTCTTTCTAACACTATAGGTCGTAATGCTCACTTGGTTGACGGTAAGGCTATTGCTACCGTAATTGAAGGTTACGACGAAATGATTAAGAAACTTTCCGATAACGGTGTTGATATAAAAATGTGCGGCGGCGAAACAGCTGACGTAGGCGATTTGGTAAGAACACTTATCGTAGATTCAACGATTGTTGCAAGAATTAAGAAGACTGATGTTATTAATGCAGCTAACATTAAGCCCGGACATGTAATCGTAGGTTTGGCTTCTTCAGGTCAAGCTACATATGAGGATTCTTATAATTCAGGTATTTCTTCTAACGGTCTTACTGCTGCAAGACATATGCTTCTTTCAAAGTATTATGCAGAAAACTTTAAGGAGTCTTATTCCGATACAGTTCCTTATGATAAGGTTTATTGCGGTAAGTTTAGACTTACGGATAATCTTCCGGGTACGGATGTAACTGTCGGTGAAGCTATTCTTTCTCCTACAAGAACTTTTGTTCCTGTTATCGTCAAGGTTTTGGAGAAGTACAGAAGCAGTATTTCCGGTATTATTCACTGCACGGGCGGCGGACAGGCTAAGTGTCGTGATTTCGGTAAGAATATCAGAATCGTTAAGGATAATCTTTTTGAACTTCCACCTATTTTTAAGGCTATTTACGAGTCAGGTGAAATTCCTATGAAGGAAATGTTCCAGGTATTCAACTGCGGTCACAGAATTGAATTCTACTGCGATGAAAGTGTTGCTGAAGGTATTATCGAGATTTCCAAGAGCTTTAACATAGATGCAAGAATTGTTGGTCATGTTGAGGCACTCGAAAGTGAAGGTCCTAACGAAGTTGTTATCAGAAATAACGGTGAGGAATTCCTTTATAACTGATTTAAATATTATATTTTCAGAGCAAACAAAAAGGAGTCGAATGACTCCTTTTTGTTTTTCTGTTAATATTTTTAACTAAATCACGCAAGAATTCCCCTACTTCAAGGAGCGAGTATGTAGTCTTCGGGCTAAACGTATCTATAATCGAGCGAGTAAGCAGGGGATGAATAGCAAG
>JAZLML010000063.1:0-37850 GCA_045598625.1 Saccharofermentans sp.
AAAATGTAGGCTAAAATCTCGAAAAATCGGATTTTTAGCCTATTATGCATTGCAGTGGTAACAACACTCATCTTCACACCATAAGCCCCACACGTACACAACATAAACATTCGAACTTACTTCTTAAACTCCTTATATACAAACGCGAGTTCAATCGTCGAAAGAAGCTTCTGCCCATCAAAAACCGCCTCAATAACATACGGCATCCAGTCGATTATTCTCATAAAGTCATCGAAGCCGCGCTCGGGATAATAGTGATTTAAAATCAGACTTAATGCCGTACCGTGAGTTCCGATAACAATATTCTTCCCGGCATATTTATCAAGAACCTCGGTCAGTGCTTCAACATTTCTGACTTGAGCAGAATTTAGCGATTCCCCGCCGTCTTCATGCCAATTTCTATCCTGCCAGCGCCTATATATCAAGTCTTTTGTGTTGCCTTTTGACCCGCTCTTGCGCTCCATAAAGCGCTCATCGATAATTATCTCTTTGCCGTAAAATTCGGCAGTACTCTTAATTGTCTGAATACTTCTCGGAAGAGGACTGCATAAAAAAACATCGATTTTTTTATCCTTCAAAGTCTCCAAAACAACACGCGTATCATTAAGGCCCTCGGAAGTAAGAGGTCGCACGCTGTCGTCACGCACAGAAAAATCAGGCTGCGCATGTCTTACAAAATAGATTTTCGTGAATTTATCGGTTGTCGATTCGTTCATTAATGCACCTCAAACGCGAAGCAAAACAAAAAATCACAGCGGAGCAAAATATCACAAGTAATACGTATCAGCATGCCGCGAAATCAATAGTTAAAGAAGTATCCTCAGTATAAAGATAAGAGCATACGAAAGACGGTGTTACGGCGCCTGCGTTATAAAGGTAGACCGTGCAATAAAGGCCGTCGTCGCGATAGCTGTACAATGAAACGCATTTACCGGATTCATCGTAATAGAATTCGCGTTCAGCAGCTTCCGAACCCCAAATATAAACGTTGGAATTTAAAGCAAAGCAACGAAGAACTCCCGAACCGTAGTATGAATATATGCCTATCAAAATATCGATGTCGTCATATTCGGTCGTATAAACTTCCGGAATATCCGTGCCGTAAGCTCTGTACATGGTTACTCGGCCGTTATCGTCAGTGGTAACGTCGTTGGAGCAGTTTTCGGTCAGTTCCTCAGGGTATCTTCCGTCCGGTCCGTAAGGTGTAAAAGGATCGTCGGGTACTTTGGTTGCAAATGAGGATGCGCCTACTGCCGCAGTGCCGTTTACCGTGTAAGACACGATTTCGTTACCGTCGTAATCCGTAAACTCGAAAAAGCTCAAGTAACACTTATTCTCGTCGCTATAGTAAAGTCTTACATTGGCCATCGTATCTTCCGTCTCAATCGAAGACATAACGAGGTTTGCATCAACAAAACCATATTCGGCCATTACTTCCTGCTCCTTGGCAGCAATATCGGAAGCCGTAAGAGCGTCGTCAAATCGTGCATCGTATATTTTTCCGGTCGCATGAACGTTTGAAACGGTTGTTTCAGTCGTCTCTGTTAAGGAAGGCTCCGTATCGGTAACGCTTGTTTCAATAGCGGAAACCGAAGTCTCGGAAAGCTCGGCAGCAGCAATTGAAATTTCTGTCAAAGAAGGAGCTGCCGTAGAGCTTGTTTCATCCGTGCCGCCTTTGCAGGCCGCCAAGGACAAGCTCAAAGCCAAAATCAAAGATATAGAAACAAACTTTTTCATAGTATTCTCCGCAAATCAAAATTCTCCGTAAATCAAAATCAGCCTACGATAGTGTCGCTGTCGTAAGTACCCAAAACATCGCCCGTATCGGCATTAACAAATGTAACGTAAATAACGCGGTCCGAGTTTCCGTCTTCCGCTCCAAGCATCGCACTCGTCACGATGAGGTAAACAGCAATTTCCTGACTCTTCTCGTCTAATGTATCGGAATTGACTATCACTTCAAAATGCGTATAGTCCGCATCCGAGGTCACGGAAACCACCGACGGGAAATTTCCCGATTCAGTGATATTATTCATGGCAGTCTGTACCATTCTTTCCGCCATTGAACCCGCATTTGATGTATCAGGCAACGAGAATGCGTAGGTCACGCTGCCGTCGGCGTTTGTTATCACGTCAACGCCGCCGTCCATACCGGAAATCGAATCTGCAAATTCACCTCCGAACGGAACCGTAAAACGAACCTGGTTATTCTCGTCATCAAGCTCGATAAAAGAATTATTGCCGGAAGTGAAATACTCAACAATGCCGTCACTCTGATCGTTAAACATATCCTCAAGCGCTTCAATATCAATGTTTGCTCCGCCGCTTGCCATTTCTTCGATATCATCCAAATGAGCTTCAAATTGATGCTCGAAATCTTCCAATGCCTCAGACATTTCGGCTTCGTTAAAACCCGGGAAAAGATTGTTATCGGAGTTTTCGGAAGTCTCTTTTGGAGCGTCCGCTTCACTTCCGTCAGCTTCAGCATCTTCTTCCGAAGCTTCTTCCGTCTCTTCAGCGGAAGTTTCGTTCATAATGTCACTTTTGACATTTTTAATTTCATCCATACTGCACCCCGTAAGAAACAAGCTTGCGGCCAATGCAGATACCAAAATTTTCTTTTTCATATTCCTATCCCCTTTTAAATTAGGTAATACCAAACAATTCTATGAAATCACCCAAAATAATGCAATATCTTATCGCGGCATATGTTCGTCATTAGTTTCGGCCATCCATTCCGGCATTTTAAAAACCGTATATCTGTGCATAATCTGCCAAAGCTTCTTCTTGTGAGGCTTTTCATAGTTGGCATTAATAAAATCGACGAAATCCTCCGTAAATCTGCCGTCAGGACCTGCAACCGTAAAAAACTTATACATCCGCGCATTCAGAAGATCTCTGTATAAAACTTCGGCGTACTTGGATCCATTTTTGAGCGAATTCTCATTCGGCTCAAAGTCTCCCGTCAGCTCGAAAACGATATACTTACAAAATTCACGCACAACCCACCCATCGTCAAACTTCGCTTTTTTCGGATTAAATTTCTTTCCCATATTCGCCTCCCGATTTCTTAAAGAATTACAATACATAAACTGTAAATCCTGCGAGTCCTACCTATGATTATACCCCACTTATTGAAGGCACAAAAAAGTACGGCAACAACCCGTGCCGTACTTTCTGTTTCGTCCCGAACGACTCCCCCTATGTCGTTCGATTAAATTCTGCGCCATCCAGGCACTTTCCAATCCCTTTTACGCAGCTGTCCCGCTGCGCATCCGTCTTACAGCATCAACTGTGCGGAAGGCCGCCCGCACCGCGCACTACGTGTCGCGGGTTAAAAAGGGACCGACCCAAGTCTGCCGTCAGGACAGCCCCTTCCCCATAAACCGACATTAAACATAGCATTAGTTTATCAATCGGGGTACTGTCCTTAAACCCTGCAAACATTAGATGAAACCCTATAAAATCTTAAAAAATACTAATTTTTAGAAGATTTTCAAGCTTTTTTCAGCTGTTTCTTGCGTTCATTTCAAAAAATCCGCTAGAACGCTTAAGTTCTTACTCTCTGGTAGCACCTGTGTCATCCCAGTAACCACCCTCGCCCCAGTCGTCACCCCAGTGCCAACCGAATGCTTCGTTTTCCTGACCCATACCACCGGTCACCTGCTCGAGTTCATAATCCTTAAGATCATTCAAATAATTATTGTTTTTCATAGTTCGTTCCTCCTGAATTTTTGTAGTTCTATTTTGTGTTTTTCTTATATCTATTGATACGATGATTATGAGGAAACGGCTACAAATCCCAGCAAAAAATTTCCGCCTAAGTTGGAAAAAGCATTTTCCGGCGCGGAAGCACCAAGATTAAGCGGAAAGAGTGGCAGATTGATGACCGGATAGTGCAACAACTTAACAAAAAAACTACATCAGAAATATATATTTTCTATTTTGGCAATACTAAGTTTACTTATAAATGCATAAAACGCTGTGTTATAATGACCACACTTTCAAATATAAAGGGGAAAAACATGAAAAGAGTAACACTTAAGCTTTTAAGCGCGGCATTGTGCCTAACCTTATTGGCAGGTTGCAGCAAAGACAGCAAAAAAGCTTCAAAATCTTCCAATTCTGACGAAGACGTTGAAATCACAAATACCGTCGATGACGATAAAGAAACCAAGGATACCAAAGATAACGACAATTCCGATAGTGCAGATACATCAACCACTTCCGATGAGAATTCCGATTCTAATTCAGGCTCAAATTCAGGCGAACCGAGCCTCAGCCCACTTGCCTACGATAACCCCATCGCAAATTCCGGTGCTAACGTAGCAGTTTTGTCCGATTCTAACGCAACAAATATCAACACTTCCGGGATTTCGTACCTCGATGTTTTTGGTGTCGGCGTAAAAGAGGATTCCATCGAGTCATTTGATACATCAATTCAAATCAACCTTGTTTATTTTTCTTCGAACACTGACGGCAACGACAAAATAACGGTTTACACTAACTTCACAACTCCTGGTTTCGATAACGATCCCGAAATATTCATGAACCTTTATATCGTTGATTTGGCTACCGGAGAAATCTTGAGCAACTTAGAAGACGGATATAAAATCTATGATCAAATCGACGAAGGCACATACGAGTACGAGCTTTCGGCTACCGTTCCTGCCGGTTACAGAGATTTAGGTCTCCTCGTCTGCGACGCTTCCACTCTGCCGCTTTCCGAAGCACAACACAACTGCAAGGATGTTGTCGATTACACAAACGCCGCCGAGATTACAGACGGCAACCAAACTTTGTATGTATTTGACATGAACGTTTTCGCTTCAAACAACAATTACACATGCTGGCCGAGCGACTTTATGTAATCTCGCATTCCAAGTCTCAAAGCCTCACATCAATCAGCTCATCAGCAATTCAAAGGTCAAAATTCGTCTCATTCGTTTTCCGGTCTTTTTCCCGCTCGAAAACCATCGCAAGAACGAAGCGCACCCGAATGCCACAAAAAAAATCAGCAATTTAGAACTTCTGCCAACTCAGTTAACGACTTAAAACAACGTAAACCTGATACGTCGTTATGAACTATGAAGAAGTCCATCCCGACGTTTTCGGCACCCACACCGTCCGATTTTGGATTGTCACCGACCATCAGGCATGAACTAAGGTCTTCTTCGGACGAAGAATCAATTCCCGCGATTTTAAGCGCTGCTTCAAAAATCTCCGGGCGAGGCTTCTCAAAGCCGGCATCGGCCGAGATAATATACGCTTCGATATACGGATCTATCCCAAGCCTTTCGAAAACTTCCCGAAGCTCAGGAAAGTTGTTCGAGATAACGTAGTTTTTTACGCCGCAGGAAGATATCTTATCCAAAACCTCAAGTGTGTCCTCATAAACCTTATAGTCGTATGAAATTACATTTCGTCTGAAATCATCACAAATTTTGCATGAGACATCCTCTGAGACTCCCTGTTCTTGGCAGAAAGTTTTCACCTTGGAAAGCAAATCCTGCCACCATCCTTCGCCGTTTAATAACGAATGGTCGACTTCAGGAAAATTCCACGAACTCGTGCTCTTAAAAAACGCCCTGCTGACATCTTCGTCCAGCGTCAAACCGCTGTCGCCGAAAGCCTTGATAAGCGAACACTTAAAGGACTCGTTACCAAACAAAAGCGTTCCGTCGCTGTCCCAAAAAATCGTCTTATACTTCATACCGTAAACCTACCTAACCAAAAAATCAGTACATCACGCTGTCTATGTAGGAGCGGTACGCGTCGTCCTTCAAAAACTCCATAGACTTAAAGCCCTTTTCTTCCAAGAGTATATACATCTCTTTCTTTCCGATATAGTAACGCACGAGAACGCCCTTTTTCTTAGGCTTTTTGGCAGTGTTATCAACATATGTGCCGTCCTCGAGCATCTCATCGTCGTCGTACCAGCTCATATTGTAGAAAACATGTCCGTACTCCTCAATAAAGCGCCCCTGAATCGCGATACCGTCCAACGTCTTAAGCGAACCATACTTATATTCGTTAGTGTTTTCGCCCGTGCTTTCAAAGTAAGCCTTCTCATCCTCAACCGTCACCTTAACAAATCCGGCTCTTCCGTCGCGCATGGACTCGATGATTTTCTTCTTATCGCCCCTATTAAAGATGTCTGTCTTAACGCTTTCGGCTACAGAAATCTTATCTTCCCCGAACTTCTCGAAAACAATCTCCGCAACATTTGTCATTTCCGCCTGCCTTGCCTTCTCAAGCTCGGCCGCCTCACGATTCTTGTTGTACTCATCCTTCATGGCAGAACCCGCCGCCTTAATTGCATCAAAAAATCCCATTTCATTTTCTCCCGTAAACAATAAAAATCTTCTCTTCCGCGAACACAAAATCCGCATTTCTCTGATTATATCAATCTTTTGTATTTCCTGTCCCGAAAGAAATTTCAAAAAAACACAAAATTTTCCTAGAATCCGGGAACAAAACTTAAAACCCGCTCGTCTTATCTATAAGGAATTGATGTAAAATCTGACTAGATGCCAAATCTGACTATCGGAGGAAACAAGAAATGAAGAAACAACCTGTTATTACAACATCCGCTCCTTCTTACCCGACAATAGACGAAGTAAAAACCGCATCAGCGACCGGCAAGATAATTAAAAGCGTCGCAGTAACCGCTTTGGTAGCATCCACGGTACTTGCGGCAACAGGATGCTTCGAGCCATTCTATACGCCTGATGTGATGGGAGAAACCACCATTTTGATGGGAGAAACCACAGGTTTCACAGATTACACTGATTACACAGAATAATTATGCATAACGCATAAACAAGGTGATATATATTATGAAAAAGCAACCAATCCAAACAACATCAAAGCCTTCTTACCCGACATTAAGCGAGGCAAGAAGTGCCCTTCACGATAACAAACTTATTAAAGGCACGGCAACGGCATTAATAATTGCCGCAACAGCCTTAAGCGCCACAGGTTGTGTCGATTCAACCGGTTCACGCCGCTCAGGCAAGGGTTCAGACTTAAGTGATTTTATAAACAAAATCACCCACAAACCCGGTCAGGACATAGTTGACATCATGGGCGATATGTCAGAACCTACCGAAGCAGTTCTCGACGGCGAAGGAACCATCGAGTATCCGGAACCGACAGATACCGACAGCTATCATCTCGCAGGTGATGTAGCGGCACCTGTTGAAACGAACATAACCGAATCAACCGAAGATATCTATGAACTCGACGGTGACGTAGCATACCCCGTAGAGAACTAAAAACTCATAAGAGGAAGATATGAAAGTAACCCTTGTTGTAACCCATAACTGTAATTTCAATTGCAGCTATTGCCTGCAAACTCACGAGAACAAGGCCATGTCCATAGATACGGCCAAGAAAGCCATAGACTATCTCGCCAAAATCAAGCACAACAAGACTCTCCAGATTTCCTTCTACGGCGGCGAGCCTTTAATCGAGAAGGACCTCATCAAAGAAATTGTCCTCTATTCCGAAGAGAAAATCATGAAGCCCCAAAACATCCGCGTAATCTACGAGATTACCACCAACGGCCGTCTCCTCGACGAGGACTTCATAGCCTTTGCCAACAAACACCGTATGCTCCTGGCCCTCTCTCACGACGGCCTAGCTCAGGACCTCACCCGCCGCGACGTCGCAGGCAACCTTACCCGTGAAGACGCAGACAAAAAGCTTTCCATGCTCCTTGCTGCCAACCCCAGAACGCCCGTAATGCTGACCCTGCACTCTGACCCCGAGGCAATTAAAACCCTCGCCTCAAGCGTCCGCTTCTTCAAAGAAGCCGGCCTCAGATTCTTAAACGTTACCCCCGCAGTCGGCAACCGCGTCAACTGGGACGACGACAGCTTCGCCCTCCTTCAGGACCAGCTCACCCAAATCCGCGACCTCTACGTGGAATATAACCGCGGCGACAACGAATTCATCTACATACCGTTCGAAAACAAGATCAAAGCCTACGTCCGCCAGAAATCCGACGACTCCGACACGTGCCGCATCTGCTCCGACAAGCTCATGATCGACATCGACGGCCGCTTCTACCCGTGCAACCACTTCATCGGAAACCAGGACTTCGGCATCGGCTCCCTATCCCAAGGCCCGGACGAATCCCGCATCACCGCTCTCGAAAAAACTCGCCTCGACCAGCCCGATTGCGCCTCCTGCGCCCTCGCCTCCCGCTGCAAGCACCGCTGTGCCTGCAACAACCACGGCCGCACCGGCAACATCTCCGACCCGGGCGCCTTCCAGTGCAACCTCGAGCAGCTCACAATCGCCCTCGCCGATTCCGCCGCCGAGCAACTCCTCAACGACTCGAACCCCGCCTTCGTGAAAAGAATTTACTCGTTACCTTAGTAAAACAATAACGATAAATATTTACAAATTATCTATAAATTAATCGATGTTTGAGAATATAATTAAATCAAACATTACTTAAGAGGTGTCTTATGCTTTGGGGAATAGGTGGAGTGCTTACTGTTATCGGAGCAATAGTTGGCATTATTTTAAAGAAAAAGAAGTGATAAAGAATGAGCGAGTTAATTATTGTATGTGGCAATAAATATCTAGAGTATGCAAATATGCTATTGCAATTGATATCGGATAGTTATGTTACTGCTGCTATATATTCAGAAAAACAATATGTTGAAAGCACCGCAAAAATACCCTCAAAGCAACCCGTTCTTTTTATCGGTGAAGGAAAAACAATCGATGGACAGAAGCGCAGTATGAAGACTAAGTTTTCAAAATTCGGTATGAACTATTGTATTGGCGGTAAAAGAGCTATATTAAATATCGATAGAAAAATCACAGATATCGAGTATACTGATTTTTTGACTTTTACACGAAAATATGATTTAGATTTTTTGCAAGCAAAAGCTGAAGCAAATAAGAATTTAAAAACAGGTGAAATATGGACTAATCCCAAGTATGCCATTCCGCCATTAGATTTGATTACAGTTGCTGGTGTAACAAGACGTCAACAGTATCAATGCTTAATCAAAGTGTTTTTTGTAGACTTTTTATCTTCATTTGTAGCATCAAATAATGGATGATTTTAAAACAATTTTTCAACACTATATTAATACTTCTTCCACGAATATTGGAATGAGTATTTCTGAAGAATATATAGAAAGTATCGAGCAAACGTCTGATACTGTTGATTCTTTGTTCCAGAAATTGATTTGTGACTTAAATGCATTTGAAGGAAATGATAAATCGCCATTGATTCTTAAGGGTGATGTTGCTGAGTTTTTTTAGCAGATACCTTTAATATAGAGGCCGCAAAGAATAGTTCCTTACACAGAATAGAAGCAATTAGAAGTTCAGATTTTGCATCACCAGATTTAGTTAGTAATTTCAATAAAAATTTCGGATTGAAATATGATGCGAATCCAGAAACAACTATGAAAGAGCAATCTATTAATGCCATAGAGAGATTCTATCGTTATAAATCAAAAAATCCGAATATTTCGCTTGAACAGTATTTGAAAGAAAGAAATATTTCTATTGATGATGCATTAAACTCATCTATTTATAGCGGTCAATATCGAATTGTTCCACCTGAACAATTCGAAGAAATAACTAAACTGCTTAGAAGAAAGATTGCTGAGAATATTCACCGACCAGAACAAGCTAGAAGATATAAGGAGACCTTAGATTTATTATTGGATTGTGCTAGGGACGAAGAAGGTAACAGATCTATCGAACTAACTAAAGATAGTGCTGAAAAATTAGCAATATTAAGTAAGAGAGGCATAGTTTCTGCTGAAGAACTAGAGAAATTAGGTGTGACAAATCAGATATTTCTTGATTATGAACAAATGATTAAGCAAGCTTTCAATTCAGGTATTTCGGCAGCTATGTATTCTTTTCTTCTGAAATTTGTTCCACTTATATTGAATGAATGGAAAGAAAATAGAGCAATATATATTGAAGACGTAAGTAGTGGAGTGGGAAAGTCACTTACAGATAGTGGCGAAAGTTTTTTTAGAGCTAGTATAGCTTCATTTATAGCAATGTATTTCAAATCAGGATTAGCTGGAGATGCATTAAAGAAGATTTCTCCTTCACAGATTGGTCTAGCAACAGTGTTAGCCATGAATACATTAAAAAATACACTTAAAGTGTTACATGAAGAATACACCCCCGCGTATATTCTAAACGAGTTGATAAAAGATAGCTTAATTCTTTTCTCGTCCGGAGCAGGTGGAATACTCTGTCAAATCTATTTACCAATACCTGTGCTAGGATATTTGCTCGGTAATTTTCTTGGCTCAATTATTGGAACAGTGATATATCAAGGTATTCAAAGTTTTACTTTAGGTCTCTGCTTAAATACTGGTATTACAATGTTTGGACTAGTAAAGCAAGATTATGAATTGCCTGATGATGTTCTAGAACAAATTGGAATTGAAGTTTTTGATTTTAATCATTTTGAACCAAACAAATTTTCATTTCAGGAATTTATGATAGAAGAATTTTCATTTGATGAATTTAGTTACGAGGAATTCAGCATTATACCTTTAAGAAGAGGTGTAATAGGCATAAACACAATAGGATATATATAAAACAATATTTAAGAGAATATTGAGTGTGTTTTCACCACTAATTCCACTCAGGATCTGTTAGTTTTATTAAACCATCAGCAGTCAGTTTACCTATTTTTCGAAAAGCTTGCCATGTTTTTTGAGGAATCTCAATTGAATTAATAGTAGTCCATGTTTCCGTCTCAACTACCGTGAGATTTCGATTGGAAACAAAAAAGATTCTGCCATACTTATTTTTGTTTTTCTCAAAAGAATCTCGAGCCCAGTTAGGCAAATTTTCCAAACACTCAGTCGTAGGAATTTCAGGAAAATAAACCGCCAAATCTACCCTTGAACATTTTGTCTCGTAATCAGAACACTTACTCACCTTTTTTGCTATCACATCCAGAAACAGTTTTTTCTCTTTTGCTGATGTTGATATCGGATACTGCAAGAAAGATTTTCCGAATGAAGCATCAATAGTATATCCTTTATAAATTTTGTTAATAAATGATGTTGTATCTTGTTTTTCCTGCGAGGCAATTTGATATTTATCAAATAAACTCTCTACTTTGCGTTCTTTCTCATCGGTAATACTTACTACTTCAACTCCATAACTATCGTTCCTTAGATCAGGACTTTCAGAATGCTCAAAATTGACAAACTCCTCAGGAAAGTAATACTTCAGAACAGCTAATACACAATACTCTTGTGAATACTTAATCTTCTGGTTTGTAGTACGTGGATATTTAATATTATTGATTATTCGTTCTGTATTAAGGTTCATTTTACACCTCAAATGAGTATTCTTCTAATAAACAATATTATCATGAGTTTGACACTACACCAAAGCGCTACATTATCACTTAAGCCTGACGTAGATAAAGCTTTCTGATAATGAGAAACAATGACCTCAGAAACTTTTCGAGAATACACATCATTCTGCGACCTGTTCATTTTCTCAGCAAGCAACGATTCAAGTTCTTCTGAGAAACTTCCATCCTGTTCTATCAGATTCATTCCGAAAGAATTGTGCTTAATACTACCGCTTTCCAAAGAATCACGTGCTATATCCTCACCGTAAACATATAGCAAAACCAGATATCTCATATGAATCCAAAGTTCTTTCTGTTTCTCAGAATCAGCTCCTGCATATTCTTTCATAAACTCGAAAACAAACTTTTTCTTGGCATTATTAGCCAACGACAAAGTAAGATGTTTTCCGTCTTCAGCAATCCGAACCGGAACACACTGTTTCTCAATAGAATCAGCAATCTGTTTGCTCTTCTTCTCTTTAATAAAGTCTTCGCGAAGTGCATCAATTAAAATAAGAATTTCTGACTGAGATTTCTCCAAAAATGACTTATAGTCAGCGCCCGAAAACAAGGCAACAACAACTTTGGTAATGACATCCGGAATATATATGTCGTGTTGTGACTTGTTATTCTTATAAACTCTGCGTAAAGACTGCCTTAAGGTATTACTTACGATATCTTTGGCAATACTTTCAGGCGTTTCCTTAGATTTCCAAACGCCACCTATTCTAAACAATTCGCCTTTACCGTACTTAATATTGAAACCTGACGCCCCCAACATAAAGTTAAAAATACTACGGGAATCTTTGTTTTTCTTTAATCCTGAATAACATTCGTTTTCAAAATACTTAAGTGCAATGCCGGCTTCTTTTTTGCACTTAATACCTTTGCCGATAATAAATATCTTGTACAAAGCTCGAGCCTCAGATACTCGCTTCTCAACATGAGAATATATTTCCTTCTTACCCTCTTCTTTTGTCTGATAGGTATAAAGCATACCAGCAGCATTAACAGGCTGTTCAGCGACACCAAATTTTGTGTGATTAACCTTTGAAATCTTCATAGAGCACCTCCGCGGAAATATTTTACCAATATAAAAAAATTATAACATTGAAAATATTACGCTTCAGTAAACTCTTAAGCAAAAACATGGCGGATGTGTGAAATCCACATCAGCCAAAATTCTTAGTCTCAATCCCTTATCAAATTGTTTGGGTGTCCACTTCAAACTTGTTCATGAACAAGTTTCTGACATCGGGCATGGGAAGTTATTGCCCGATATCTTGGGCTGTCCACTTCAAATACTTAATAGTCGATTGATATAGTGCCCCGTTGGTGTTATTACCCGATAGCTTTGGCTGTCCACTTCAAACAGTTCTATATCGACCGCTTTTATCTTGGTCTTACTTGAAAATGCTTTGTTTTACGGCATTTACAGTACAAGTTTTGTACCTATTGAACGCTTTTGTATGTGTTTTTCAGTTTTCGTGAACTCATTTTGAACTCACGAATGAACTCAAGTATGACGTACTATCATAAGAAAGCCATTATAACTTTTACAGTTTTTCCTTCATAATTACTAGTATAACTATTTATAATCGAATTAGTACGATCAAGCAAGTTCCTTACCCTGTCAGAGTAACATATCAGGGGTGTCAGCTAAAGGCCACTGTTTGACATGTACATCAACCATCATGTGTTCAAAGAGTTATAAGGCTCATAGCCAAACAAATCATCCAATTGCTTCAAAAATGCATCTCCAACACTAGGTTCGACCATTCTTATATAGTATGCTTTTCCATAAAGATAGCCGATGAAATTCACATACCTCGAATCTTTTGTCTGACTATGTCCCAAATGAAATGAAATACCATACTTGTTACAAAAATATATCTCTTGCCTCAACTTTCGCTTGTATTGTTGCGGAACTTTTACACTTGTATCCACAGATAAACCTGTAACCTTTTTCCCACTTTTTGAACTCATAGTATGAGACTTCTTTTTGTTTATCTTAAAGCCATATTCTTCGATAATCTTAGCAACAGACTTAAGATGTCTATCAATACCATCTTCTCCAGATATCGTAATATCATCAGCATACCGGGTATATACCAGGTTGTTTTCTTTTGCATACTCAGAAATCATAATATCTAATGGTTTCATTACAATATTCGACAGCATCGGACTAGTTGGAGCCCCTTGTGGAAGTTTTCCATAATATGTCGTAAGAATCGTAAGCGAATTCGCGACCACACCAGAGTATCCCATATCCAAGAAAACTTTCAACACCATCTTGTAATTAATTGATGGAAAAAAATCTTTTATATCCAAACATCCTATTTCCCGTTGATTAATATGGCAACGAGCATTTGTGACTATTGATTTCCCTTTCACAAATCCGTGAACACAATCCGGACATTGATAACGAATAAGAATGTTGTCTAGGATCCACTTCTGTCGTTTTTTTAGTTCAATAGAAGGTGCTGCTATGTCGCGATGTTTTTTTGTTGGGCGATTCGAATCTATTTTTTGTCTTTTCTTTCCTTCTACTCGAAACACATGGTATGCAGTTGGATTAATATGTTCTAACCGTAAATAACTACTAAGTATCTCAAATGATTCTATTGACGGGTATTTTTCATCACCACAGTATGGTTGAAGAATTACCCCATCCGAATTCTTGTCTTGAATGTCAACAATGTAATGCTGCGCATTTTCCCCTAGTTCAAATCGATAAGAAGATTTATTAAACATCAATATGTTTTCTTCTACCAAATCAAACAAATAATCAGTCAAATAATCAACAGGCATATTCACCACATTGATAAGTTCATTTATCTCTTGTGGACCATACTCACATATATATGATACTACTATTGCTGTAATTGCTTTCTTCATTCGTTACTCCCCATTATTTGAATATTCGAAATGCGCTATGAGCAAATCTGACAAAACTCTTTTTGCGTTTTGCAAACCAAGAGAGATTGGGGCGGGGTTTAGGGAAGCGCATAAACAGAGGATTGGGTGACACTCTAGTTTTTCTCCAAAAAACACTTAGCGTATTATTGGGAGTATTGTAATAAAAGCTCACAAGCAATTGATTCTGTTCAAAGCCCATAAAACATTCATTTTCCGTGTCGTTCGCCAACCAGTTTTCAGGAGAGTTTATACATTTCTCATATTTTTCCGTGATAGTCTTCCTAGAAATATCCTCAGAAGAATTCCCATAACACTTATTGAGTGGAATTCCAATGTATCCTTCTACATCAAGTCCCAACTTTCTTAGGGACTTGGTTTTTTCTTTGATTTTCTGTTGCCTTCCACAAAGACACGCAATACAAATTCTCTTATCTCGTAGCCAGGGGTTTTTTTCTACACAGGAATTAACCATTCTGTAAATCGTTTTTCCAGATCCAGTGATATCATCAATAAAAACAACTACTTGAATTCTCTCATCAAATGGAATTCTATCCTTGGAGTAGGCTCTAATCGCGTCATTACCCAGTATGCCTCTACTATGAAGTCCGACCGCACTTCTTACTTCATCGCCACCAGATTTGCAATTGTTCTCTGCCGCTTCTGTAATAAACAAGATTTGCGATAACTCTTTTTTCTCGTTTTCTAATATTTTGTTTATCAATATAGAGAATCCATTCCTATAATGTCTAGAAGGCAAATAGTTAAACTGTGAGAGTAATCTTAAGAACTCCCTTTCAGCATCAATATCACAACATATTTGTAGCCAATTAATTATCCGATTGTAAAAATCTGCTAAATATGAATCCTGATCTCGTGAATCAGATAAAGAGGTAACATCACTAGGATGACAATATTGAGATATGCTGAGATTATTATATGTCTCAAACTGCTCTATTGCTTTCCTGATTTCTATTTCATCAACAAACATTTATACCTCAAAATAAAGTGCAATAGCTTCTCGTGAAACTGTTGCACTTCATGGCTACCCGAATTACTTTATGAAACGAAGTTACATAAAGTGTCATCATGCGTTCGCATGATGGCATTTTATGAATTAGTTTCGTTTTCAAACAGAGACGAATCGTTCTCATCTAGCCTTCAATATTTTACCATTTCCTATATATCATTAGCAACGCTTCGTTTTTCAAACGCGGTCTTCAGTTTATAGTTTTTAATCTGTGATTTGCTAGATATATCTTAATTTGTGCTTCGTTTATGTTTAAAGAACGCATCTATGTCCGTAGGATTATTCTTGGGCCTCTCATATGTTTGCTCTTCATATATCAGTGTGCCTTTCTCACCACATTTCGGGCACTTCTTTGACTTAAAATTTATCGAACACTTGTAACATGTGTACATAATTGGATCTCCTCTATCTTCCAAATGCTCATACCTCCGTTCTTCTATTGCATTATTAATTATTCCCTCAGAAAACAGGTTATCTTACGATTTCTTTCTGTACTTGGTACCCCTACCGTTTCCCTCTATATCAACAAACTTTTTATTTGCCAATCGCTTTAATATCTCTGTCACCTTGCTCTTGCCAAATTCAATACCGGGAGATGACATTATCTCGCTGATCGGTTTGTTGATGTTCTTACTCAGCACACTGTAAACCGCTAGTTCGTCTTGGGTCAAATCCATTTTTTCGCTCAGCAAAGGTAGTGTAATTTTTATTATGCTTTCTGTAACTTCAAAAGATGGCTTGGTCTGACTGTCAGTGTATGCTTCCTTTATTCTGCGGATTCCGGTACCAAATTTCTCGATTAGATTGAGTCTGTGAAAAACATTTGCAAGTATCGGATTTCTTAATACAGATAAGTCACCGCTCAAATAACTATCAACAGTAACTGAATTGGGGAGTCCGCCAACGGATACTATCTCTAAACGATCATCAAACATAGAAACTCTTATATGCGAATTGATGTCCCATACACGGTGAATGATAGCGTTTGCAAGGGCTTCACGGAATGCTTCTTCAGGAATGGTTTCGATAAGCTTTCGCTCAAATCCTTCAACCTTCTCATATTGATAGTAATCTTTGTACAATTCCACTGCTTCAAAGAAGCTCCGGATAATAGACTGATGCTCGAGCGTTTTTCTCTTTTGGAATATGCTGATGGTCTCACCGAACTTAGCGATGTCTATACCCGGAAGATCATTTTTGTCGGATACGATTGCAGCCGCAATGTTATATCCATTGTTATCGGAATATAGGTTAAGAGTTTTTAGTATATCTTTGCTCAGTTTTTTAATTCCGGTCTTAGAGATTAGTTCCTGTTCCAAATATGAGAACTCCAGATTCTGATCATGAGATGGAAGTTCTTCATAATCCTTATTCTCGCCGGCCAGGATCAGTCTTTTAAGTTCTATCTGATCAACTTCTATCGTAGAAGTATCATTGCGCTTATAAGCTTTTCCTTTATACATATACGGTTTATTAACACCGGGACGAACATTTAATGATATTGTTTTACCTACATTAATGATCTCCATACTATATTCCGGTTGAGGCTTTATACTATCGTTTATACTGTTCTCGATATCTAAGCACTTCTGTTCAGTATCATTGATTCCAGCAACTTCTCCGGCATCGTTTACACCAAAAAGGATACTTCCACCATCATAATTGGCAAAAGCACTTACAGTCTTGAGAAATGTATTGCTTATTGTTTCTTTAAATTCCAATTGTCTGCTTTCCTTCATATGATTCAACCCCTATTTGTTTTGATTGAATTATACTTGCATCCGATCAATAAATCAATCGCAAATTTTTACGACCGAACTCGTGATTGGATTAATGCACATTTATAGAAAGCAGCATCGGCGATAATGATATTGTCTCTATTTCAAAAGACCTTAAGCAACAATTAATCCTGCTGCTTTCATGTATTAATCAGATAATTACCTTTCCCCACTCTTTACTTACAGTATCAACCCAACACAACTCTCTATTTCCATATGGCCTTCCATCGCTCCACGTTGAAAAAACATCGACCGTCAAAAGATTTCCTTGAAGCGTAATTTCCTTCATTGGAGTGTGCCCAACAACATGCAAATATCCAGATGGAACGACATCTCCATTTGAATAATGATACTGCGGACGAGCCCATACAGGACTCATATCATCCCAAAGAACTTCCTTGCCGTATTTATTAACAGCACCTATCATTTTATCAACATTATTTCTTAGATCACTCAAATAGTAATCAACAAACTCCCGGGTTAATCCAGCACGAGAAAAAATAGCATTATCGATATGGTGCATTACTGCAAAATTGCCCGTATCATTCAGCTGACTAAAGTATTTGCGAACCTTTTCCTGAGCATATACAGAGAAACCCGGATGAGTATATTGATTCCACAGATAAGCCAAATCATGGTTACCGTAACACCATAAACTTACACATATATTTTAACATTAAGGTCAGAAACATATGTATGTAACTATATATTTTTTACAGCATATAATCTTTTTAGAAAGAGGCAGCGGCTCCGTTACGAAGCCACTGCCTTGAAAGGAGTGTAACACAAAACAAAAAAGAACAACAATCAAAAACACTAACAATAGGAGGTAGAACTATTGTTAGTTGAATTGTCGCATAGGTATGCGGACAATAATGAGACAGTTCGGAAAAGTTATTGGGGGCCTTGGATGAAAAAGTGAGCGTTTTCGTGAGGGTTGGGGGTCTCCTCCGCAATTTTGCTTTACAGGCCGACTTCACGAGGAAACCAAATTAACGATGAACCATAAAAAATCGTGTTTTGCTTGATTTTTATGGTTTATTACGGCTTATAAACACTCACACCACAGCCAAAAACCATAATTTTCGTGATAAATCGAGTTTTTTATGGTTATTCCAATGAGCAACAGCAAATAACTTATATTACATGAGCAAGGCTTTAACATTATCCTTCTGAAGTTTGGAAAGTAACCATAAAAATCCGGATTTCCAAGGATTTTTATGGTTGTTGGGCGGTGCGGATCATATAAATCGGAAGAAACATCCATAAAAAGTGCCAAAATCCAAGGAATTTATGGTTTTTCGGCATTCTGCCTCTCTCTTAATTCAGCAAGAATTGATGCACGACTTGATTTCTTCTGAAGTTCTTCAGCTAATTGGTTGACGTTACCTTCTTGCGTTAAGCCGGGATGTTCTTGTTCAAACTCGACGAGAAGCGTTCTTGTCTCTTTCTCACCGATTATTGTCTGCGCGTACATTTCACTGAAATTCCCGTCTCTAAAAACATTTGTAATAAAATTCTGCGATGATTCTGGAAGAACATTAAAGTCTCCGTATAGATTAGATACTGCTTTTTGTATTTGTTCCAAGGTAATAGGAGTTCCGTTTTTCTCGTGTTCGGCAAGAATACCGAGTACATCGGAAAGATCACTCTTATATTGTCTGCCGGAACGAAGTTTCATAGCTATCAGATATTCTGATGCAATCGTTCTTATGGTCAGCACATTAGAATAGGTTCTGTAGAACTCAGAAAATTGTGAAATCTTTGGTGAATATGATTCGGTACGCACAAAATCCTGATTCAACCATCCGTTCGGAAGGTTAAAACGATCGCCGACACGATTGATAACATCCTTCATAACAGAAGCTGCCAGTATTACTGCATCTATATCAGTCGTCATGTTCCTGAAACCATAATTAACAAGAACAGCAGCGCCGCCAATCAGTATGATTTCAGCAGGCATGTTTTTACCAATCTGTTTTCGGTATTCTTTTGCAACTTCTCTCAAATAGATATCTATATTGTCTTTCGTAAATTCGATTTGCTTTTCAGATGACATTGCGCACCTCGTTTTCGATGATGTTGAAGCGTTTGAATTCCGGGATTGCTGTCGATTCGGCGCGGGTTAAGGCGTCTGAGGTCTTGGAGGCTGCCGAGATGGCAAGAAGACTTGATGGGTAGACGGGCTGCGCGAGTTTTTGTTCTCGAAGGTCGTCATATTCATCGGAAAGCGGAATGTCGTTTATGCGGCTGATGTAATCAAGCATGGCCAAGAGATAAAGGCTCTCCGCGTACCATTCACGTTCATAGTATAAGCGTATGTCCCCGCTTTCCAACGTATCAATCACGAAAACGATGTCCCCGAGGTCTTTTAGGCGATGGCATATCGTGCTTTTGAAGTTCTCGAAATTGCTGCGCTTGGTTAAACTTGACGAAAGGAGTGATTCCATGGTGACATTCAGCGCCTGTGCAATCTTGTACACAGTTTCTGCACTGCACTTTTCCAGTCGGGCTTTGCCGTTTACTATATCGTTGCACGTCGCATAAGGAACCGTGCTCTCTTTGGAAAGCTTATAAACAGACATATTCTTTTCTTCCAGCATCGCCTTAATTGTCACTATCTCTCACCTGCCTTTGACAACATTATAACGGTCAACCGATATGTTGTCATCACAAAAACATCACAAAGTTGATTGGCAGATAAGTGATTTTACCGTCCGTTTTTATCAATCTTTCGTTCGACACCTCAAGTGCCTTCTCAAATACGTACCTCTGTACTACTTTTCAATCATGTTTTAGTGTTATATTTCTGACTTTTCAATACATTTCTTAATCGTTTTCGGCAACTTTTCAATCGCCCCCGTCAACTGCGCTAAAAAGCCGCTAAAAAGCCCGGCCGCACCGTGAGGTGAAGTCGGGCTCTGAACAGACGTGAAGCACGGGCTCTGTGCTGACACGGTTGTTATGAGAACAATGCTCCGAGGAATTCGCTTAAGACTGCGCCTGCGATTACGAATGTGAAGAACATGATGGTAAGGGCGATTGCGCCGACGATGAGCATGATGAGCGAGATTATGAAGCCGAGAATACGGAATGCGTTGCTGCAATGATTGTTGCGTGCCTTCTTGGAGAAGACGATACCGATGATGCCCAAGACGAGGGCGAGAATCGGAGTGATTGCGCAAAAGATTCCGGGGATGGTCGACATATCGCTCGGAAGATGATCGCCGATGAAGTACCAGATTGGGAACCACAAAAGGTTCACGATTGAGATGATAAAGCTTGTAAGTGCCTGTTTTTTGCCTGCTGCCTGATCCATAAGAAATACCTCCTGAATTTATATAGTTTGGTTTGAAATCAGCTTGCCAAAGAGCAGATTAAGATGAAGGTCATGATTGAGCCGACTGCGATTGCGGCTTTGGAAAGTGCGTGGTTTTTATCCTTATCGCCCTTAACGAGGTCGTAGATTGCAAGGCCTACGCCGATTGGTGAACCGTAGAACGTGAATGAGAGGATAAACGCGATGATCGAAAAGAGCGTTTTCGGGCCCGAAGCGCCGTCGGAAGCCGCAGCGGACGTAATTGTCTCGCCCATAGGCGTTGTGTACTGTGGCTGATCGATGTTGATGTTCGCGTGGCCGTTGAAAGAGGCGTTGATGCGAACCGGGGTGTTGTCTTCAGGGATGTAAATCGTACGGTTGCAGTTACGGGAACCGATTTTGATGACGATGTCCTGCTTGCCCTGCGGCAAGTGATAAGTGAAGGACTGGCCGCTTATATAAACATCCTTTTTGCCTGTGGAAACGATTCTTGTAACCATCTGAATCTCAGGTTTTATGCTGTTATAGCTGATGTAAAGATTTGGTTCATTGCTGCGGTCCATTTTGTGGACTACCGTTCCGCTTACATTGATATTCTGCTCAGTGCGTTCTACAAGATTGGCCACTTTCGAGCCGCAGAATTCGCAATACATAAAGTCTCGCGAATCATCCATATTCATGGTAGCACCGCATTGAGGACATTCCATTTTTACTATCATTTTTCCCTCCAATCCGGTAAGTAACTACCGTTACCTACACTATTAAATTTGTTAAGAAAATTATAGCAATTCTGGCACTTCAATATTGCCACTTAAGCAGTGGCAATAGGCACTTTGCGGCAAGTTTGCTTGTTTTCGATGTAGCAAAAATTGAGAAATGAAACTTGTTTTTCTAACATCTTAAGAAAGTATTGCATAACATCCGGCAATGATATAACCTTGCCTGTATTTGGTCGGAGTAATCCTGAAATGATAAAAGTAGCTGTGTAACCCGAATGGGTAGCAGTAAGGGTGTTATGGACGCACCTCGGGACCTACGCGGCGAAGCTACGCGCACCTGATGCTCGGTAATTCAATTACCGATGTAGTTCACTTGACAGATTTGCAATGTTTTATTAGACACATTTGGAGCATTCCATTAGACACTTATGCTCTTCTATATTTCATAAATAGAATACATCCTGCTTGTATAGCTGAACCGCCAGCGACGGATAACCTTTAATTTCAGTTAACGATTTCAGAAATCTCGAATAGTGCTTGCTAACCCAAACGGAATAACAGCTCCGAATTCAGTTTCGCAATATGCCTTTTCCTCATGCATATATTCAACAATTTCTTTTGCATTATAATTCTTGAATTTCTTTACTACTCTTTCCAAAACAGAAATATCATCAGAAGAAAGAACTGTGTAGTCTTTATCGACTGATGGAAGTATGTGAATCATTGGTTCATAGTTAGAATTGTACTCTTCAACAACATTTAACTTCTCAAGATTCATCAAATCTCTATGTCCGATTGGCAAGGCACCCATTTTCTCATGGACATATACCATGCCTGAAATAGATCTTCCATTCACTTTATATGATAAAACATCAGCATACCATAACAATTTCATCAGTTTAACTTTATATAGGTTCGGAACACTATCGGAAAAGTATGAAATCATCGCTTCTGTTCTCGGAATATCAAGCAAAGTATTTCCATTATTATCTGACTCAGTGTCGTATGCAACATAATTACTCTCAAAAGTCTTTCTAGATAGATACTCTTTGCCGTAAGTATCAAGTTTGGTACTTATGTTAGACTTTATTTCCCAATACTTACTCATCGTAAATTTCTCAGAATTCTTTTTAAGCAGGTCCAAAGCTTGAAGTGGATCATCTTTCACCAAACGAAGCATCATATCGTAAGATGAATCTTGAATAGCTTTACTTTCATAGCGCGAAACCGTAGCTTCGCCCCATCCGAGAAGATTTGCCAGGTCGACTTGAGTCAATCCGTAATTCTCACGGAGTTCAACTATCTCGTCAGATGTCAGCAAATGCTTCTTGCTACGATAAGCATTTCTGGCATTCATCAAATTAGCATTCAGCATACTTCCGGTTTCAAACTCATTCTCATCGTCTTGCACATTGGTACAGAAATAGAAAGTTTCAACATAAGCTACTTCCTCGTCTTTAATAATTGTATAAGCAGTTCTTGTTTTCTCTTCTACTTCATGTCTCTTATCACACAAAGGACAATCCATAATGATTCTTCTTAAAGTTTTTGTCGTTGGTTTCGTCTTCATATTCATACCTCTAAAAAACTGTTTTACGCGTAAGGGTACTTCATCGGAAATTTTGCGAAATGAAATGACACACATAACACATACTGATTCAGAATATTCTTAATCTTTAATTTTATATAAACTGTTCTTCCTTCAATCATCTTACCAAACACAAATAAATACGGCGGATTTACATCATCTTTATCAAACAAAGTCTCTGAATAATTCTGAATCGTCAAAGTTCTAACCTGTTCAATAATATCTGAATCATTGTATTCCAAAGTCAAAAGTGTATACGGTGTTGAATAATAAATATCTACATTATCTTTAGCTGTCTGATTTAATCGAAAAGTATCCAAAGAAATCAAAGCCTGCATTTCTGCCAAAAAATCTTCAACATCTTGTTTTGAAGATTCAAATGATAATTTGATATGCATCGCCCTCCTTCACACTATCAATTGATAGTATAACAATCAATTGATAGTTTGTAAATACAGTACATAGTAAGAAATGTATTTCTCGCAATTAACTCAGAATTCGTTCATCTGATAACAACCCAATGCCCGATTTTGTTTCCGCCCTGACGTTTAATTATCCTCTTTACTTTCAGTGAAGTAAGAAGTTTCCGAACATATCCGTCAGAGTATCCGCTGGTCGAGACTAAATCCTTTATGGTAATGCTCGGGCACTGACTTATCAGCTCGATAAGCTGGCGCTCTGCCTCATTAATATATACGTCGTTTGGCATATCTGCTTCGTTACCGATATTCTTCTCATGAGTAAAAGGAATCGTCACATTCACAAAATTCTCCATGATATCAAAAGCCTGTTTTCCATAATTACTGATGATAAGAGGAACACCATGCCCCGTCTGTTCCACATATCCTAACTGCCCGAAAATCTTCTGAAGTTTAGAATTCACAGGTCTGCTGATACCTTTAAAGAACTCCTCCTTATTCAAATCTACCGGCAAGCCTCCCGTGGATATGATTTCTATTCTGTCCGAAAATACATAGACAGCAGGCGGATTTCCGTTGCCCCATTTCGTGTGAATGCAAGCGTTTTGCCAGGCTTCTTTAAAGCTGGCGATATCAAACAATTTCTCTTCCGTTCTTCTGTGGTTTCCCATCGTAACCATTGTGTCATTAATAGATTCCATATAATCAATAACTTTATCAATGGCCGTAATAAGGCATGTTCCGCCATACTCGTTTCGCTTAATAAGTTTAGTTTTATCTTTTCCGGCAAAAGTAACCACCTTAATCGAAATATCATTCTCATCAGCAAGCAAAAAGGCCATCAAGTTATATGCACCGTCGTTGTTTTTAAGGCCCACATTGTCCTCAAACGTTGTCTGATCCACCGTCAATCCCGCAGTTACATAAGCAATTTTAAGCTTATTGAATGTAAGATTTTGAACAGGCGCCGAGTTTATCGTCAAGGTCTCGTATGAAGCTTGGCGATTCATTAATTCCTTTAAAGCAACAGGACTTAACTCTCTGTCTTCATCGGCTGACCTCATATAATAACGACCATAGGCAGAATAAGGCTTTTCACTTCCACGAACCTCAATTCTGATTACATCCTGATCATCCATCAATATATGTTCAACAGTCGGAATAACCTGGGGCTTAATAAAATTAGCTATAGCCTGCGATATTTCCCTCAGAGTTCTTTCACCGATTTGTTGTCCGACAACATCACCATTATCTTTCACACCGAAATAGAGAACACCGTATCCGTTCTTGTTGAGCATGGAAGCTAACGACGTTATGCCTTCACGAAGTTCACCCGTCGATCTCTTAAATTCTGTTTTCTCTGTTTCAATACCAATATTCATCCGTTTGCGCTCCCACAAATCTCGAAAACAATATAACAACCGTCATTTCGCCCGTTAACGCTTGCTCCGTTATGAATATTATATTCTATCGTTCTTCTTTTTGCTACTTTATTTGCTACTCTTTTTGCTACTCTTTTTGCTACTTCGTTTACAGTCGGAGAGATTTCTCGTTTTTGTTAAGAAAAATCAATCACAAAACAGATTTCAGCAAGTTTACTTCAGAAGGAGCGCTGCTCTTTTACGCACTTCGGTCTCAATCAGTTTGAGTTTCTTGGAGGAATAGTTATAGGTACCGAGCTTCTCGAACTCGAAGTTCAGAAGTCTGCGGATTTTCTTTTTCAAGTCTTCATCAAGATATGGCTTAATCTCGTCTATATAATCCTCATAGACACATGGCAAAAGGGTTGAAATGTAGGTATCAAGGACTTCCTCGCTCTGCCAGTTCTCTTCGCCTGCAAGGCTGAACAAGGAATTACCGTGGTCAAACAAAGGTGCCGGTGCCAAAATCTCGTTTGTATGGCTGTCGACAAGCAGGCCGAAATTACCAAAATGGCGATCCGTATTACAGATAATCGCATCAAAAGCCAGCATTTCATTAAGAGCACTGACATACTCAGGGCCCAACGATTCATAGTATTTTCGAACAGCATTCATACCGCCTGATGTAACGATTCGACCAATCGGAACATAGGAAACATCTTTACTCGTAAAAAGCTCGCACACAGAACAAAGATTTCCCTTCCACTTAGAAATCCTATACGGTATTGCGTTAACTCCAATTGACTCAGCAATTAAATACGCATACTTCTCGGAATATGGCTCGTTTCCCGTATTAGAAGCACCGCTGGTAGCGCCTTTATAAAGGTAAACTTTCTTACTCATTCTTCTCCAACATTTAGGGAGCATTCCGTTGGTTGTAAATTCAGGGGAAGATGCAAAAGATGATCTTGCCGAAGATCCGTATCCTGTGAAAGCAACCCACGCCAAAACTTGACTGAAATTATTCTCGTACAAATTAACCTTATCGAAAACAGAGTCATCAGCCTCATCGGTAACCCAAAACGAATCGTTCAAAGATAAGCCCTTACAAACTGAAATTACATCCATAGGTCGATTGGCATTGAGACCGCATTTCGCCAAAAAGGCATTTACAAACGCTCTGTTTTTAGGAATAGCTCTGCGCTTTAACCATTGCGCCACCCCATCATCTGATATGGGCATTCCAAGCGGTAAAAGACTCTCTGCAGCTTTATTAATCCATTCAATCCTAACAACCGGATTTGATAAGTTCTCTACTACTTCGAACTTCAGCAACTCCTCATCAAAAAGTTTTAAAACAAACATACTCCATACTCCGTTTTACGAATCAGACAACCTTACTGCTATATTCTACTATACATTCAGCAACATCAAAATATACTGTACCGCTCGAAAACACTCATATATCCAGTTCGTAAAGTAATCTCAAAGAGAAACCGCCGCATCGAGCCGCTCAATCATGTCATCGCAAATGTCCACGCAGGCGTCATTATAGTCCGCGAAGAGATTAAAAATCCTGAAACCAATGTCGTTATCAAAAACGAAGCACTTATCCAGAACATCGACCTCGAAGGTATAGCCGACGAAATCGCCCTCAAGATGTTTCACTTTCTGAAGATAGTTTTCGCGACATATTCTCAGGTCTGATTCGGCCTTCTCGAGTAAGTAGTAGTAATCGTCCGCGTTTATTAAAGGATAGGCGCGGCACAGTAAATCCAGCTCTGCCAAAAAGGCGGATTGTAAGCAGGCGTCAAAGTTGTTATATATACCGGACATTAAATCTTCGGATGTGAGATAAGTCGGGCGGGCATAAACGGTATCGAGGTTGTTCGCGAGGCATTTCCCGATAAGTTCGTCGAGCGAAATGCACCAGCAAAACTTGTACGGTTCCGCCCACGAGCACTCGAAATAATCATCCCCGTCATATTTCTTAAGAGGGCCTTCAAGCGTCACAAGGCGGATTTTAAATAAGCGGAGTCTCTTCCCTGTTTTCTTAAAATCATCAACAATATTTTTCAAATCCATCATGATACCTCCCGCCAAAATTATTCCGCTAAGGATATTCTAGCGAAGCGGGTGATACATTAATGTCACACTGTAATATATTCAACCTATATTCCATCACCGTTATTCCATCACCGAAACACAACCTCGCAAATCTTTTGGGCCTGGATATCACTTTATCTACGCGAGGTGATGCCAAATGAAACTGATTGCTCTCGGAAACCTGGCTGCCGCAATTCGACCATAACTATTACTCCACCCTAATGTCGTTAACCGTTTCGCGCACCTAAAAGTAAAAACAGCCAAATCTAAACACCCCACTAGGATTGTATAATAATTATTCGCTTATCACACTCACGAAAACCTCATCCATCTCACAGACGTAGCCGTTTGGCTATAAAACACTCTGCCTCAGATTCGTCTAAAAGCAGTTAACATAGATCATCATACTGATACTGCTCAGAAAACAAATTTTAAAATTCCTTGTTTATCGCATCAAAGTCATACTCCTTGCTAAACCCACAAGTGTAGCCAAGTATATCTGCATCAACAATATTTATGATTAAAGTCTCACCAACCGCATTTATTTCTTCACAACCAAACGGTATATGTGCCGGGAACGCCTTACTCAAGTTCTCCTTCAAATCGTTTGCCATCTGATCCAAGTATTCCTGTGACACTTTACTATTATTAACGGTCTCTTTCATATTCTTTTCCTCCTACAAAACCTCTAAAACTTCTCGTTATCAGAAGTTTAGTAAAATCTACGAGGAAAAAATTTGAACGTCCGCATCGAATTTCCCGAACAAGTCACTTCTTCATACGAAGAACACTTCAGCAATATAAAATCATCAAGGTAACGTTCTTATAGTTTTAAATCCACCACGTAAACCTTTCTTTTTTCATTCCACAACATCAACAAATTGGTGAGGCACCTACTTTTTGCAAGTTTATTTCCATCATAGGCAATGGTAAACTAACTTTATATTGATATAAGGACGGTTTGTTATGAGTTCTGAAAGTAAAAACAATAACGAAAAACACATTACTTGGAAAGAGACTCTTTACAAAAATAGAGATAGAAGCCAGCTTTTCGAGAATATTAGTAAAGCTGATAGTTTTTGTTACTATACAACAGAAATGACTTTTAAATGTATCTGTTCTAGAGACAACTGCAAAGATGCTCATTTTTTCTGGGTTAGCAATTTGAATTCTATGAATGATAAAGATGAAGCGCAATTACACAGCAGCGATAACGAAAAAGTTTTCGCTTTGTGTTTTTGCAATACAAAAAGAGAAGGCATTCCTATGTGGTATATGTATTCGGGAACCAGAGGTAAAGGTAAACGAATTAGATTTACAGCTAAAACAATGCAGAAGTTCATTTCATCCATTAACATTGTATATCCCGTAATTAAAAATATAGATAAAAAGTTGGAAGTAGATACTACGCAAGAACTAATTCTCGGCAAAGATTTTGAGATTGAATTTGATTGGGTATATTATGTTGACACCAAGAAAGGTGAGAATAATACTACTGAGTTCTCTAAAAATGATGTTTTCTATAGGAACAAAAAATATGCTATTACCGATGAATATGTCGACTTTGGAGAAAGTTATTTTGTAAAAAAATACCCATGGAACTATGAACATGAATTTAGAATTGTATTCATTTTCAAGAAAGAGACCGTAGAATTTGTAAAAATAGCAGTAGAAACAAATGAAAATATATGGACTTCACTGTTTTACATGTCCGGTCCAGAAAGTGATTCTCCTTCCCAAGCAGGTTGTATTAATCAAAATAAAGATAACATAAAATGCGAGGGCAAAAGTAGTTTAAGTATAAAAATGGAATTAAGTGATAGACATTAGAATATAGAAACCCAAAATTCAGATATATTGAAGCTTTATTGTGTGAGATCACATCCAACATTTGTTAAATATCTGCATCTTTTCCTACTTATAATTGGTCATACTTTGCTGCGCTTCCCTTAGCTTTCTCCACTGGATACTTGGCTTCGTTTTGCGACATTTTCATATTAATAATATCATCAGCATCAAGCCCCAGTTTATCTAAAAGATTCTGACTGTATACAAGCACATCTGCTAATTCCTCTTTAACATGCTGCATATTAAATTCATCATCTGACCACTGAAAACATTCTAATAGTTCTGCTGCCTCTATTACTATTGACTTGGCCAGATTAGCCGGAGAATGAAATTGTTCCCAATCCCGATCTGCTGAAAAATTCCTTATTCGGTCTATTGTCTCTTGCTTCATTTCTTTATATACTCCAATCTGCTTTCTAAATAATCTCTCATTCCTGCATCAGTACAATAAATATAACAACCTTTCATTCCTCTAGTCATGAGAGTTCTGTACGTATTCTTAATGATTTCATCTGCTCTTGACTGCGCAACTTCCGGAGATTCCTTAAAGAGTTTTTTGATTCCCTTCAAAGATTGATCCGTTCTGGCACGCTTTGTGAAATCCGTAATAACCTGTCCATTTTCATACCTGATATCGTCTCCCACTATCACGCCAACATAATCAAATTCTAGGCCCTGTGATGTATGAATACATCCAACCTCATTAATTGAAGTATCACTAACAGCAAACGGTTCTCCGTTTCCAAGATTCCAACTCATCTCAAAATCGCCAATCTTAATATCATGGCAGTTCGTATCATTTTGTCCTGCTTTTATCCATTCCCAACAGTATCCCGCAAGAATACGAGCTCTGTTAGAAATACTATTTTTCTCTATAACAAGTTCTCTCATCTCATTTGGTGAGTCGCATATTCTAATATCGTAATCTACGCCTTCAAGATTGTAATTTGCTGTCTCTCGAATATCTAAAACGTCATCAAGCCATGCTAAATACCCATCTGACCCATTACATCTAAATTGGGACTGTAGTTCGAGATAATGGATTTCAGAGCCTTCTTCCTTGGCCCATCGCTCAATTTCAGCAACCGATCCAATATCATCCATAGTCACTCTCTGGCTTTCATCAATGAAGAATACACTACAAAAGGCTGCATGTATGATTTCTTTAATCTGATTTTCACCTAGATTGTGGAACATCCCTGATTTTTCATTGAGTCTATGTGCTTCATCCACCAAAAGTGTATGTGCGACATTGTTTCCTGCTTCAGTATATGTTCCAGAACCCTTAAACATATTATCTACACTACTCTTCTTCATCTGGCCTTTTAATTTCTTCAAGTAAACCTGGCGAGGTGCACCATTTTTTGACACATACTGCACCATCTGATCTCTCTGTGTTAGTTCTGCAAGAAGATTTACTGCTATGACCGTTTTACCTGTTCCAGGTCCGCCTTGAACTATAATTGTCCTCTTTTTAAAATCCTTCTGAGACATTAAAGATAGGCGAAGAATCTCCTCATAAGCAACCTTCTGTTCATCAATCATTACAAATTCTCTATTGCCTTTTAGCATAGAACCAATTTCATTTTGTAAGCTTTTCGAAGGTCTTATTTTCCCATGGTCCACCAAGTATAGAACTTGTTTATTGTCGCCTTTTTTGATAGACCTCTTAATAAAGTCACGCAATTCCGGAAGTTGTCCTTTTGTATATGCCGGGGCTTCTTCTATATATTCTTCATATTGTTTAGCATCGATAGGATCGTTTTCGTGACGAATGTAATTATGAAGACACGCACAAGGTGACAATCTTACAAATCTTTCCTGAACAATCGCATTATAATCTCTTATCAACTGAGCATACGACCACGCCTGATATGATGGGTGTACTACCCTTCGATTTGCCCCTCCGGTAAAAGTGTCCACCAAAGCATCAGTTCCTACCACTTCATTTAAAGATTCCCATTGCTTTAATTCAACTATAACCATTTCCGGATTTGAATCAGTTCCATATCCAGATATGATAAAATCAACTCTTTTAGAGGTCTGTGGGATATTATATTCTATAGCTACTCCAGCATCAGACGGAATTTCATCATCATTGAGTACCTTATACATATAATTCAAAGAATTCTCCCAAGAACGAAATTCTGCCCTCGGCGTATGTCTCCCAAGCTTTGATAGGATATTTTCTTCAATCTCAATTGCGATAGAATCACTCTCACAACTGGATAAAAAATCCGTTTTCAAACCATCGTATACTATCACTATCTTTATCCTTTCACTTTATAAATCATGTACTTTCGTTTAATCCAAAACTTATAACTCAATTCTCCTCATTCGCATCCTTAAGTGCATCAAATTTCGCTTTCATAGTCGGGTTATCTTTCGTCAGACGCTTTATGCTGAGGTTTTCAACTTTACGATTAGCAATCTGCAAATTCTTATCAGAAGACAAGAGATTGTCTTTAACCTTCTGGAGATGATCAATTGTTTTATCTATTTCATCAATAGCATTTTTAAACTTGGTACCGGCACGCTCAACATTCATAGAAAAATCGGCCTTAAAATCCAACATGTCTGCTTCAAATTTACTGATATCAAGATTTTGATTTTTTGCAGCAATCAAATCTCTCTGGTACGAAAGCGAGTTCAAAGCCGCATTTCTAAGTATCGTTATAAGCGGGATAAAGAACTGAGGACGAATTACATACATCTTCTCGTACTTATGTGAGACATCTACTATTCCCGTATTATAAAGTTCACTGTCCGGCTCAAGCATTGAAACCAAAACTGCATACTCACAATTCTTCTCGTTACGGTCCTTATCAAGTTCTTTAAAGAAATGCTCATTCTTATGCTTGGTAGTTGTAGTATCGGCTTCGTTTTTCATCTCAAACATAATCGAAATGAACTCAACTCCGTCGTCAGAGAACTCACGATAAATGAAGTCTCCCTTACTTCCTGTCTTGGCATCATTATCCTTCTCAAAATACGCATTTCGAAAAGCAGTAGGACGCAGTTTCTCAAACTCCACCATACAATGCTGCTCAAGGCTTTCACCTATCATTTTGGTTGACTGACGTGCCTTAAAATCCTTATAGAAAGCAATCTCCTCATCTTTGCGCTGAAGTTCTGCCGCATGTGATTCCTTAAGAAGAAGCTCACTCATTTCGCGGTCTTTCTTCTCAGAATCCAAATCATTCTTAAGCTTAATAATCTCACTGTCTTTATCCTGAACAGCACTTTTAACGGCAATTTCAGACTGTTTCTTATCAAGCTCAAGTTGACTTCTTAATGCTTGAATTTCCTGGTCCTTGCTTGCCAATTCACTTATATTTCTGCTCTTAATCTTTTCGACGACTACTTCATTTTCTGACTCAGCCAAAGCAAGTTTCTTCTTTAGTTCAGCAATCTCTTTATCTTTCTTGCTTTCAGTCTTTGCCACAGCTGCATTTACCGCATTATCTCGCTCGGCTTCAAAGAGTTTCTCTCGTTCCTTAAGTTCGTTATTAAACTCATCATCCCTCACCTGCTTTACGATATCAGCATATCCGGATTCATCAATTGTAAACTGTTCACCGCATTTAGGGCATTTAATCTGTTTCATAATACAACTCCCGTTATCAACTTAATTACTGTACTCACGATTATTACTCATACAAAATACTATTTCAGGCATCAACGGACAACCACCTAAACAAAGTTCGCGCTTGTCACATACCGGACATGCATTTCGCATATGGTTTCTGAACTCTTCAAACGGTTCACTGTTCCATGCTTCTTCTATTGTTTTATTCTCAAGCGAAACCTGATACTTTCGTTTCTGATCAAAACTGCACGGAACCATAATCATATCGGCTCCGATATAACAACTGAAACGACCGCCTTCACAAGTAGTTTACCTTAGCCTGAGTTTTTTCTGCCATAAGGAACCTCCAAAGTAGTTATACAATAGAATTATAACCTGATACGAGAAATATCCAAAAACTAAAATCATCCGTTTATGCCTCAGCATTTCTTAATTCCAAAGCTTCTGTATATGTCATTATGAAACCGTCATGTGAGTCTGTATCGTATAGATCATAGTCCGTAAATCCTACATAAAACACGACACCGTTTTCTGTAGTAAAGTAGAACACCTCATCGTAGTTATCAGAACCGTTCGGAAAACCTGTAATGCTGCAAAGACCGTTTTCGACATCGGTTGTCGACTGAAAATATATATCTATACTATAAATTTCCAGCGAATTTAAGACTTCGGCTATTCCTGCAGCATTCTCCGGTGAATAACCCATCTCTATAAGTAAATCAACCAATTGACTGTTATCTACTACACTTTCCTCTGTGACTTCCGAAGTCGTCGTAGTAACAGTTGTAGGCTGCGTTGTCTCCGTTAAAACAGCTGAAGTATCCGTTACTATCGGCGCAGCTTCATTTGCGCTGTCTCTTGTACCAGTGGAACAAGACCCGCAACATATACAAAATATTATGAATGAAAGAAGAATAATGAGAAAAACTGTAAAGCCGTAAGAACTACTGCCCTTGTACGGACTGTCCGCACGTCTAGTCTCCAAAACAATATTACGTGTATGCTCCAATTTCTTATCGTAATGTGAAATTAGATTCTTCGATTTCGAAGCAAAAAACTTAGAATTGCTGCCAAACGGATTAGCACCTCGTAAAACTCCTGAGAAGGTTATTCCGTTAACGGCACCGCACTGATCACAGATAGCGGCATCCTTTTTCTCCCAATATTCTATTTCATTTCCACACACATTGCATCGGATTGTTGGCATATAAATCCCCCCCTTATCTGCGTCTGCCGTTTTGCTGAAGGCGCTTCAATTCTTCGATTTGTTTTGCCTGAATCTGTATCTGCGCTTGTTGTGTTCTTATGAAGTCATCACGTTCTTTCTTCTCATCATACATAGAAAACACCTGCTCAAGTGAACTAGCCCCTTGCTTGCTAAGTTTATCTATAAAGAAGTCAAGAGCCTCCTCCGTGTGATACTTGCTCGGTATATTAATATCTTTATGCTCCTCCAGAATCTGACAACAATCTTGAATATCTTCGGTAACCTTGGTGATTTGATATCTCAATATTTTAAGTGAAATCGCCACATCCTTACGCTCTGATTCATCTTTACAGCATTCCAGCATACAAATCTCAAACGCCAGTAACAATCCTAACAATGCTATAAATATGTTTCTGCATATAATCGACAACAGCAAAATGACAACGCTTATTATAATCGGAACAAATAATGTTCCCGCCGCGCTGCGTTTTACTAATTTTGCTTCTTTCTCAGTCATCTGCTTATATTGAGAATTTCTTCGGTTATAGAAAGACCTCATCTCAGGAAGCAATAATAACGGCTCTTTCATTTCTCTGATTTCATTCGCCAGATGTAGCGGAATATTCTTCTGCGCTTTAAGTCGTCCGACTTCAAAGTCGTAGCCTGCGCTTCTGGCATCATTAAGCATAACGGAACTTCCGCAATACATACAAAACAGCCGTGTCATATCTTCCGGTGCTTCCAACCTAGCCCCACAGTTAGGACAATTAATTCCAATGATATTCTTATCCATAACATGCCTCCGAGTTTACTTAGTTAACATCTCATAATTATGTTAACATCGTGGCCATTCAATAATGGGACAAAAAACGTATGTTCTGCAAGCATCACTATACTAATTCGTAGTATTGCAAAGATATCGATTGTTGTTTAAAATCAAATTCTATACTTTTTTGAACAACGGTACACATATGGAAAATCAAATCACAATTACATCATTAGTATCCGAACCAGATGAGAGCACACTCGAAGTAACATTTGCTAAATATGTCGACAAATCATATATGGACTTCAAATCCCTTTTAGGCGGGTATAAGTATTTAAAGGTAATTACCTTCTCTTACGGTTTAGGATTCATTAATGAGATTGCCCCCCTTTTTGAGAAAATCGATATTATTTTGGGCTGTGAAGCTCTTGTAAAGTATGATGTTCTGGAGATTGCCGCTTTCCAAAAAGAATCTCTTGAAATGATTCGAAGACACAAATATTTAGTTGAACAAGCCGCACAAGGAAACATACGATTTTGGTTTCCGCATGAAATAGTATCTCATCAGAAAATATACATTTTAAGTAATGATGACGGCTCTACTCGCGTTATTAATTCATCTGCTAACTGTTCAAAGCGAGGGTTTACGGGCAATCAGCGCGAGCAATATGTATGCTTCGATAATGATGATTTAGCATATACAGAAGCGCTAAATGAATTCTATTTCATTCAGAATTTCTGCACTGATGATGTAATAAACAAAACAGTCTATGCCAACATGGAAACTGAAGTAACCGATGCTGACATTCCGATTTTTAAAGAATCCATAGCAAAAACAGCCGGCGTTATTGTCGAAGAAGCCGAAAACAAAGAAGAAGTGGAATTTATCACTAATATAAGCAAACTCGGCAGGAAGTATCGTCAGCTTAACGTTACTTTCAATACCAAAAGTGGTAAAACATTGCTTAAAGCCGATAAGGTTAATGAGCTTCTGAGAAAAGCAAAAGAAAAGTATCTTGAAGATGAAGAGAAGACAAAAAACTTTCCGTTACTCACGGTAGACTATGAAACCTCGGAATTAATTTTGAACAACAAGCGTCTCAGCAAAACTTCAGATATCGACAAAATCACAAACGATATTAAGTCAATCATTCATCTCTTTGACGGATATAAAAGTTTCATCGGCTACACTCCAGAACAAGCCTCAAAGTACTACAAAGCAATGACACTTATGTTCCTCTCTCCTTTTATTGGAAACCTTCGATATGAAGCACACAAAAACAACTATCCGACAGAATTTTTCCCTTACTGCATAATGATTCAAGGCTTAAAAAGTGCCGGAAAAAGTCAATTTGTAGATTCAATCCATCAAATTATGTTCGGAAGAAGTTTTAAAAGAACAGATTCAGGATCTATGACGCCAGGCGAATATAAAGCTACTCAAGAAATGGCCAAAGGCTTTCCTTTTCACATCTCAGATATCAGCAAAGATCGTTTTTCAAAATTATCCATTCTTATGAAGTCAGATGAATACTTACTCGACGAGAAAATGAAAGAGCATCCAATGTTCGTATTTACATCAAATGATAACCCTATACTTAAAGCCCCTATCTTAAAGCGTGTTTTCTTTATTAACGTTGCTATGACTCAAACAAACACAACAGCCGTTGAGAAACTCAAAAGGATGTCCGACACCAGGAGCAAAATTACCACAGCATTCTATACAGAATACATAAGAAGAATCACGCCTGAAATCAATAACATTATCAATAAAATGTGCGAAAGAATTATCACTGATGAACAATATCAATGGCAACCTGATGTATTGGCTCTCTCAAGCGACATAATTCATGAAATCCTTAACGACTGCGGAATCTCCATTCCGGAATATTTTCCAAACGTAACATATCAGGACTTTTTCGGCAGCGAAATAATCGGAGAAGATGCCAAAAACATTATTATAAGAGATTGGGAGCACAATCCAAATCTTTTTAAACGCAACCCAAAGCGTAACGAATTGGTATATAATGCGGGAGAACAAAAATACGAAGCTGAAAGGATTAGGGAATGGCTTCCGGAGATACTTGAAGCAAAAATCTCCGCTTCAAAAATCATTATGAAACTCGACAAAGCCGAAGAATACTTCGGAATTAAGTTCAAGCGTTTTCCCTTCTGACATGATGATATATTACGCCAAACTTCGAAAAAATGATTCAAAGCAAAACATAATTGATGCATTTATTACCGCAGGCGCAAAACAAAGTGAAATCATCATAGATGAATCTGCTACTCAAAAAACCGAGAACAGCATATATTCCAACCTTAAACTAAACCTACTCAAAGGAAATTCTGTCACCTTTGACAGCATATTCAGTTTAGGCAAAAATGCCCGCGAGATTAATAACGAACTCGCCTTCTACAGAAACAACAGTATTAGCATCCATTTCTTAGATATTCCGGACACCCACTCCCATGAATATCTTCCGTTGGATACTCTTACCTATGTAGTCTCTCAATTTGCAGAGAAAGAAAAACAAAATGTCAAACTCGGCCAAGAAAAAGGCTATCAGGAATACTATAAGACAACTGATATTAAACCCGGCAGAAAAAGAACAGAGTTTCCTTCAAACTGGGAAGAAAACTATGTTCTTTGGAAAAATCACAAAATCTCGTCTAACGACTTCTTATGCTCCACCGGCTTAAAAAAAGGAACCTTCTACAATTTGCTCAAGCTCTACGAATCCGAGTCAGCAAATAGGAAAAGCGAGATTATTTAATCACCAAAACGCAACAATAAATAGAATAAGTACTAGTATCAAAATAATAATTCTCATCACTTTCAACTCACAGTTTTGTCGATGTATCGTATCATTTTGATAACGCATTCTATTTTCTGCCATTTCCCTATACTTCACCAAATCATTACATTGCTCATTTAATGATTTCTCAGCCTGCATACGTTGTTCATTTAGTATTTCAATCAATTTTCGAATATCTTCTAAATTTTCAAATTTCATTTTATCAACCACTTCAAAACGTTCACCGATTATTTCCTCACCATCAAACAAGTAATTGCTATTCTGAACAGTTTTTAAAACAAACAGTCTATCACCATACATCTCGAATGATGCCTCATTCAAACATTTATCCATCATATACCACGGAAATGCCCATATACCACAATTCCCAACGCTGTCATATATTTGATTGTCACCGGCTGTCAGTTGAGTTTCATAATCAATCCAAGAAGCTTGATACAACTCACGCATTGGATTTTTCAGTTCGCTAGTGGAGTACAATTTGTAAAAATATGTATCTTTGAATGTAGAACCTAATAAAAAACAATCTTCCTTATACGTCTTCACCAAATCTACAAATTTAAGCTCCTGATGCTCTATTGCATATGAATAAAAGTATTCTAATGATGGTTCTTTGGGATAGCGATACAGTTTACTAAAGGAAACTTCTACATCAGTATCTGGCTTATATGTAACTTCATATTTTTCCTCCGCAAGAAGGAAAACAACTTTCACGCCATCTGAATCAATGTCAAATCTACATCTTGATATCTGCTTGTTAGCATTGACAATTATATCAAATAGTGCTAAATTTCCGCTTTTAATTAATTCATCATGAAAAAGTCTTTTCATTTTATCCTCCGTAAACTCATCTTCTAAATATGGAATCACAAAATAAGCTTAACATCTTAAGATTGCAATATTGGGACAATAGAAAAAAGAAGTCCTGTCAAAGCAGGGCTTCTTGAAACAGAGTGTTTTCGAGATGTGGAAGTTGCCTACAAATCACCCTTGCTTGAAGACGCGGTAGCAAGT
>JAZLML010000064.1:0-42983 GCA_045598625.1 Saccharofermentans sp.
TCAAATCCATACTATAAGCAGACTTCGCGGAATTTGAGAAAGCACCTTTTATTTTGTCTTAATTTTCTGAATTCTTATTTAATAATGAAAGCTGAGATTCAGGTGTAAATAAAGGTATACTGACTTCAAAAACAGCTCCGGCATCACCGTTATAAGCTTTTACCGTTCCACCGTGTTCGTCGGCGATTGCTTTGACAAGTGAAAGTCCAATACCGTGTTTTCCGTCTGCACCTTTTGAGAAACGTTCGAATAGGTGAGAGTTTACTTCATCCGAAATACCGGGACCGTCATCGGATATCTTGAAAATTACATCACTATCAGTGTTGGTACATTCAAAGATTACCTTGGAATTTGTATAACGAATTGCATTTGAGAAAATGTTTTCGAGCATTCTGTATAAATCGTTCTCATTTGCATAAACATAAACATCTTTAATATTAATTTTGTTAATCAACTCTAAATCGCCGGTAATAAACTGACCTCTGATTTTATCGATTGTAAGTCCGACTAGGTCATTAACATTAACAGAAGTCTTCTTAACTTTATAGCCGCCGCTTTTCGACAAATCCATTTTCGAGATTGAAAGAAGATTTTCTACCATTCCGGAAAGACGGTTTGTCTCATCAATAATAATATCAACTGCTTCACTTTCATGCTCTTTATCAAATACTCCGAGCTTAATACCTTCAGCGTAGCCCTGAATTGACATAAGAGGGGTTCTAAGCTCGTGCGAAGCGTTTTGGAAGAACGTTTTCTGTTCTTTATCAGATTCACTTAACCTGTCTGCCATTTTATTCATATTATCAGAAAGGGAACATAGTTCACGGCTTACGATGTTTCCTTCAAATTTGGAGAAATCACCTTTACTGATTCTATTAGAAAATTTGGAAAGCTTCTTAGTAGACGAGATAATAGGGAAGGAGGTAATAATACTCATGATACCTGCAATGATGATTGCAATTATCATTGTTCTGAAAAGGGCAGCGTTAACGGCTGTGGAGAACGACATATAAGCGGAAGAATCTACATAGAAAAGAAGATAATATTCTTCCATGTCAGTATCATCATAATTGGATCTGTAGTTAACGTTTACGAATTTATAGTAAAAGATTTTGTTTTCTATTGTAACTTTACGGATTTGTGAGTCATTAACGATTCCGCTTTCGTTATTTATTGCTGTAAGAATCATTCTTGAACGTACGGCGGATGCAGCAGAATAGTTATCGGATGGCCACATGATTTCATATCTCGGATTATCTTCAACTTCATCATACGAAAACAATACAATCGAAGCTTCATTGGAAATTTCAGTAGATGTACTTACACTGTTAAGAAGGTAAGTTCTGATATCTTCCGGATTTTCATTCTCATCTGCTTTGATGTTTGAATATGCAGTGGCAAAAGACTGGCAAGAAGTTATGGCATTATCGATACGCTTATTACTTTCAGAAACAATGTAAGATTTAAGAACGGTATTAAGGAAAACACTGTTACTTATAAAGATGAAAATTATAACAAGCGCAAAAGACAAATACATATGAAGAGCAAGAGGAGTCTTAGCTCTTTTTGGTGAATTGAATTCTGTTTCTTTATTATTTCTACGTAAATGCATTTATTGATTATACTTCAGAAGTTTTGTTTACTTCAAGCATAAAGCCTTTACCCCAGCTCGTAACAACAGAAACATTGGAATCAGCTATTTTCTTACGAAGTCTCTTTACAGTATCATCAGCAACACGTGTTTCAACTTCGATTTCATAACCCCAAATTTTATCCAATAATTCGCTTCTTTCAACTACACGGTCACGATTAATAATAAGATATGAAAGTAAAGAGAACTCATTAGGTGTCAAAGCGAGTTTTTCACCCTTCATAGTAGCCGTTTTGAGTTTCATATTCAAAATAATATCACCGATTTCCAATCTGGAGTTATCGATAGAAGATGTTTCGTTGTCGCTTGGAACTTCTCTTCTCTTAAGAACGGATTTAACCTTAGTTACAAGCTTAATAGGACTGAATGGTTTTGTAAAATAATCATCACTTCCGAGATTTAAACCTTCAATATAGTCGGCATCACTGTCACGAGCGGTAAGCATAATTATCGGAACGTTTGATAGTTTTCTTAATTCCTTACAGATATAAAAACCGTCATGACCAGGCATCATAACATCCAGAATAATTAGGTCGCAAGGATCTGATATATATTTTTTAAGCAAATCATCTCCGGTTTCAAAACCGAAAACTACAAAATTTTCTCTTTCCAAAAATGACTTTAGCAAATTTCTAATATTGTTATCATCATCTGCGATGTAAATTATTTTCTCCATATAATCGCCCTCTGTTTTTTTGATAGAGTAATTTTATAATACGAACGAATAGTACATCAGATAAATTTTAGGTAAATATAAGTGAATTAGTGATTTTTGTGTGATAAATGCGGTATTACCTATACCGTGCTTTTAAATTCATTATTTGTGTTGTAAAATTTATTGGTTGTTTTAGAAAGAATAAGGTACATTTTATGGATAATAACAGTAATAACAGTAACTTTAATGCTTCTGATAAAGGTGGATTTAACCCTGATAATCTTGAATTTCCAGGTTCTTCAAATGTTAGAAGACCTGCACCTTCCGCTAACAGTAATTTGCCTCGCCCTGCAAGACCGGTAAATTCAGTAAACGACATGAATATTGTTAACGGCGGTAATCGTCAGCAACCATTGCAGCAGAACGGCAGTGTTTCATATCCCGTTTCAGCAAGCAGAAATTCCGGCAATGTTCCTGCTCAGAATGTTAGACCTGCACAACGTCCTGCAACCGGTAAATTTGGTGATGAAATAAATGCAGATACATTAAAATCTTCGGTATCCGAACAAAAGTTACCGTTGGATGATTCTACAAGAGCTATTTCTAATCTTAGGACTTATGATTTGGATAGTGGCAATGATATAGTTGTTGATGATATTCCAAAGAAATCTCATAAAACACTTATACTGCATATATTGCTTGGTTTGGCAGGACTTATTATCGGTGTTATCGGTTTTGGTCTTTGGTATTACTACGGTTATCTGTTAGGTCAAATTACTCATGAACCGAGTAATGTAGTTCATACAATGGTTAATGAGTCAGGTGAAGTTGTTGTTATCAGTGATTTGACATCTACAACTTTAAATCCGGTTATTGAGGAAGAGCATATTTCGAATTTCCTCCTTATCGGTGTTGATAGTAGATATAAGTCATATAATTCAGAAGGAAAAGACGGACTGGCAGATGTAATAATGGTTATGTCTGTTGATAATCAAGCAGGTACTATTAAGCTTATTTCCATAGCTCGAGATTCCTATGCTTATATTCCGGGATATTCAACGCCGCATAAGATTAATTCTGCGATGACGGCAGGTGGTCCTGAATTGTTACAGTTGACTGTTGAGAATATGCTTAGAATTGAAATTGACGGATATGCTTATGTTAATTTCTATAATATGGCAAATGTTATTGATGCTGTCGGTGGTGTATATTGCGATGTATCTTCCAGTGAGGTTTATTCTCAAGGTGGTTTGAATACAAATATTCAAGAGATGAATCAGATACTCGGTTATGATGCAGATTATCAGAAAGTTAATACATCGGGATATATTTGGTTAAACGGTAGACAGGCTGTTGCTTATGCACGAATCAGACATGTAGGTAACGGTGACTATGAAAGATCAGAAAGACAGGTTGAGGTTTTAAGAAGTCTTCTTGATCAGTTCATGGCCATGTCTCTTACAGGTAAGGCTTCGGCAATGGATGATATTCTCGGATGTATTTCGACCAATATTTCTGATGAAGATATTACAAATTATGCTTTGAATTTCCTTCCTTCCATAAGAAATGTCGAAATTCAGTATTTGCAGCTTCCGCTCGAAGGTTTCTTTAATTCGGGTATGTATGGCGATGAATGGAGTATCAGACCTAACTGGAATATGATGATTCCTTATGTGCAGGAATTTTTCTATGGTGAAACTGTCGAGTTTGACCCGGTTGATGTGATTCCTAGTTCTCCTTCTGATGAGAATTGTCCGGACGATTTTGATATTGAGTCCAGTCTGAAATAGTATGATTTTTTTGTTCTCGAAGAGCAAAATACAAATTATTCTTTTTGATAATCCGATAATATATTAACATTTTTGAAACAATTATGTTCGTGTATTGTTTTTTATAACTATTTATAATTTCATACAAAATGATACAGCAATCCTATTGTAGGTTTATGTCTGTATTTGCGTGAAATTTGCTTAGTGTGCATTTCTGTATTCATTAGATGCCACAGTGGTTAATTTCATAGACTAATGAGAATTTAGGATTTTGTATGATGAAACATGGAAATAGTGTATTAAGAGTTTTTACCGATCGCTTAATTAAAGTTTTAGCGGTTGCTATCGTATTTGTCATGATGTTTTCGATAGTATTTAATGCCCGAAACTTACTGGCAGACAACACTATCGAACCTTTGCTTTCACACGTTGATGCCAATACTTTTTCTGTATCTTTGATTGATGCAAATGGTATGACATTACTGCTCCCGGTGTCGATGTAAAATATGGAGAAGAGTTTTTTGCTGAAATGAATTGGGATTTTTTGCCTGATTCGGGTTCAACAGTTCATGTATCTCCTTCTATTACTTATACGTATGATTTGCCAAATAATGTTCAGTTTAAAGATGTACCTTCCGGCGATATTATGGATGGTAGTAAAGATATAGGTGATTATTCCATAGTTAATAATGTTATTAAATTAACTTATTATGATGCCGATTTCTGTTCTCGTACCGATCGTCGCGGTTCTTTAACTTTCAGCGGAAAAATTAATGATGATGGTAATGGTGGTACTTTACCAAAGAACGTAATAGTTTCATTTCCGGGTGTTAACTCAAAAACACTTCATATGGTTCCGGAAGATGTAGATCCGAAACTTACTATTTCAAAGACATGTACAGAAGTTCCTGGTAGTAACCACGTATATAACTGTGTGGTTCCGATTACATCAACATCCGAAAACACGGATTGTTTGTTCGTAGATAAAATGTGGCCGGGTATGACTTTGAACAGTGAACCTGAAATTTATACAGATTCCAATTGTTCACAAGTATATAGCGGTTCACATTCTGTTTGGTATTATGTTGATAATGAATTCGGCGTTACCATAGATTCAATGAAGAACAATGAAACTCTTTACATTTCTTATCAGGTTAAAATTGCAGATGAGATGTACGACTGGGATACCGTTGAAGACTATATTGACGATACTAATTCAAGATGGGGATATCCTAACGGATTTTTAGGTAAGGTTTCAAATTACGCAAGTGTTATCAGTAATGAGTCACCTTTGGCGTACTATTGGGCTGAAATTCATACTTTGTCTGTATTTTTCGAGAAGGCAACAAATAGAGCAGCTAACCGCGAAGCAGAGGGTGTTTTGAGTTGGAATTTGTTTGTTACGAAAATTGACGATCCTACGCTGACTGATGGATATATTAAAGATTATCTGCCTGCAAATACAGAATTCTTACCGGATTCTGTAACTGTCTATAACAGTGAATATCATGATTACAATGTGAGCGAATATGTTGAATTTGTTACTTATACGGATTCTAAAGGCAATAATATAGTCGAATTTCATTTTACTGATACCATGATGAATACATTGCAACAGCGTAATGTAAATATTCAGTTTAAGGTTCATGTTACATCTCAGAATGTTGATACTATAGTATATACGAATAAAGCTGAGATTATTTACGGTGGTCGCAGTATGCAAAGTTATCTGTCAGATATGAGTTACACAAAACCTGACGAACTTGTTAAAACATATACATACGATCGTTCAACTGCCCCTTATGCATATTTTAATATTGTAGTTAACTCGGCTTCTTTGGATTTGGATCCGAATTCTGATTCATTGATTTTCGAAGATATTATGGGGCCTGCTTTTGATTTGGATATATCATCTGTCTTGGTAAACGGAACTGCTCCTGATACTAAGGATTATGAGTTTGATCCTGCTACAAGAACATTCAGATTAAATATAAAAGATGCAACTTCATACGTTATTACATATAGAGCTTTAGTTAATTTAATGCCGGAAACTACTTTTAAAGATGATGAGGGAGCGAATAATTGTAAGATTATCGGAATTAATACTAAGGGAGACCAGGGAAGTTGCGTTATAACCGGAACTGTATATAAGAGTGCCGCTAATTCGTCTGCTTCACTGAAAACTTCCATTAATATAATCAAGCATCAAGAAGATTCCATTGTTTCATTATTGTCTGACGCTAATTTTGCACTTTATGCTTTTATTGGTACGGATTATACATTTGTTGATGAGAAAACCACTAATCTAAACGGAGAAATTGAATTCTTAGACCTTAATCAGAATGTTATTTATATGGTGAAAGAAACAAGTGCTCCAGATACATACGTTTTGGATACTGTTCCACGATTTTTAGTTTTCTCTAACGGAAGTACATATCCTTCACATATAACATATGAAGGTGTTCAATATCCTCTTATCGTCGTGGCTTCAAATAAAGCAAGTTATACATTATATTGGTCGAATTCACCTGAGGGACCGACACCTACTCCAACCCCGACACCTACTCCAACGTCGACTCCGACTCCGACATCGACCCCAACACCTACTCCGACTGTAACTCCTACTATTAGTCCGACAGTAACACCGACAACAGATCCTTCTGTTTCTCCTACTTCGGGTCCGACATCTAAACCAACAGATGATCCTGATGATGGAAAAACGGGTGTACCAAGTACCGGTGAACATATATCTTATATAACCTTATTAGGTATTGTTATAGTAATTAGTGGGTACTGTATTATTAGGAAACAAATTAGAGATGAATAATAACGTATTTTCTGAACCAAATTGTTTTTGACTTTTTTTGATATTCATATTGACTTTATTTGTTCTTAGAATTATATTTATGTGGTTGGCACTCGATATATAAGAGTGCCAACCACTTTGTTTTCGGAGGTAAATCAAATGAAAGTTAAGCCTTTAGGTGATAAGGTTGTTATTAAAAAGCTTCAGGCAGAGGAGACAACTAAGAGTGGTATCGTATTAACATCTAATGCTCAGGAAAAACCACAGATTGCTGAGATTATTGCAGTTGGCCCTGGCGGAGTTGTTGACGGCTGTGAAATAAAAATGGAAGTTAAAGTTGGTCAGAAAGTTATTATCAGAGATTATGCAGGAACAGCAGTAAAGATTGACGGCGAAGAGATTATAGTAGTTCGTCAGGATGATATTCTTGCTATTGTTGAGTAATTTGGAGGAATTGAAATGGCAAAAGATATTAAGTATTCCGAAGACGCAAGAAAGTCTTTGGAGATAGGTGTAAATAAAGTAGCGGACACAGTTAAGGTTACGCTTGGTCCTAAGGGAAGAAACGTAGTTCTTGATAAGAAGTATGGCGCTCCATTAATTACAAATGACGGTGTTACTATAGCAAAAGAAATTGAATTGGAAGATCGCTTTGAGAATGCTGGAGCTCAGCTTGTTAAGGAAGTAGCTTCTAAGACTAATGATGTTGCAGGTGATGGTACCACAACAGCTACGCTTCTTGCTCAGGCTATTATTCGCGAAGGCATGAAGAATGTTACTGCAGGTGCAAATCCGATTATCCTTCGTAAAGGTATTTCTATGGCTGTTGAAACAGCTGTTAAAGAAGTTCTTTCTAAAGCTAAGAAGGTTAACGGTTCAAAAGATATTGCCAAAGTTGCTGCAATTTCAGCAGGGGATGAGTATATCGGTAAACTTATTTCAGAAGCTATGGATAAAGTTACTTCTGACGGTGTAATTACTGTTGAAGAAAGTAAATCAATGGTTACAGAGCTTGAAGTAGTTGAAGGTATGCAGTTTGATCGTGGATATCTCTCGTCTTATATGTGTACAGATATGGATAAGATGGAAGCTGTTCTTGATGATCCTTATATTTTGATTACTGATAAGAAGATTACCAATATTCAAGATATTCTTCCTGTTTTGGAGCCAATCGCACAGCAGGGCAAAAAACTTTTGATTATTGCAGAAGATATTGAAGGTGATGCACTTGCAACTTTGATTCTTAATAAACTTCGCGGTACCTTCACTTGTATCGGTGTTAAGGCTCCGGGCTTCGGCGACAGAAGAAAGGCAATGCTTGAAGATATTGCTATTCTTACAGCAGGTCAGGTAATAACAAGCGATTTAGGCAGAGAGCTTAAGGATACAACTCTTGAAATGCTCGGTCGTGCTCACCAGATTAAGGTTACAAAGGATAACACCATAATCGTAGACGGTTATGGTGACGATGCTTCGATTGCAGCTCGTGTTAATCAGATTAAAGTTCAGATTGAAGAAACTTCGTCCGAGTATGATAAGGAGAAGTTGTTGGAAAGACTTGCTAAGCTTTCCGGTGGTGTTGCTGTAATTAAAGTCGGCGCTGCAACTGAGACCGAAATGAAAGAGAAGAAGCTTCGAATTGAAGATGCTCTTGCAGCTACAAAGGCTGCTGTTGAAGAAGGTATTGTTCCTGGCGGCGGAACAGCATTTATTAATGTAATCGGTAAGGTTTCCAAACTTCTTACTACATGTGAAGGTGATGTTAAGACCGGTGTTTCAATTGTTCTTCGTACATTAGAAGAGCCTGTAAGACAAATTGCTGCTAATGCAGGTGTTGACGGTAGTGTAATTTGTGAGCAGATTAAGAATAAGAAGCCGGGTGTAGGTTATGATGCTTTAAACGACAGATTCGTTGATATGTTTAAGGCAGGTATTGTTGATCCTGCAAAGGTTACCAGATCAGCTCTTCAGAATGCTGCTTCCGTAGCTTCGACACTCCTTACTACCGAAGCTGTAGTTACTGATATTCCTGAACCGGAACCACCGATGCCGGCTCAAGCTCCGGGAATGTATTAATTCTGAATTCCTGTAAAGGCGGGTTATACCCGCCTTTATTTTTTGGTATAATATTCAAAGTTTATTAACGGAGATATTTAATTGTGATTGAAGATTTATTTATTGAGAAGTCTGTTGCAAGAGAAAACAGTAAGTCTAAATTTGTTAAAACAACGCTATGCATTGCGTTAACCATTTTTTTCCTTCTTTTTGTTTATGTAGTTGAGATTATATTTTTCGGAACACAGTTAATTTTTGTTGCCGGAGTAATTTCATTCTTTGCCGTTTTTGTGTGCATTAAGATAGTTAAATCATTGTCAGCAGAGTATGAAGTCTCGATAACCAATGATTTGTTTAATTTAAGTAAGATTCTTTCTAAGTCCAGACGTGAGGATTTGGTTGAGTTTACTATTGGTGAATGTCAGAAAATAGCACCTTTGACGTCAGATTCTTTTAATGAGTATTTAGGAAAAGCTGATTTAAAAATGAATGCTACTTCAAAGCGTAAATTTGAGGTTACCGATAAGAATTGGTTCTGCTATATTGAGATTTCTCATACAAAAGTAATTGTTATTTTTGAGATGGATCCTAGAATGTATAAGGCATTCAGAAGGTTTAATCCGAGAAATACCGAAATCGTCAGAATTGACGAGATTTTTAAAGAAGAATAATTAGCGGAGCGTGATAAATTTGAGTTTTCCAGAGTATTTTGATAAAACTTTCTATGTTAAGGGTACTGATACTTCAAGGTGTCATACTCTTTTTCCTTCTTGTATGCTTGGTGACATGCAGGAAACTAGTGAAGGCGGCGTAGTTCAATATGGTATGGGGACGGATGATTTGCTTAGGAATGACTTCTGTTGGATTATTCTTAAGATGTCAGTTAGAATGAAAAGACTTCCTAAATGGAGAGAGAATTTTACTGTTCGCACATGGAATTCAGGTGTTTCAGGACTTTTTTTCAGAAGAAGTTATTACATTTTAGATGAGAATGGTAATAACATTGGATCTGCCGATTCTTTGTGGATTATAGCTGATGTTAAATCACATAGACCGGTTCGTCCAAAGACAATTTTCGAATTATATGATAATTTGGCTGACGGAGTTTCCGTTTCTTCTCCGCAAAATGACTATACATTAGATTTTTCAATTCCTTCTTTAACGATTCCGGCAAAAGATGAATTGAATTTGTCTCCGATAATGTCTAAGTATGCCGACTATTCCGAGATTGACAGTAATAACCATGTCAATAACACTCGTTATGTTTCATGGGCACTTGATGCTTTATATAAGTACGGTGTTAACGTTGATGGTATTAATGAATTTGATATTACTTATCATGCCGAAGTAAAAGAAGGTTTTAGAACTGATTTATATGTATATGAATCAGATGGTTACTATTACACAGTTGGATTTAATGACGATATAAAAGTGTTTATATTCAGATGTCGATAGTATCTTTTTTTGATAAACTTCATACTAATTGATATAATACTCTTATTACGGAGGATCTTTGATGATAGAGATTTCAAATCTTACCAAGTTATATGGTAGAAATAAAGCTTTAGACAACATCAGTTTTACTGTTAATAAGGGTGAAGTCTTGGGTTTTCTCGGTCCTAATGGTGCCGGTAAATCCACAACTATGAATATAATTACCGGTTATCTTTCTTCCACATCCGGTACTATTAAAGTTAATGGATTTGATATTCTTGAAAATCCTGATGAAGCTAAAAAAAGTATAGGTTATCTTCCTGAATTACCTCCTTTGTATACTGATATGACAGTTATGGAGTATCTTAGCTTTATTTGTAATCTTAAAGGCGTAGCTAAGAAGAAAAAGAATTCACATATTGATGAAATACTTAAACAGGTTAGTCTTGATGAGGTTTATGACAGACTTATTGCCAATTTATCTAAAGGTTATCGTCAAAGAGTTGGCATTGCGCAGGCATTAATCGGAGATCCTGAAATCCTTATTCTTGATGAACCGACTGTTGGTTTGGACCCAAATCAGATTATTGAAATTAGAAAACTTATAAGAAGTCTTTCAAAAGAACATACCATAATTTTGAGCTCACATATTCTTAGTGAGGTTCAAGCAGTATGTGACAGGGTTGTAATTATCAACAAAGGAAAGATTGTTGCTTCTGATACTATAACAGATTTAGGCGCCAAATTATCAGGATCAGGCAAGCTTCTGTTAGGATTTAAAGGTGATTCTAAGCTTGTTAAATCAAGTTTGAAAACTGTTAAAGGTGTAAAGAATGTCATCATGAGATCTCATTCTGGAGATAGTCCTTTCTATGAGGCCGAGATTATTGCTGAATCTGATTTGAATCTGCGTATCAACATTTTTCGCCAAATGGTTAGTATTAATTGTGATATAGTTGAATTTCGTTCTTTGGATCCGTCTTTGGAAGAGATTTATCTTTCAATTACCGGTTGAGTGGAGTGCATTATGTTTTCGGTATTTAAAAGAGAATTTTTTTCATATTTTAGAAGTCCTGTAGGATATATTGCTATAGCAATATTTTCTTTCTTGTCGGGTATTGTTTTTGTCAGTAATTTTACTGCCGGAAGCATTAGTATAACTTATGAGATATTAACTTTAAGATCGTTCTTTTTTATTCTTGTTCCGATAATTACCATGGGTTTATTTGCTGAAGAACGTAAACGTGGAACTGAAGTTTTGTATTATACGAGCTCAGTAAAGCTTTATAATGTCGTTTTTGGAAAATTTCTGGCTGCAATGGCGCTATTTGCTGTTATGTTCGTTATTGTTATTGTACACATGATAGTTACAGCTGCGTGCGGCGGTGTTATTGATGCCGGTACTTGGGGATCAGTAGTGGTTTATTTTTTCCTTGCTGCATTATTTGTTTCAGTAGGTCTTTTTTCATCTGCATTAACTGATAATCAAATTATTTCTGCGATTCTTTGTTTTGTTATGATTGTATTCATACAGATTCTTTCTTCGCTTAGTGATTTATCGACTTCTGCTTTGACTTCTTTTTTTACAGATATCTTTAGTTTTGTTGCTTCTGAGAAAGTTGTTTCTGCTGTTTCTAAATTCGGTGATTGTATTAAATGGTTAGATCCGTTTTCAAGAACTAATGATTTTGTTTATGGCATTTTCTCGGTGGCTGACTTGTTTTATTGTTTCAGTTTCGGTTTTGTTTTTATTTTCTTGACCTACAGAGTGCTTGAAAAGAAACGTTGGTCACAGGCTTGATTTGAGGTGAGTTATGAACATTACTAATAGAAACATTAAATCAAATACGAGTAAGAATTCTGTTGTGGGGGATAAAAGATTTAAGTCTTTAAAGATTTTTTCTTTTGGTTCTTGTGTATTGCTTATTGCCATACTTTTGCTATTAAATATTTTGCTTGACGGTATATTGGGCAGCAGACTTAAGTTTGATTTTTCTGCATCTTTACAGAATTCATTATCTAAACAAGGTTTGGAGTATATCAATTCTTTACCGTCGGAATGTAGTGTTAGAATAGTAGGTCTTTTTGATAGACCTGATGACTTATCTAATTCTCCGTTTGAATATATAGTTCCTTTACTTGATGATATGTGTTCGAAATCCTCGGGAAGAATAAGTGTTGAGTATAAAAATCCGACAAAGTATCCATCAATTATCTCTGAACTTGATCCAACAGGTATGCATGAATTAGAGGAGAATATATATGTTGTAAAAGTTGGAGCTGATGTTTCAACTATAGATCCTTACTTTGATTGTTTTACTTATGATAACAATTATGTATATATGGGATATTATGTAGCTGTTACAAACGTAAGTGAATATGCTTTTATTAACACGATTGTAAATCTTACAAATTCAGAACGATTCAATGTATACTTCCTTAACGGTCTTAATTGCGGCTCGCATAATGAGTTTTCAGCTGTTCTGTCTTCTTTATGTTGTAATTCGTTCGATTTACCGGCTTCTGATGATTTTGTAGTGCCGGATGATTGTGATTTGCTGGTTATTAGTAATCCTAGTGTTGATATAACAGAGAATATGTATCTTTCATTAACAGATTATGTCATAGCCGGTGGAAAAGTACTCATTTCTGTAGATTTTAACAATTCAAATATTGCTGAAACTTATGTTAATCTTAACCGATTTCTTTCAACATTCAGTATTAACATAACTTCTCAAATTGTTTCAGAATATGATATGAATTATCAACTTAACGGTAGCCCATATTCTTCTCTTGCATCAAAGGGTGATTATTTTGAAGGTGATTCCGTGGAAGATCGTGTAAGAGTTCAGAACGCTAGATATATTAAGGAAATCAGTTCTATAGATTATGATACATTTGTTTATCCATTATTGCTTACATCTGATTCTGCGGTAGTGACTGATGCAGTTATGTCAGGCAATCAATCTGATGGTAATTTGGTTAGGGGACAGTATACTTTGGGTTTGATGTCCATTATAAATTCTGTTAACAGTGGTAAGGTTATTTGTTTGGGATCTGATACCTTTATTTCCGACAGTTATATTTCTACATATGGTTATAACGATGCTAATGTTTCATTTATTCGTTTGTTGTTAGGAGAAATTTTCGAAGTTAAAAATTCAGTTGATATTTCGGCTAAACCTATATCTGATTACTCGATTTCTCCAACTAAATATACTGCAGCTTCATCGTCTGCTGTTGCTTTGTTATTTATTGTCATTATCCCTGTTTTATTTGTTTTAATGGCTTTCTTGGTTTATCGTAAAAGGAAGAATTTATAATCTGGTTATAGTATGAAATTGCTTAAGAAACTATTTATTCCGATAATTATTCTTGTAATACTTATAGTACTTTGTATTGTATTGTTTTCATTAAATGATAAGCCTAATGATACAAATCCTTCGGCGTCGCTATATTGGTTAAGTACAGATATAAATACAATAAGCAATTTAAAATTGTATAGAAAATACGATTCGGATATGACGTTTATTCCTAAGTCTATTGATAATAGTGAGTTGACATGGCAGATTTTATCAGATGATGTTGAAGTCGATATGACTGATTTAGTTCAGTATATGATTACTGACAGTGTATATAGTTTTTCAAATTTTGTAGCAGAAGGTACTATAGATGTAGACAATATTGTTTTATCTGACTATGGTCTTGAGAATCCTGATTATAAGATTGAGATTAGTAGAAATGACGGTACTGTTACTACTATTCTTATTGGATATCCTACTTATGAAGGCAGTCAATGTTATTTCTGTGAACAAGGTGACAATCATGTTTATTTAGTTTCTTCTCAGATAAGAAGTCTATGTTCTAACGGTTTATCTTCTTTTAGAAATCTTAATCAGGTTAACATTGAATATTCGGAAGTAAATTCGATATCATATTTGAGAACGAATGAGGATCTTTCAATAATCATAGTTCCTGACAGTAGTCAAGGTATTAACTCTTATAGAATCACTTCACCATTCATAAGTGATGTAAGCGGTAGTTTTTCAAATATGATTAATTCTTTACTTAATCTAAGAGTTGATTCATATATTGATATTGAGGAATCAGATATAGAACTTTACGGACTAGATAATCCGGCTTATATTTTTGAAATTGTTAAAACAGACGGCAACAAAGTCGTTTACAGTTTTTCTTCATGTATCAATGGATTTTATTATGGTTTTTGTTCAGAATCTTCAGAGTATTTTGCTATTGATGATAACATTTTAATGTATTTGGAATCTCCTCTTATATCAGTAATTTCTCCATATCTGAACTATTGTGAACCTTCTGAAATTCAGAAGATAACATGTTCTTATGGCGAGAATGATTTTGTTTATGAGATAGACTCAACCGTCCCATTGTCAGACGACACTTCTGTTTATTCTATCGATGGAAGAAATCCTCGGATATTCTCAAGTTCAGGTGCTTGTTATGGTGAAATTCTTTTCAACTCGATTTCAAACATTCAGATTGGCGGAATTGAATTGGATGTTGATATATCACCGGTTAATCCGGTTTTTGAGATAAATTATGTATATAAAGATTACAGAGTTATTGACATATCATTTATTCAACGAGACAACTACTCTTATTTTGCTTTTATTAATGGTGAGTATACGGGGTATTATGTTTATTCTGATGAATTCTTAAAAAACGGCGGTACCTATTTAGATAATTATGGTGTATGGGCTGCTTATGAGCTGTTTAATACTGCCGTAAGTAATTCAATAAACGGAGTTTATGATGTTCCGCTATAACTATAATTGGGTGTTTTTATGAAATCTTTGAAAAAACTGATAATTCCTTATGTAGTTCTTATTATTCTTATCGTGATTACTGTAATTTGTATTTGGGTTAAGATTAGTACAAAGGGACAGTTTTTTAGATATGATTATAGAGAAATTTCTTTAGTGTGTTTTTCACGAAAATCTGATTCGCTTAATATTGAAGCAACTCCTGTAGTTTCTGACGATTCGGTTGATTTTGATATCACCAGTCCAGTTAGATGTAAATCCGGTTCCAATTTTAATTCGATGATTGATTCCTTGAAGAATCTTTCGGCTGAGTCTTTCTTTGATATTGACGAGTCTGAACTGAGTCTTTATAAACTTGATGAACCTGAACTTGTGTTTGACACAACAAAAAATGACGGAAATACTATTCACTATGGTTTTTCTTCTTCGGAAAATGGTTATTACTACGGTTACTGTTCGTTGATTGAAGGTTATTTTATTGTCGAACATCAGCAACTGATGTTTATAGAAGCGCCTGCCGTTACTTATATTTTCCCGTATATTAATTACTGTGAAGCAACAGATATTTCTTCGATTACCTGTACTTACGGTGAAAACAAATTTATATTAGATATTGTTACTGATTATCCGCTTGATGATACCAGAGCGATTGAAATTGGCGGAATTGAATTTAATTCTGATATAACTTATTCAAAGACTGATTTTTCATTACGATTTTTCTATAAAGATTATTCTCTTGTTGACATATTGTTTATTCAAAGGGACAATTATTCATATTATGTATTCATTCATGATGTAGTATCTGACCATGAGTACACTGGTTTCTTTGTTTTTGCAGATGAACTGTTTAAGAACAGCGGAACCAATTTGGATTCTTACGGTGTTTGGGCGACTTATGAATTGTTTAACACTGCAGTATCTGAATCAATAAACGGGGTTTATGATATCCCGACTTAATTAGGAATTAGTATGGATGATAGTAAAAGAATAAAAAATAAGCTTTTGGTGTTTTCTTTGATACTGCTGGTAGTTTTAATCGGCGGTGTCGTTTTGTTGTTTTTTGTTACCAAGAAGCAATCTGCTCTTGAGGGGGCTGACAGTGAAATCAGACTTTCTGCACAAACAGGATTTAACTGCGAGTTTGCGGAAGCTCAGAAACTATTTCCTTATGCTGAAGGTGTTATGAAAGTAACCACTGATCGTGTTGCATATTTAACGTCTTCAGGAAGTGAAGTTTACAGTTATTCGGTTTCCTATCAGAATCCTGATTGCAAAGTATATTCAGATATAGCACTGATAGCTGATATTGACGGATATTCTTTTTCTTTAGCAAATAAAGACGGTATGGTTTACCAGAAATCTACCTCAGATAAGATTAAATCATGCTATTTATCATCAGACGGAAAAAGCGCTGTTATTACGGATGACAGTAACGGAGCTTATGGTCACGTCCTTGTTTATTCAGAAACAGGTGAGTTTATTTGTGATTGGATTTCCTACGATTCAGGTTATCCTATTAGTTGCAGTTTTTCTTCAGATTCTGAATTTTTGAGTGTTTCTACTCTGAATACCAACGGTGCCGATTTTGAGTCTTTTGTTAAAGTGTTTAAGATAACGAATAATGACGGTAAGTATGTTACAAGTGATTATGCCGTTTACTCTGATACCGGTAATAATGTTTTATCTGCAGTATTAAGTTGCGGTTCTAAGTTCTTTGCTTTCAGTTCTGATTCGATTTTTATGATTAATGATAATACTATGTCAGAGTTGGCTTTAAACTGCGGAACTTATAATTATGTTTTTACTGTTGATAATCATTTGTTTGTAATATATTCCGATGGTGTCGGTCAGGTATATAAATTGATGATTATTGATTCTGACAATAAGACTTTATACGATTCGGCCATTGGCTCTTCTATCAATGCTTACGGTGTATACGGAAACAGATGTATTATAAGCGTAGATAATCGTATTTACGTATTTAATACTTCAGGAGATATTCTTTCTGATATCATGGTTGACGAAGATGTTCTGCGTGTTGGTTTTGTCAGCAATGATAAGTATTTGATTGTATCGACCGGTGGCGTTCACACCTACAATTTCTGATAAGGATTATTATGGAAACTGAATTAAAACTTTCATTTAATAACGAAGATTCTTTACTTCAAATTTTATCAACCGATTGGATTTTAAATTATTGTCTCGATACGGAACCTGTTGAACCTGTTAAAATGGTCAGCGTATATTACGATACTCCGTCTTTGGATTTGAAGAACAGGGGAGTAGCTGTAAGAGTACGTGAGTATGATAATTCCGATGATTCAGAATACGCTTATGAACATACTGTTAAAATGGGCGGAAAAGTCGAAAAAGGTCTCCATCAGCGTTATGAATGGAATCATAAAACATCTTCCGATGAATTTTCTTACGATGAGTTTATCTCATCTATTGGAAAGAATGACGATCCGTCAGAACTTTTGGAAGAAGCTTTCGAAGGAATAGATATTTCAACTTTAGAGCCTTTATTTAAGACGAAATTTATCAGACGCACCTATCATTTCGGGTATGGCGACAGTTTGATGGAAGCATGTTTTGATACCGGTAAATTATGTGCCAGTGATAAGTCTGATGTAATCTGTGAACTTGAACTTGAACTGATTTCCGGTGATGTTGAAGACTTAAAAGATATGGCTTCTGTAATTCTTGAGAAGACTGATGCTGTGTTGTTTGACGACAGCAAGTATAAAAGATGTCTGAAACTGTTGGAAGAGGAATGATATGTGTAAGGAAATATTTGACTGCATAATTATCGGGGCCGGTGCTTCAGGCCTTTTTTGTGCGTCAAAACTTATATCCGAAAACAGTAGTTCATGTCGTAAATTACGAATTCTTATACTTGATAAGAATCCTTCAACGGCCAGAAAATTGAGACTTACCGGTAACGGCCGTTGCAATTTTTCGAACAGTAAAATTGATTTGAAATCTTATAATTCCGACTGTCCTGAAATGGTTAATGAGATTGTCGGTAAGTATAATTCTTCTTTTGTCTGTGATTTCTTTGAAAACAAACTTGGTATTGATTATTCGAGTAATGATGAATTGCTTTATCCTTCAACATTCAGAAGCGAAACAGTAACCGATGCATTCACAGATTATCTTTCCGAGAACGGTGTATCTTTCGTTTTTAATTCCGAAGTCACTGATATTTCTTGCGAAAATGACCTTGTAAATGTTTATGCAGGTTCGGATTTCTATAAAAGTAAGTATGCCGTTATATGTTGCGGCGGTGCTTCTTATCCGAAGACAGGAAGTGACGGGAACTTCTATAAACGTATTCTGAAGTTTTGCGACAGAAGTGATTTTGAACAGATACTTCCGGGGCTTGTGCAGCTCAAAACTCTTGAAACTGATATCTATAAGTTAAAAGGTATCAGAGTTAAATCTACCGTTAATCTTATTGGTTCAGAAGGTTCTGAGATTATGTCAGACAGCGGAGAAATTCTTTTTACGGATTACGGAATATCAGGAATAGTAATCATGCAGCTTTCATCAAAGGCTGTAAGATACATTTCGAAAACGGGTAAGAAACCGTTTGTTTCAATTAATCTTTTTGGCAGTCTTCTTTCATCTGATGTCTATGATAAACTTAGAAAACTTAAATTAATGTTTCCTGAAAGAACGCTGTGCGGTGCAATTAAAGGAACTGTTGATTCAAATGTGTGCCTTACAGTACTTAAACGTTGTGACTTATCTTCAGATTTAAAGTTTTCTGATATATCCGATCGCCAACTTATGAATTTAGCTGAGAATTTTACTGATTTCAGACTGACAATAGTCGGAAGTAAAGGCTTTGATGACGCTCAGATCACTACAGGCGGCCTTAAACTCAGTTCTTTAAACAGCGATTTAAGTTTGAAATCTCAAAACAATATCTATGTTTGCGGCGAATTTATCAATGTTGACGGACCGTGCGGCGGATATAATCTTCAGTGGGCATGGAGTTCGGCGTCAGTTTGTGCCGATTCAATCTTAAAGAGGTTATCATGATTGGTGAGATTTCTTTTAAGTTAGATGATTTAAGAAATGTTTCGGATATAAAAGCGGCAGTAAGTGATTATTTGCGAAACGGCAATAAGTCCGAACGAAAAAACTACGGATTGCTTCGTGATTCTTCCTATGATTTGGTGATTTTAAAGAAATCCGTAGATGCTCGCAAAAAGCATGATATAAGAATTCTTGTTAAGTATGAAATTGATACGAAACAGGAGTTTATTCGTCGTGATAAGGAGCTTTGCGATAGTGTTTTGGTTAAGGATTCATTAACGAACAAAGACAAAAGACCTGTTGTAATCGGGTTTGGCCCTGCAGGTATTTTCGCGTCGCTTGTACTTGTTGAGAACGGTTATAAACCACTGATTATAGAACGCGGAACCAGTATGGAAAAAAGAATCTCTGATATCGAAAACCATACTTCAGGTAAATCTCCTGTTAAGTTAAATTCAAATATTCAGTTTGGTGAGGGAGGAGCAGGCACATTCTCTGACGGCAAGCTTCATACAGGCATAAAAAGCGACTATATAAAATATGTGTTGAAGACTTTCAGAGATTTTGGTGCTACGGAAGATATTTTATATGAGGCTAATCCTCATATCGGTACTGATTACCTGCGCAAAGTAATCGTTAATATAAGAGAATATCTTTTATCTAAGGGCGCCCAAATAAGATTTGAAACAACATTTACAGATTTTGATTGCGATAATGACAGAATAAAATCTGTTAAACTTGATGACGGTACCGAAATTAAGGCTGACGGGCTCATTCTGGCAATCGGCCACAGCAGTCGTGATACTTTTCGTAAATTTAATGATAAAGGCGTCAGAATGGAAAATAAGCCGTTTTCCGTCGGTGTCAGGATTGAACACTTAAGAACCGATATTGATATGGCTCAGTACGGTGTTCTTTCCGACGCTTTTGATATCCTAACGCCTGCAGATTATAAAGCTGCGGTTATGACATCTACCGGTAAAAAACTTTATACTTTCTGCATGTGTCCGGGCGGTTATGTTATGTCTTCATCATCCGATGACAAAAGCATATGTACTAACGGTATGAGTAATTATTTAAGAGAAGGCATAAATTCAAATTCGGCTTTACTCGTACCAGTAGATTCTTCCGATTACGGCGATGGTGTTCTTTCAGGTATTGATTTCCAGGAGGAACTTGAACATAAAGCTTTTGCTGCAGGGGGTTCTGACGGTAATTTGCCTGTATCGACTTATGGTTATTTTGCGGGAAAAACATCATTGAATGAAACAGGTAGAGTTGTTCCTACCGCAAAACCCGGCTATTTATTTACTGATATCAAAACTATTTTCAGTCCAGTCGTAAATCAAACGATTTCTGAAGGAATTGAGTTAATCGGAAAAAGAATTAAGGGTTTTGATGAACCTGATTCTGTTCTTACGGCGGTTGAAGCAAGAAGTTCTTCACCGGTAAGAATATTACGAGATGATGAGACTTTTCAGTCACTTTCCGTTAAAGGTATGTTTCCTTGCGGAGAGGGCGCAGGTTACGCAGGCGGCATTACATCGTCTGCTGTAGACGGAATTAAATGTGCTATAAAGTTAATTAAATATTTTGCGGAGGAACAGTAAATGAAACTTACGATTTTGGGTTCACGCGGCGGTTATCCTACCGAGGATTTTGCATGCAGTTCTTATCTTTTGGAGGTAAACGGTACCAATATTTTGTTTGATATGGGAACAGGTTCTTTAGCGAGACTTCTTAAGACTATTGATGTTGAGAAATTGGATGCGATTATTATTTCTCATCTTCATTTCGATCATTGTTCCGATTTGCTGGATTTTCAATATTTGATTCAGATGCAAAAAGGTGACGGCATTCCTCATAAGCAGGTTAAGGTTTATATGCCTAAGGAACCTTCATATCTGTTTGATGTTTTTACGGGTAATAAGGATTTTGATGTTTTCGAGCTCTACGATAAGATGGAGATTAAGATAAACGGAATTAATATTAAGTTCTTCAGAACTTCGCACCCGGTTATGACTTTTGCTTCAAGACTTACTTTCGAAGATAAGGTTTTCGTTTATACGGGTGATGCTTCTTATACAACCAATAACCTGTTTGATATTGTAAATAATGCAAATTTGGCAGTCCTTGATTGCGGAAACCTCAAGAAGTATAAGAAAGAGCAGCTTGCTCATATGACACCTGAGCAATGTTATAACTTAATTGAAAATCATAAGATTAAAAATGCCGTTTTATCTCACATAATACCTCACTATTCCATTGAAGATTACGAAGCTGAGACGGTGCTTTTCGATAAAAACAAATATATAATAGCTACTGACGGTCTTGTTATAGACTTTTAATTCATTGGAGGCTAATCTGATATGTCCTGTAAAAATTCAGCTGTCATCACGGTTGTAGGTGTTGACAGAGTCGGTATTATTGCCGGTGTTTCTACTCTGCTTGCGGAAGAGGGTATTAATATTAATGATATTTCGCAAACTATTCTCGATAATCTTTTTACAATGATTATGTTGGTTGATTTGAAGGATGTTCAAATTGAGAATTCTGACATCATCTCTAAGCTTGATAAGTTGGGTGAAGAACTCGGTGTAAAAATCACCATTCAGCACACTGATTTGTTTAACGCCATGCACAGAATTTAAGTAAGAAGGTTTATATAAATGCTCAGTAATTTTGAAATTTTGGAAACATCGAAAATGTTCTCCGAACAGCATCTTGATATTAGAACCATAACCATGGGTATTAATCTTATGGATTGTGCCGATTCGGATATTAATGTTTCCTGTCAGAAAATATACGATAAGATTTGCAAATATGCAGGTAATCTCGTTGAAGTAGGTGAACAGATATCGAAGAAGTATCATGTGCCGATAATTCATAAGAGAATTTCCGTTACTCCTATTTCGATTGTTGCTGCATCCTGCGGTGCTGATAATTATACTCCTTTTGCAATAGCGCTTGATAAGGCTGCCAAAGCTTGCGGAGTTAATTTTATCGGCGGATTTTCCGCATTGGTTCAGAAGGGATATACAAAGTCAGATAAGATTTTGATTAACTCCATTCCTGAGGCTTTGGCTGTGACTGATTTTGTTTGTTCCAGCATTAATCTTGCTTCCACCAGAACCGGTATCAATATGGATGCAGTTAAAGATATGGGTGAAGTAATTAAAAAGGCCGCTGAAAGAACTGCCGACAGAGATGCAATCGGTTGTGCGAAGCTTGTTGTTTTCGCCAATGCTCCTGAAGATAATCCTTTTATGGCGGGAGCTTTCTTGGGACCGGGTGAACCTGAATGTGTTATAAACGTTGGTATTTCAGGCCCGGGCGTTGTTAAACATGCATTGGAGTCCGTTAAGGGTAAAGATCTCGGCGTTGTAGCTGAGACCATTAAAAAGGCTGCATTTAAGATAACCAGAGTAGGTGAGCTTGTAGCAAGGGAAGCTTCAGAAAGACTAAATGTACCGTTCGGAATTATTGATCTTTCTTTGGCACCGACTCCTGCAGTAGGTGACTCAGTAGCAAGACTTTTGGAAGAATTCGGTTTAGAAGAATGCGGTACATGGGGTACGACTGCGTGTCTTGCCATGCTCAACGACGCTGTTAAGAAAGGCGGTACAATGGCATCTTCCTTCGTTGGCGGCTTGTCCGGTGCATTTATTCCTGTTTCAGAGGATGAAGGTATGATTGCAGCTGCCAAATCCGGTTGCCTTAAACTTGAGAAACTTGAAGCTATGACATGCGTTTGTTCCGTAGGTCTTGATATGATTGCTGTTCCCGGTTCTACTACTGCTACCACTATTTCCGGTATTATCGCGGATGAGATGGCTTTGGGTACTTTTAACAATAAAACTACGGCAGTTCGTATTATTCCTGTTCCGGGTAAAGACGTTGGTGACGAGGTTTCTTTCGGCGGACTTTTGGGTACAGCACCTATAATGCCTGTAAATACTGCTTCTTGCGCTGATTTTATTAACAGAGGCGGAAGAATTCCTGCTCCTATCCACAGCATGAGAAACTGATATGATAACTTATATCGTCGCAATGTTTGATGAGGCCAAGCCTCTTATAGATAAATACAGAATGAAGAAAGTCTCATCTGAGACTTTCTATCAATTCTTTACGGGCGACGGTGCCGAACTTGTACTTACGGGTATCGGATATACGAATGTTATCAGGGTTTTAAGCAGACATTTCTCAATACATACTCCGAAGAAATCAGATATAGCCGTAAACTTTGGTATTTCCGGCTCCACGATTCCTGATTCTGTCGGAAATCTTTATTATGTAAACAGCATTTACGATAATATTTTTAATAAGTATTTCTATCCGGATATGCTTTTTAAGAATAATTTTCTTAAAGCTCAGTGCACGACTCATATTGATATTTGCAGAAGTGAAGACGAACTTAAAATCAAATCTGAATTGGTTGATGAAGAGGCTTCGGCGGTATATGAATCGCTTATATCATATTTTTCACCTGACAGACTTTTCTTCTTTAAGGTTGTGTCTGATATTATCGGAAACGATACCGATTTTAAATCACTGGATGCAGTCGGATTAATCGGTTCACATCTAAATGAAGTATCCGATTTTGCTGACATTGTTCATGAGTTTTATGATGAGTACTATTCTGATTCGGATGTTTTATCCGACAGTGATTATTCGTTGGTATCCGAGATTTCTGATAAGCTTCGTTTAACCGAAAGCATGAAGCAAAATCTTTTAACTCATTTACGTTATCGTAAGTTAAACGGATGTGAGTTCGGTGATATTATTGACGAATATCTTAAAAGGGATTTTACCGAATATAAATCCAAGTCTGAATTTAAGATTGTTTTCGATGATTTATTATCAAGGCTTAAGGTTTTGGATAAGGATTATTCTGCTGATTCACATAGATATTATGATCAACTTAATGCAGGTTTTACCAATGTCTATGTTGAGAAATCAATAGATTTGTCTTCTGTTGAAATTGATTTGAGCGGCAGAAACGTCATCAAAATCAATAACTATAAGGAAGTATTTAACAGAACACATCAAAATGTTGAACTTCAGAAGCTTTCGCAAGCTTTGATTCTTACCGAGAACCATGGTAATTTCATTTATCGCGGTGCCGATGTCTGTCAGAATTTCGGAAATGACAATTTCTATTATTGTTCCACGGTTATGAATTGCATTTTTAATTGTGATTACTGCTATCTTCAGGGGCTTTATCCTACAGGAAACATAGCGGTAAGCGTTAATATCGATGACTGTTTTAAGGAACTTGATAGAATTCTTGCTATAAAGGATGTTTATCTTTGTATTTCGTATGATACGGATTTACTTGCTATGGAAAAAATGCTTGGTTATGTAGGTAAATTTATCAAGTATGCCTCCGAACATCCTAATCTTACCATCGAAGTAAGAACCAAGTTCGGTAACGGAAAGTTGTTTGATGCTTTTAACCCTTCGGATAATGTTATTTTTGCATGGACTTTATCTCCTGAATGCTTTTCCGATGATATAGAGAGCAAGGCATCCCCATTGAAGGCGAGACTTGATGCAGCCAAATGTGCCGTTAACAAAGGCTTTAAAACAAGAATTTGCATCGATCCGATAATTTATTGTTTTGATTGGAAGCTTAAATATAGTTATCTCGTAAAGACTGTTTTCGAGCAGATTGATTCGGATAAGATATATGACATAAGCCTTGGAGTATTTCGTATTTCGACCGATTATTTGAAGCTTATTCGCAAAAGAAGACCTGATTCCGTTTGTATTTCGTATCCGTTTATAAGCGAGAATAAGGTTTCGCATTACGGCAGTCTTTCGGATGAAATGATAAGTTTTGTACGAAACGAAGTTATGAAGTACTTTCCTGAAGACAGAATATATACTTGGGACGATAAAGGAGTAAGTTATGAGTAAAGTTATTGTAGTATTCGGAGCAACCTCCGGTATCGGTCTTGATATAGCTCTTTCTTTATCTCTCGAAAACAAAGTCTATGCCTTCGGTCGAGATATTGATAAAGTCTCGGAATTTAAGGACAGAATGTCTCTTATTTCTCTTGATGTAACCGATTTTTCTAATGTAAACAAGGTTTTAAAATCAATTGAGATTCCGGATATTGTAATTTTCAGTGCAGGCTGCGCATATTACGGTCTTCATGAGACGATTTCGAGTGATTCCATAAAAGAAACAGTCGATACTGATTTAACGTCTCCGATGGTTATTACTTCGTTTTATCTTCCGTATTTTAAGAAACGAAAATCCGGCAGATTTATATATCTTTCGTCAATTACTGCAGATCACATTAATACTCACGCTTGTGCCTACGGGGCTTCCAAAGCAGGCCTTACAAGTTTTGCGAAGAGTCTTTTCGATGAGGTTCGCAAGCATAACATTAAGGTCAATATTATAAGCCCGGATTTAACAACTACAGATTTATACAGAAATGCCGACTTTATTCCTGATGAAGACTGTTCATTAAAGCCTTCTGATATTACCGAGTGTGTAAGATACGTAATTAATCAACCGGATAACGTTGATGTATTGGAAGTAAAAATCAGACCTCAGCAAAATAAAATCCTGAAAACTTAATTGTTTTCAGGATTCTAAATTTTAAGTTAATATGCACCATCAGAGAGAATTAAGATAATTTTTTACTGTCTCAGGAGAAGGAGCTCCTGTAATAGTTCTTTTCTCAACACAAGTCTTAAGAGAAATAGCTTCATAAATATCGTCTTCGATTAAATCACTGAACTCCTTAAACGTCTCTAGCGGTAAATCAAGAAGAGTAGTATTATTGGCGATACAATAGTGAACCAATTTACCTGAAATCTCATGAGTGCTTCTGAAAGGAATGCCTTTACGTACGAGGTAGTCAGCCAAATCAGTAGCATTTGTAAAGCCTCCGAGAGCTGCGGCCTCCATTTTGTCTTTATTGATAGTCATGGTTTTAATCATACCGGTAAACGGAACAAGAACAGCCTTTACGGTATCAATTACGTCATATAAAGACTCCTGGACTTCCTGCATGTCTTTGTTATAGGTGAGAGGTAAGCCTTTCATAATAACGAGAAGGGAAATCAAATCTCCGTAAACACGTCCTGTCTTTCCTCTGGTAAGCTCAGCTACGTCGGGATTTTTCTTCTGAGGCATCATGGAAGAACCTGTAGAATAAGCATCATCAAGTTCGAAAAACTTAAATTCCTGAGATGAATACAATATAATTTCCTCACTCATTCTGGAAAGATGCATCATAAAGATGGAAGCGAAAGAAGCAAGTTCAATTGCCCAGTCTCTGTCTGCAACACCGTCAAGGGAATTAAAAGTAACACCGTTCATACCGAGTTCTTCGGATACCCACTCTCTGTCCAAAGGATATGTCGTTCCCGCCAAAGCTCCGGAACCTAACGGAGATACATTTGCTCTTTCGATAGCAGATTCCAGTCTGTCCATATCGCGACCGAACATTTCAATATAAGCAGAAAGATAATGAGCGAAAGTTATCGGCTGAGCTCTTTGAAGGTGAGTATAGCCCGGCATATAAGTTTCGGTATTTGCCTTTGCAATCTCAATTAATGCATCTCTTAATTCTCCGAGCAAGGACATGATTTCCATAGACTCATCAACAGCGTAAAGTCTTTGATCCAAAGCAACTTGGTCATTTCTTGATCTTCCTGTGTGAAGTCTTTTTCCCGCATCTCCGATTCTTTCGGTTAACTCCTCTTCGATAAACATATGAATGTCTTCGGCATCGGAATCGAAGGTAAGCTTACCGTTCTCGATATCTTCAAGAATAGATAAAAGACCTTCTCTTATTTTATCGGCGTCTTCCTGAGAAATAATTCCTTGTTTTGCAAGCATAGCACTATGAGCTACGCTGCCTTCAATATCCTGCTTATACATTCTGCAGTCAAAAGGAAGGGAAGAATTATAATCGTTAACTGCCTTGTCGGTTGCTTTTTCAAATCGACCGGCCCACATTTTCTTAGCCATAAACTTACTCCTTAAGTTTCTGTTATAATTTGCTCCGTAAGAGCCATATTTCTGTAGTTTAAGTCTGTTCGCATAATACCTAATCTTCTATATTTCGGACGTACGGCCATATGGTGAATATATCCGCGTCGTCCGTCATTTTAAACCAAGATTACACCAACAATTATGTTATCACAAATCGCTGCAAAACAGGTATTTGGATTTCGGTCAAGAAGCTTAGCGATACCGTCATATGAGTCGAACATCATAAACTTGTTCGTAGTCATTTTTGGTTATCAAGCGAATTTCCATATATCTTCTAATCTCGAAAACACTCTACATCCTCTGTTTGCAACTGCATAAATATACAACACTATGTATATCCATGCAAGTAATAGTAAATTAATTTGTTTTTTCAACGTAGTTTACGAATAGGGAGAAGAGGGTAACCCTCAATTAAAATAATATATTTATTAGCAGAATCAGTTTCAGAAAACAGATTTCGTCATAATTTTAAATTTCAGTGATTTTTATGCAGAATTTTGTGCAGGTTTTTATTGTCTTAATGTTTCAATTAATCAGTATTAAGGTTACAATTTAGTAGATAAATATTTGGAGTTGTATATGAGTTATCCGCTTTTGGAAAATGCTGTCGGTTCTTTATTTTACTTGAACGGTGAATTAATCTCTTCCGATTCTTCTGAAGTTTCGGATTTATTGAAACCTACCGATGAAGTTACTTATTACGAAACAGTACGCATTCATTGCGATACATTATTGTTTTTCGAAGAGCATTTACTTCGCCTTAAAAAGTCCGTTGAAGGTATCGAGAACTTTGAACTTGATACAACCAATCTTAAGGATAAAATTTTCGCGTACATTAAGGCATTAAATCTTAATAGTTTTGAAGGTAATCTTCGTATAGTTCTTACCAGAAATGTAACACTTTTCCATTTATGTGAAGCTAATATACCTTCATCCGACATGTATAAGACCGGTATTAATACCAATGTGCTTTCATGGGAACGTGTCGACCCGAATATAAAAGTCTTCAGAGGTGAATATAAAAAAGCTGTAGCAGATAAGTTTAGTGAGTCGAATGCTCACGGTCTTCCGTATGAGGTATTACTTGCTGACAGAAACGGCAAGATTACCGAAGGCAGTAAGTCTAATTTTTTTGCAATTGTTGACGGTGAAGTTTATTCCGCCTCCAATGATGTTATTCTTATCGGCATCACTCGAAAGCGTGTATTGGAATCACTTGAAAACTCCGGTTTATCCTTAAAAATCGGAACTTTTACGTTGGAAGAGTTGGCTTCTCATAAAAATTCCGCACTTTTTGTATCGAGCACTCCTTTTGATATTCTTCCGATTACATATGTTGATGACTATGTTTTTGACTCAGTTAACAATCCTATTCTTAAAAAAATTGCCGAATCCTACAAGGCAGTTACCGATGAATACGTTTTAAATAATAATTTTAATAGATAACGGAGGTTATTATGGCAATTAAATCAGGTAAAGTTTCAGTTACGACCGAGAATATTTTCCCGGTAATCAGACAGTGGCTTTATTCGGATCAAGATATTTTTGTCAGAGAACTTGTATCAAACTGTGCAGATGCGGTTTCAAAATTTAAGAGATTGACAGAATTGGGTGAAGCTAAAGCAGACGAATCTGATTATTTCATCAAGGTAGTTTATGATTCCGATAACGGTACCATTTCTTTTGAGGATAACGGTATCGGTATGACATCCGAAGAAATCGATAAGTATATTAACCAGATTGCTTTCTCGGGCGCTATGGATTTTGTTACGAAATATCAGGAGCAGTCTACGGATAAAGCAGGTATCATCGGCCATTTTGGATTGGGTTTTTATTCTGCTTTTATGGTAGCAGATAAAGTTACAATCAATACAAAGTCTTTCATTGAAGGCGAAGATGCCGTACTTTGGACTTCCGAAGACGGAATGGAATTTGAAATTGACGGTTCCGATAAGGAAACCAGAGGAACAATAATTACTCTTACGTTGTCCGAAGAAGCTAAGGGAATGTTCCCGGCATCCAAGATTCGTGAGGTTTTAAATAAGTACTGTTCATTTATTCCTGTAGATTTGTTTTTTGAGGATTTATCAGCGAAAAAGGAATCTTCAGAATCGGATAACGGCAGTGAGGATGTTAAAGATGTAACTCCTGTACCGCTTAACGATAAGGCTCCGCTTTGGACCAAGAAGCCTTCTGATTGTACAGATGAAGAGTATATTTCTTTCTACCACAAAGTTTTCCCGGATATGAGAGATCCTTTGTTCTGGATTCACCTGAATTTGGATTATCCGTTTACTTTGCAGGGTATTTTGTATTTCCCTAAAACAGATAATGTTTATCAGTCTTTGGAAGGCAGAATTAAGATTTATAATCATCAGGTTTTTGTTGCCGATAACATCGAAGAAATCATTCCTGATTTTCTTTTCTTGCTTAAAGGTACACTTGATTGTTCTGATTTGCCTCTTAACGTTTCAAGATCGGCATTGCAGCAGGATGATTATGTTAAGAAGCTTTCTTCTCATATCATTAAAAAGGTTTCCGATAAGTTAAATGACTTGTTCAAGCATGACAGAGAGTCATTCCAGACTTATTGGTCCGATATTTCCGTTTTCGTTAAGTACGGAATGCTTAAAGAAGAAAAGTTCTGCGACAAAGTAAAGGATATTTGCCTCTTTAAGACAACTGACGGTAAGTTTATGACAATCAGCGAACTTACCGACGGTAAGGATACCATCAAATATACGACTGATTCCAAAGCTCAGGCTGCATATATTCAGATGGCAGAAAATGACGGATATAGTGTTATTATTCTTGACGAGGAACTCGATAATAATTTCATTTCATTCCTTGAATATAAGTACCAGAATTTCAAGTTCAAGCGAGTTGATGCTGAGCTTTCGGGCACAGATTCCGATGAGGACACAACCAAGAAGTATGCTGATTTCTTTAAGGGTGCTTTAGGTAACGATTCTCTTGAAGTAACCGCAATGAATTTGGGCGAGAATACACTTCCTGCTTTTATAAGAGAAACTGAAGAAGCAAGAAGAATGGCTGAAATGCGTGAACAGTTCGAGAAGATGAGAACCGGTAAAGATGATGATCCTTATAAGGATTTGGATTCGATGTTCCCGGTTAAGAAAGACTTGGTAATTAACGCTGATAATCCGCTTGTAACCAAGCTTCTTGCAATTAATGAAATGGGTACACGCAAGGAAGAAGCTGACAGACTTGCTCAACATATTTATGATCAGGCTTGTCTTGCTCACGGTTCCCTTGATGCAGAAGGATTAAACCGTTTCCTCGAATATAATTCGAAGTTGTTATCAGGTAGCATTTAATTTGTTTTTTTAATAAAATAGCAGAGTATGAAAATGTCGGAGGTTATTTAAATGGCTGAACAGGTTTTAAGAGTATTTTCTGAGAAGAAGACACCTTATGCAGTTGAAGCAAAAGGTATTATGAAGGATTTGAAAGCGGATCTTAAGATAGATACGCTTACGGATGTTAAGGTATTTAACAGATACGATATATCGGGAATCAATAAAGAGGAGTATGAGAAAGCTAAATCTGTAGTATTCTCCGAGCCTCCGGTTGATAACGTTTATGATGAGACAATCGATACTTCCGATTGTTGCTATGTTCTTGCTATTGAAGCTCTTCCGGGTCAGTATGACCAGCGTGCAGATTCCGCTGCTCAGTGCGTTCAGTTTTTAACTCAGAAAGATCGTCCGATTGTAAAGACTGCAAGAATTATTTGTTTCTACGGTTCAATGACCGATGATCAGAAAAATGCCGTTGACGGTTATTTGATTAACCCTGTTGAAGCACGTAAAGCTTCTTTTGATAAGCCTGAAACATTGGAAGATGTTTTCGATATTCCTACGACCGTTGCAAATATTGATAACTTTATTTCTATGAGTGATTCTGAACTTAAGGATCTTCGTTCTTCCATGGGTCTTGCCATGAGTGATGCAGATGTTAAGTTCACACAGGATTTCTTTAAAGAGCAGGGAAGAAACCCTACAGTTACTGAAATCAGAGTTCTTGATACATATTGGTCAGATCACTGCCGCCACACAACATTCCTTACTAACCTTGAGGATATTGTTTTCGAAGGTGATGATGAGCTTACAGAAGAAATTAAAGCAACATATCAGGATTATCTTTCTTCCAGAGAAGATATCTACGGCGAAAGAATAGGTAAGAAACCTGTTTGCCTTATGGACGTTGCAACACTTGCAATGAAGAAACTTAAGAAAGACGGAAAGCTTGCCGATTTGGATGAGTCCGAAGAAATTAATGCTTGCTCCATAAAGATTAAGATTCAGGTTGACGGTGAGGATAAAGATTACATTCTTATGTTTAAGAATGAGACACATAACCATCCTACGGAAATTGAGCCATTTGGTGGTGCTGCTACTTGTTTAGGCGGTGCTATCAGAGATCCGCTTTCAGGTAGATCATATGTATACCAGGCAATGCGTGTAACAGGTGCAGGCGATCCTACGGTTCCTGTTTCAATGACATTAAAGGGTAAACTTTCGCAGAAGAAAATCGTTCGTACAGCAGCTGCAGGTTATTCCTCATACGGTAACCAGATTGGTCTTGCTACGGGTCAGGTTGAAGAAATCTACCATCCGGGTTATGTAGCAAAGAGAATGGAAATAGGTGCTGTTATCGGTGCTGCTCCTGCAGAGAACATTGTTCGTGAGCGTCCGATTCCGGGTGATATCGTTGTTCTTTTGGGCGGTCGTACAGGTCGTGACGGTATCGGCGGTGCTACAGGTTCTTCTAAGGCACACGATGAGAAGTCAGTTCTTACTTGCGGAGCTGAGGTTCAGAAGGGAAATCCTCCTACAGGAAGAAAGATTCAGAGACTTTTCAGAAATCCTGACGTTACACGCCTTATCGTAAGATGTAATGACTTCGGTGCCGGCGGTGTTTCCGTTGCAATCGGTGAGCTTGCTGACGGACTTAATATCAATCTTGATTTGGTTCCTAAGAAGTATGAAGGTCTTGACGGTACAGAGATTGCTATTTCGGAATCTCAGGAGCGTATGGCTTGTGTAATCCATAAGGAAGACAGAGAGTTGTTCTTATCCTATGCTGATAAGGAAAACCTTGAGGCTATCGTAGTTGCTGAAGTTACTGAAGAACCTATAATGAAGATGCAGTGGTGCGGAAATACTATTGTTGATCTCCCTAGAAGCTTTATCGATACTAACGGTGCAAGTCAGTTTGCAGATGTTAAGGTTGCTAAGTCCGATGTTGTAAATAAGTATGTTGACTCCATGAATGAAACTTATGTTGAAGGAGATTTTGCTTCATCACTTAAGAATTCTCTTAATACTCTTCAGGGTTGTTGCCAGAGAGGATTAATTCAGAGATTTGACTCTTCAATCGGTGCAGGTACGGTTATTATGCCTTACGGCGGTGAGTATCAGTATTCACCTGAGGAAGGTATGGCTTGTAAGATTCCTTTGGATAAGGGCTATACAAAGAACTGCTCCGTAATGACTTATGGTTTTGATCCTTATTTTACTGAGTGGAATCCATATTGCGGCGCTTACCATTCCGTAGTAGAAAGCTTACTTAAGCTTTTATGTATGGGTGTCGATCCTTTGACAGCTCGTCTTACATTCCAGGAGTACTTTGAAAGAATGAGTTCTGATGTAGCTTGGGGCAAGCCTTTGCAGGCACTCTTGGGAAGCTATAAGGCACAGCTTGATTTCGGTACAGCTTCAATAGGTGGTAAAGATTCTATGAGCGGTACATTTAATGATATTCATGTACCTCCAACGCTCGTAAGCTTTGCTGTAGGTATGTCTACTGTTGATAAGATTATTACTGCAACTCTTAAGTCAAAGGGCCAGAAACTTTACTTCATTAAAGTTGCAAGAAATGAAGTAGGTTATTATAAGAAGGATCACGCAATGCGTGTAATTAAAGCCGTAAAAGAACTTACAGCAAGAGGACAGCTTAAGAATGCTGCAGTTGTTAAGTCTTCAGGTATTGCTTCAAGAGTTGCTGCAATGTGTTTCGGTAACAAACTCGGTTTCAAGTTTGATGACGCTTTGGATGAGAAGTGCTTGTTTAACAGAAGTCTTGCTACAATTATTCTTGCTATCGATAATGACAGCAATGCTATCGATAAGGTTGAAATGGCAGGCGGTAAGTTCCTTGGTGTTACAACCGATGACGGTTTCTTCACATATAAGGATTCAAAGATTTCAGTTGAAGATGCTTTGGCTTCTTACGAAGGTAAACTTGAGCCTATTTTCGCAACTAAAGCTAATGATGGAACCATGCCTGTTAAGGTTGAGCTTTATAATACGGATAAGAAACTTAAGGCTGCACCTTCAGTACTTAAGGGCGCAAAACCTCGTGTATTGATTCCTGTATTCCCGGGAACAAACTGTGAAATTGACTCTGCAAGAGCTTTTGAAAGAGCCGGCGGTGAAGCAGATGTTTTCGTAGTAAGAAATAAGAATCAGAATGATATTAACGAGTCATTTGAAGTTCTTACCAATAAGATAAAAGAAGCAAATATCATTATGCTTCCGGGCGGATTCTCCGCAGGTGACGAACCTGAAGGTTCCGGTAAGTTCTTTGCTGCTGCTTTCAGAAATCAGTATATTACAGACGCAGTCAGAGATTTGCTCTTTAACAGAGACGGTTTGATGCTCGGTATCTGTAACGGTTTCCAGTCTCTTATTAAGCTCGGACTTGTTCCTTACGGCGATATCAGAGAATTGACACCTGATAGTCCTACATTGACATTCAACAATATCGGTCGTCACCAGAACTCTTATGTTTCAACAATGGTTATGACTAATAACAGTCCATGGCTCTCACTTACCAAGCCTGGTGAGATTTATAAGATACCTGTATCACACGGTGAGGGTAGATTTGTTGCTAGCGATGATTTGGTTAAGAAACTTGCCGCTAACGGTCAGATTGCAACTTGCTACGTTGATGATAACGGCAACCCTTCATCTGTTACGGCATTTAACCCTAACGGTTCTGTATGTGCTATCGAAGGTATCCTTTCACCTGACGGCAGAATCTTTGGTAAGATGGGTCATAGTGAGCGTTATGATAAGGATTTGTGCATGAACATTCCTGGACCTAAGGATCAGAAGATTTTCGAGTCCGGTATTGCATACTTCCTCTGATAGGTGATTCATGGATAAGCAGAAAGTTTTGGAAATATTAGATACGAATAATTTGCACGCCGATAAAAACTTCGGCCAAAACTTTTTGTGCAATGATGAGATTATTGAAAGAATAGTTAAAACATCTGATATTCGGGACGACAGTAATATTCTTGAAATCGGCCCGGGTATCGGATCCTTAACTGAATATGTCATCAGATACTTAAACGGAAATCTCCAATATACTGTTGTAGAAATTGATAAGAGGTTATCCGAGTACTTAACAAATCACGAATTATTTAAAGACTACGCTAATGTAATTAATGAGGATTTCCTTAAGCTTAAGAGGGAAGACTATCTTCCGTATAAGGGATTTGATTTTGTCCTAAGTAATATTCCTTATAACATTACTACGCCTTTGATTAAGAAGCTTCTTGTTGACTGTAATTCTGCCGAGAGAATGACTTTCATGGTTGAGACAGATGCTATCGACAGAATATGCGCTGTTCCGAAATCAAAGCAATACGGTCCTTTGGCAGTTTTGTGTTCAGTTTACGGAACAGTAAATAAGGAATTCAATGTTTCCGCTGATAACTTCTATCCGATGCCTCACACATTATCTTCAGTTATTACTTTAACAAAGAAATTAAGTCTGAAAGAAAGCAATTTTGTAATAACCGAAGATTTTGTTGATTTTGTGGAAGCTTGTTTTTCGCAAAGAAGGAAAACACTTTTTAACTCTTTGAAATCATATTTTGATTCACATACTACGGGGCTTCCTCTTCAAAAAGCTCTGTTTATGTTACGAATTAATCCTAATACCAGGGCAGAAGTACTTACACCTGAACAATTTGTAGATATTTATAGTAAAATCAGTTTATTGGCATGATTTAGGGGGTATTTATGAAGAATTCCAACGTTAACAGCATTATGGGAAAGTATTCTGACGGTAAGATCAGTAATAAGAAGTCCGAAGGTTCCAAGCTCCCTTTAATGGCCACCTATGAGCAAAGATATAAGGGAAGTATGAGCAAATCCATAACTGAGCCTGCTCGCGTTCCTACTCTTGATGAGAAAATTGCCGAGCGTAACGTTAAACCTGTTATGGCCGAAGAACCGATAAGAGTACCGGTTGAAATCGGCGGCAATCGTTATTTATTAAGTACTGCTGAGGATATGAGCGAAGATAGAATCAGAAGAATTGCTCTTACGGCAAATAAGTTTTTTGAGGAAGCGAGAAGCACCAATCCGGGATTAACAAATTCAAAAGCCGGTATTCTTGCATTGGTTGATGCTTGTGAGCTTTTGCTTCAACTTCGTACCGAAAACGATTCACTTAAGACTGAGTTGTTATACCTTCAGAATCAGGAGTATTTGGCCAGCAGAAAGAATAAAAAGCTTACACCTATGGATGAACTGGTTCAGGGCGGAAACAGTATTAAAGATACGGATAGTAAATCCGAGAATAAAGATTAATCTTTCTTTTATCAGAGGTTTTCAATGAAGAAAATAGAATTAATGGCTCCTGCAGGATCTCTAGAGATATTGAAGGCTGCAGTTGATTGTGGTGCCGATGCCGTATACTTAGGAATTAATGCCTTTAATGCAAGAATCAATGCTTCTAATTTTTCCTATGAAGATTTACGTATCGGATGTAACTATGCTCACTTAAGAAATTCAAAAGTATATCTTACGTTAAATACGTTGGTTAATGATTATGAGATAAATGATGCACTTGATACAGCGTATAAAGCTTACGAATGCGGTGTTGATCAAATAATTGTTCAGGATATCGGTCTTGGTAAGAAGATTCTTGATAAGTATCCTGAGATTGAACTTGTATGCAGCACTCAGATGAACGTTTTCGATAAAGCTGAATTCTCCGAGCTTTCGAAAATAGGATATAAACGCGTCGTTTTACCTCGAGAACTTTCATTGGAAGAGATAAGAACCAGAACTCGTGCCGCATCAGCAAATAAGATTGAAACCGAAGTCTTTGTTCATGGTGCTATTTGTGTTTGCTACTCGGGACTTTGTTTGTTCAGCAGCATGAATAAGAGCGGTTCAAGAAGCGGTAATCGCGGTCTTTGTGCACAGCCTTGCAGACAGGAATATGATTTATATGCAGAACAGACCAGAATTAAATCAGGCCATCTGATTTCTCCTAAGGACAAATGTGCTGCCGAATATCTTCCTGAACTTATAAGCGCCGGCGTTGCTTCTCTTAAGATAGAAGGAAGAATGCGTGACGTAAATTACGTTTCAGCAGCAGTTATTTCTTATCGTAAATTGATTGATGCCTACTATGAAGGCACATATTCCGCGGAACTTGTTAAATCAGTTTATAACGATTTGCTTGTATCATTCAACAGAGGCGGTAGTTTTACTTCTCAATACTTAAGCAGTAAGAAGGATGAGAAGTTCCTTTCCGGAGATTTTGTCGGTAAATACGGATTAAGACTCGGTTTTGTTAAATCAACCGATTCAAAGAAAGGAACAATTACGTTCTCTTATAATGAGAATCTTCCAATGCCTCAGAAAGGTAATTATCTTTCTATAAGAAACGGCAGTATCGAGCTTTGTTCTTTCCCGATAGGAAAGATTCATGAAATGCCTAAAGCGCTTGCCGTAAAGGGTTTACATCCTGAAATTATCTCGAAAATACGAGTTGACGATAAGCCTTCAGTTTTCTTGATGAGTTCTGATTTCTGTGTATCTAAAGATGAACTTAAAAAGACACCGATTTCCTTAACTGTAAGCGTTGATAAGAATTCTATATCATTAGCTGCATCAGTTACTGACGGAATCAATAAGGATATCGATGCAGATTTTTGTATTGATTTCGAGAGTTCATTTGAAGGTAATCCTTTGCCAATTGATAGAATCGAATCACAACTTCGAAAAACCGGTGACACGTCATTTAGGGTTATTGATGTTGTTTTCGAGAATGAGGATATGCCTGTAAAATGCAAAATCAGTGATATTAATGAATTACGCCGTGAAACATTGGCAAATCTTTCCTATGAGATTTTGGATCAGTACAACAGAGATATTTTCGTTCCGGAATTTGATATGTTCGGCGATGAGGATGATTCTGAAGTTTCTGACGATTTCTATACTGATTCATATGGTAAATCTCAGACTATGGCAATGATTCCTTCTGTTAACAGAACCGATTTATCTAAAGTCGGAGACTTTGATATTTACTGTTTTAGCATCTATGATTTCTGTGTTAATAAGTTCGCTAAGATTATCGATAATTTTATGGCTTCAAATGATGCCAAACTAAGCGTCTTTTTCCCGGATGCTTATCACGATTTCATGGATAAAGCTTTCGCTTCGGCTTTGGATTCAATTAAAGAAACATATAAAGACAGATTTGTATCTGTTATTGATTCCAAACACTTTATTTCCAAGGATTCTTATGAAAATATAAGTCACGTTATTTCTGCCGGCGGTAACTTTTATAATTCAACATCAATTAATGAAGCTACCACATATTCTGACGGCTGTTTTATCTCATATGAATTGTCGGCTGAAGAATCTTACAGCATGTTAAAATCTTTCGTAGCTAAGTTCGACGGAGATTTTACATTATATGTACTTAACAACGGTTATATTCCTTGGATGCAAAGTCACTTCTGTCCTCTTGGTGAACATAAATCAGGTTGCAGATCTTGCTTTGATAAAGTTGATTACAGAATTAAATCCGAGAATAACGATTTAGTATTAATTTCAAGAGCCGCAGACTGTTCATCATCGATTTGGGGTCCTTGCCGCAATTACTATGATGAAGAAATGATTGTAAGAATCAATGAATTAGGACTTAATACCGTATCAGTAACCGTGATTATATAAGGAGTTAATATGACAAGAATTGCTTTACCGATCGAAAAATGTCGCGAAAACGCCGTTATGCCAAAATATGCTCATGACGGAGATGCCGGAATGGACTTATATTCCTGCGTAGATAAAGTTATCCTTCCAGGCGAAACTTGCCTTATTCCTGTTGGCCTTAAAATGGCTATTCCATACGGTTATGAGGTCCAAATAAGACCTAGAAGCGGTATTTCTCTTAAAACGATGCTAAGAATACCAAATGCTCCAGGAACAATTGATTGCGGATACCGTGACGAAGTAAACGTTATAATACATAATGCTTCAGTCCAAAATAGTGATAGGGAAGACCCTTATACATTAGATGTAAAAGACGCTCCGCACGGATCTTACTTAATAAGAAAAGGCGACAGAATAGCGCAAATGGTTATTTGCGAAGTTACATACGGAGATATTGAAGAAGATAAATCCGTATCAGAACTGGGTGAGAATCGCGGCGGCGGTTTCGGATCATCAGGAATCAAATAATTCCCTTCAAGAACATTTGTTCGACAGGGAAATGTAACATAATTAAGAAGGTTACAGCAGGTAGTAATTTCTAAAACGAGATTTCATTCAACGAAGCAATGAAACAACTCCGATTATAATTAAACTATTGAATCATTACTTCATCTTTATCATTGGATTTAGCTTCAATAGATTTCGAATCAGAAATTAATCTATTGAAAGTTGGCTATCGAAAACAACTTTAAGTAATTATTATATGTTTGTTCCTAATAAATACTTATAATATTTCATCAATCTTAGTGATGCGATAATTTAATGATTCGTCCATAATTTGGTTTATCTCTGTATTCCTTTATATTAATTGTATTCTTAATCTATTTGTTCTTATACCCCATTCGGTAAAATTGATATTATACCGAATGGTTAATTAAGAAAAAATAATAAACAGATAATTGTTAACCAAGTCTACTATAGATGGCAACAACATCTGAATACTTCTCTTATCAAGTCTTGAGTAAATATCTCATTAAATCACTTTTTTGCATTTTTTTGTCCTAAATGCAATAAATTCAGGTGTTTCACAACTTCGTCCACGCCGCGGACAAAGTTAAATATCTAGGTCTTCGTTTGGTTCTAAATCATAATTCACTTCAAAGTATTCCATAATTGACTTCATATCATCCTGCATCAGTTCGCAAGTAGATAGCAGCTGTTGTATATCATCATATTTTTGGTGTCTTTCTAGTCCTCTATAATAGAATAACTTATCATTCTCATTTATGAAGAATGGTATAATGTCATTCTTTAGACATTCTTTTAGCATTATTAATCTACCAACTCGACCGTTTCCATCGTAAAACGGATGAATCTTCTCGAAGTCTGAATGAAAGATAACTATATCTAATAAAGTAATACTATTTTTCTTACTGTATTTTTTTAGTAGTTCATTAATATCATCTTTTACTTGTGATGGTTTAGATGTTTCAATGTTACTAACAATGTTGCTATATCGCTTATACTCACCTATTACTATCTCATCATTATCAGTTACAAGACCGTTTTTTAACATCTTGTGAAGTTCTTTAATGTAGTCTTCGTTTAGAGGCTCCATATAAGTATTAAGAATATGTTTAAAACAATTAAAGTGATTAATTGTCTCAAGAACGTCATCGATGATAATTTTGTCCCCGGATAGAGAGTTCGTTTCAAAGATGTGTCTTGTTTGTTCGTGAGATAACTGAGTTCCTTCCATGTGATTCGAGTTATAAGCGAAATCAACTTGAAGCTTATTGTATATACCACCGCTTATTTTGTGGTTCATTTCAGTTATAAGTCTTTCAATTAAATATTTATTTGTTTCCATAATTCTAACTTTCTTTATATCTCGTCATGGTTGTTATGTTCAGTTTCTTCTGTGATTTCAGTATCGAATAGCAATACATCCGTGTAGTAGTCGTTTTCAATACAATAATTATTTCTCTTTTCTTCAAGTTCATCTGCATCAGAAAACAGTTCCGGAGCAAACAATTCATAGTTAGAAAGACTGACTGGTTCGTTCTTAAAGAGATTAGAGATGAACTTCACCAAGTATTGATTATCTTCATAGACTTGTTTAGGTACATTTGAATAGTTACAACGTACTAAAGCGTTTCTAAAATAGCAACTATTCTTTTTAAAGTCATCGTTGTTTAACTGTATTCCAATTGTATTCATATATAACTGAAAGAATACTGCAACAGTTCTTGTGTTTCCTTCACCGAAAGGATGAATACGCCAAAGTTCAGAAATAAAAGATGCAAGTTTCTCATAGTCGCTCTGAGTTAAAGGAAAACTAAGTCGTATATTCTTATATTTTGCTAATACATCATCAAGGAAGAATTTAATTTCATCTGGTGTGCCATATACTACGGAATTTCCATTTAGTATAGGTTCTTTTTTAGTAATTCCATAATTTCTAAACTTCCCTGTAATTCTTGCATCGAGTACATCTTTAAAGAGAAAACCGTGAATTACATTTAACATTCTTGTAGAAAAAGTAAACTCCGCGTTTTGAAGCATTTCGGCAATTCTAGTAGTAACGAGATCAGCTTCTCTTTGTTCCATAGGAATGTTTTCATTTTGGGAATAGTAACTATTTAGATTTGTTCTTATGTCATCATAGTTCAGCTTGCCCTCAATATGTTTTTCAACTTGAGAATAGAGATAGTCCGAAGGTCTTAAATTATCAACAGCCTGAAGACCAGCTGCTACTTCCCAATTGTTTATAAGTTCTTCTCTATCACACTTATAGGTTTTTATCTTGTAATCATCAGAATCCATATAGTTCTCCTTATTTGTTCGCTTCTACTAAACGCAGATACTTGTAAATCGTATTTCGAGAACATCCACACAACTTAGCATAATCGGTAATATTAATATTTCCAGATGCATAGTTATCGTATTGCTCCCAGAACTTATGAGGTATATCTGCTATCGTTGTTGGTGGTCTTCCCAATATCTTGCCTTTAGCTTTTGCATTTAGTACTCCGGACTTAACTCTCTGAGATATCATTTCTCTTTCCATTTCTGAAAACACACCCCAGAGCATTAACATACCTTTAGTCATCGGATCAGGTTCGTCTCCCCTACAGTCAACAATTATGCTGCCAATAACAAGTTGAAGCTTTTTGTCCTTGATTGTCTCGATTAATTCACATAATTGACTGGTAGAACGAGTAAGTCTTGAAACTTCAGTAGTAATAATCGAGTCGCCGGGCTGAACAGTTTCAAGTAGTCGATTTAACTCTACTCTATCCTTCTTCGTGCCTGATTCATACTCAAAGAAAATATTACTTTCAGACACACCTTTATCACATAGTACACGACGCTGCCGTGATATATCTTGTCGTGATTCATTAGCGCTACAACGTGCGTATCCGTAATTCATATTTAGCCCCCTTGTGTTCACAAAAACATACTAACATACTATTGTTAACACTTTCAAGAAAAATACTGCGTTTTAGAACAGAAAAATGTAGACTTTCATTGTTAACGATAACATTTGTTTTTATTAACACATTTCCAGTATAAATATTGGATAAATGTATATGAATATGAATATGAATTTCTTCAACTGTCCCATTAAAGAAACAGATTTAAAGCTAGGTTGGTATATAATACATTTTTTATACATTCCATCAAAAAAAGCAGCCCTTTTGAGCTGCCGTTATATGAACAATAGATTTTTTCCCTATATTTCATTTTTCACTGGTAGAATGACAAACAATGTGATAATATATGTATGACAAATGTATGACAAATAAGGAGGTAAAAATATGAGTGCAGTAATAAGTATACGAGTAAGTGATACAGAACAAGAACTACTGACTAAGGCGTCTTCCATATATGGTTGTGGAGTGTCTTCCTTAATGAAAAGACTTGTATTCGAGAAACTAGAAGACGAATATGATTTCCAGATAATTAAAGAATATGAGCACAAGAAAGAGGAAGGAACTCTAAACACTAGACCTATAGAAGAATTGTGGGCGGAATTAGATCTGTGAAATACAAACTTTTAACTACAGAAGATTTTGAGAAACAATTACGAAAACTCGACCGATCCGTTCAGATAATAATTGCTAAATGGATAAAAAAACACCTTACAGACTGCGAAGACCCTAAAGCATTAGGAAAAGGATTAACTGCCAATCTGAAAGGCTACTGGAGATACCGCATAGGAGATTATCACTTACTCGTTGAAATCAAGGAAGACGAGTTAGTCATTGTAGCAGTATCAATCGCACACCGAAGTGAAGTTTACGAATCATAACCACCCGTCAAACGGGTGGTTTGCACTAGGGCTATAAGCCCATGTTACCGGCCAGCGCCTAAAGACGCTGGCTTTCACATTCTGTTCAAGCCTACTGCCTTTGACTCTTAGCCGCCCCTTGAAAGGGCGTTCGTATTACTTGCTACACTTGAAAGGGTCTTCATATTCCTTCACACTCAATTTGTCCATCGCTATATCATGTTGTTCTTGATCTTGGATGTACTTCTTGATTGTTGCTTCATTTAATCCTACTGTACTCACATAGTAACCTTCCGCCCAGAAATGTCGGTTTCCATATTTGTACTTCAGATTAGCATGCTTATCGAATATCATCAGGGCACTCTTTCCCTTCAGATATCCCATAAATTGACTGACACTATACTTCGGCGGTATGCTTACCAGCATATGTACGTGGTCTGGCATGAGATGTCCCTCGATTATCTCTAC